>CAZAOG010000251.1:0-1555 GCA_964486645.1 uncultured Ignavibacteriaceae bacterium | reverse complement strand
CGTCCCGCGCTTTACCAATCGTATCATAAAATTGAAAATTTAACCTCCGGCGGCGAAGAAGAAATTTATGACGTAGTAGGTCCCATTTGCGAATCATCCGACGTTTTCGGTAAATCCGTAAGGTTGAATAAAACTGACAGAGGGGATTTGATTATTTTGAAGTCTACCGGTGCTTACGGCGAGGTAATGTCATCTTCCTACAATCTACGCGACAAAGCCAAACACTACTATTCCGATGAACTGAAATAAAAAATTGTAACGCCGGAAAAAGATAAATTCTTTAATGGATTTGTTTGCTAATAAATTGTGTTCATAGTATTTTGAAATTAAAAGATGTAAAGGGGATGTAATTTTAAGTGAATGATTTTGCGGTTTATTATTATGATGGGTAATTAGCAAAAGATTGAATAATAATATTTGTTGGATTATATTTATATTAAAAATGAGGGAAGGTGATTAATTATGAATGGACAACTAAATTCTAATTCATTAGAGAATATAAAGAAATTAAGTGTATCCGAGAGAATTTTGATAGTAGAAGATATTTGGGATAGTATTATTTCATCCGAAGAAGATTTTCCTATAACAGATGAGCAAATAAAACATTTGGATTCGCGATTAGAAGCTTACAATAAAAATCCAAAGGAAGGAATATCTTTGAAGGAAGTTAAAAACATACCGAAATTTAAGAACGAAGAAGAAGAAAGGGAATTTTGGGCTAACAATGATTCATCGGATTTCATTGAGTGGAATAAGTCAAAATTAACTTCTTTTCCGAAGTTAAGACCTTCCACAAAAACAATTTCGTTAAGACTTCCCGAATTCTTACTAAACGACATCAAAATAATTGCACATAAAAGAGATGTCCCCTATCAATCTCTAATAAAAATTATTTTGAAAGAAAGAATTGACAGCGAGTTAAGAAATTCTGCATAAGACTAATTAAGTATGTAATCGGCAAATGTAAAAAGCAGTGCAATAAATAATCCGCCGTTTGTCAATAAACATAAAGGTAATTAAATGCGGCTAACATCCGGTGCAAAAGTAAAAAACATAAGACTTCCTGCAATTGACGGTTCGATGTTTGACACAGAAAGCGTAAAGGGAAAACCGTTCATGTTATCTTTCTTTCGTTTTGCGAGCTGCCCTTTTTGCAATTTGCGGGTAAACGAACTTGTTAAGCGGTTTGATGAGTTTGGTAACGACTTTACCATCGTCGCTGTTTTTGATTCGCCGTTGGATAATCTGAAACGTCACGCTGAAAAACACAAATCGCCGTTTCCCATTTTAGCCGACGAAAACAATAAATATTACAAAGAGTACGGTATCGAACATTCCGTTCGGGGTATGTTAAAAGGAATGTTTTATCGTATGCCCACATTGCTAAAAGGGATGTCTAAGGGATATATACCGCTCAGGTTCAAAGGCAGCATTACTACTATGCCGGCAGATTTTCTCATAGACCGTGAAGGTATAATACAAACGGCGTACTACGGCAAAGATGAAGGAGACCATCTGCCGTTCGATACGGTGAAAGATTTTTCAATGAAATAAA
>CAZAOG010000250.1:0-1563 GCA_964486645.1 uncultured Ignavibacteriaceae bacterium | reverse complement strand
CGAGCAAACCCTGATAATGATAGACGGAATAAAAATAATTGACCCGCAGACGGGTCATCATAATATGAATTTACCTTTAACGTTGGAAAATATCAGCAGGGTGGAAATTGTTAAAGGCGGCACTTCCAGCTTTTACGGACCGAATGCTTTTAGCGGTGTAATAAATTTTGTGACCAAACGCAACAGAACAAACACCTTGAACTTACTGACCGAAGGAGGGGGAAACGGTTATATTTTGGGTTCGGTTTTCGGGAGTTTGAATTTATGGGGGGTAAGCAATAATATAGCTTTCGAAAAAATCAGGTCCGATGGCTACAGAAATAATACTGAATATGATATAACAAATTTTTCATACGGTGCATCCTTTGTCGGCACAAATTTTTTAACGGATATTTTTGTCGGATATAATAATAAAAATTTTGGTGCCAACAGTTTTTACACGCAGAGGTTTCCGCTTCAAGCCGAAAAAACCAAAACCAAATTTTTCAAAATATCTACTCAAATAAAAAACGGTGATTTCAACACATCCGTAAAGGCTTATTGGCGGAGAAACGACGACGAGTTTGTTTTAATTAAAACTGATCCTTCTTTTTATAAAAATATTCATCAAACGAATGTTTACGGTATTCAAGTTAAAGAAGACATTTCTTCACGTATGGGAAAAACTTTTTTGGGCGGAGAATACGTTTACGACAAAATAGAAAGTAATAACTTGGGGAATCATAACAGATATAAAAGGGGTGTTTTTATTGAGCAGCAATTTCAAGAATTTTCGAAAATTAAAATAAAAATAAGCGGTTACGCCTATAACTATTCCACGGTCGGCTGGAGGCTGTGGCCCGGATTTGAAATAGGTTATAAACTTACCGACAAACTCAACATCTTCGGTAATTTGGGTAAAGCATTCAGAATACCGACCTACACGGAACTTTATTATCACGATCCTGTTACGCAAGGCAACAGGCTTTTAAAGTATGAAGAAAGTTTAAGCTATGAATTGGGCATCAACTTCCGAAGTTCCGATCTATCCGTAAACTATAGCATTTTTAGAAGAGAAGAAAAAAACCGTATAGATTGGGTTCGACTTTCGGATACCGCACCTTGGCGTGCTATGAATATTAGTTCCGTAAACACTACCGGATTTGAATTAAACTTTCGTATTGATTTACGTAAAAGTTTTATAAACATCTCTCTTTTCGGAAATAACCCGCTGTTTAATACTGTAAATGTAAAGTATACCTACTTAAATTCCGATAAAAGAAGTTCACGTTTTACGTCACGATATCTTCTCGAATATTTAAAACATCAATTGATTGTTAATATAAGTCAGAATTTTTTATGGAAAACAAATTTAAATTGGTTTATCAGATATGAGGACAGATTGAACGTTGAAGACCATTTTTTAGTCGATCTTATTATTAATAAAAAAATTAACCGATTCGGTGTTTATGTAAAAGGGACGAATTTGTTCAACAGAACGTATTTCGATATTGTCGGCGTTCCTTTACCCGGCAGACAATTAATTGCGGGGGTTAAATATTCGTTAAAGTGATTGGTTAAATT
>CAZAOG010000249.1:0-1610 GCA_964486645.1 uncultured Ignavibacteriaceae bacterium | reverse complement strand
CTCAGTCTGATTTAGTTATAAGCTCTCCCGTTTTATTTTTAAACACAACCAACTAATTTTATCCGAAACAAGTTTATCTTTTCTCTTTTTACATTAATTATTTTTTAATATTTAATTATTTAAAAGAATCTTATATTAATTATCATTAAACATTAATTTTTAAACAAGGGAATGCGTGGTGAGAAAATTAGCTTTTATAATTTTAATTTCATTTTTATTTACACAACTTAATTTTGCCCAAAGCGATAAAGTTTATGTTGCTCATATTGAATCGGAAATAGACCTTGGTCTTGCCCCATATATAACAAGGGTTGTAAATGAAGCCGAAAAAGCAAAAGCCAAAGCAATAATATTCAAAATAAATACATTGGGCGGCAGAGTAGATGCGGCAATTCAGATTAAAGATGCAATTTTATCCACTAATATTCTAACCATTGCATTTATAAACCGCCGTGCAATTTCTGCAGGCGCTTTAATTGCTTTGTCAAATGATAAAATTGTAATAGTGCCCGGCGGTTCGATCGGGGCAGCTACCGTAGTAAATCAAACAGGGAAAAAAGTAGGCGAAAAGTATCAGTCTTTTATGCGTTCGGAGATGAGAACCATTGCAGAGAAAAACGGCAGAAGAACGGATATTGCACAGGGCATGGTTGACGAAAGGATTGTAGTAAAAGGTTTGGTAGACAGCACGCAGCTAATAACTCTAACTTCAAAAGAAGCTATTAAATACGGTATAGCCGATACCACCCTTTCCGATTTAAATTCGCTATTGAAAGCATTCAATTTGCAAAATGCCGAAGTTATCGATTTGGAATCGAATTGGGCAGAAGATGTTGTTAAATTTTTTAACAACCCAATCGTTTCATCTATTCTTATAATGATAGGCTTTTTCGGTTTGTTTGCAGAAGTAAAAACCCCGGGCTGGGGTGTGCCGGGTACTGCCGGAATTGTAGCTTTAATTTTGTTCTTCGGCTCTTCTTACATTTTGGCATTGGCTTCAATTATAGATATTGTTTTGTTTGTAGTCGGACTTGTACTTATTGTGCTCGAAATTTTTGTAATACCCGGATTCGGCATCGCGGGTATATCGGGAATTATCATGGTAATAGTTTCACTGTTTCTTGCACTATCGGGCACAAACCTGCCTTATCCGGATACAAGTATAATTTCAGTCGCTATCATTCAGCTTTCTTCGGCTCTTGCCGGGGCTTTGGTATTAATTTTGATATTAGCAAAATTTCTGCCCAAGGTAAGCACTTTCAACAGACTAATTTTAGCGGATTCTGAAAAGACCAACAAAGGTTTCGTATCTGCCGGTAAGATATCTAAGATTCAAGGTAAAAAAGGGATTGCTTTAACTACACTAAGACCTGCCGGTATTGCAGAAATCGGCGGTAAAAGGATAGACGTTGTAACCGAAGGTGATTACATAGAAAAAGGGGAGAAAATAGTTGTAATTTCATCCGAAGGAATAAAAGTGGTTGTTGCAAAAGCCGGTAAGTAATTTATTTTAAGATAAAGAACAGGTTCAAAAGTCATTAAATATCATAACCCTCAGGCATTTGAAGTATTTCTCCGGCTTCTTTTTTAATGTAAAATAGTAACTCCTA
>CAZAOG010000248.1:0-1637 GCA_964486645.1 uncultured Ignavibacteriaceae bacterium | reverse complement strand
TTTCGGAGACACAGAAATTCGGTCACGTAACATATTTCTGGAACGGAAACCGTTCCGGCTATATAAACGAAGACCTTGAAAAATATATTGAAGTGCCATCCGATAAAATCGAATTTGATAAAGCTCCGAAGATGAAAGCCGAAGAAATAAAGGACAAAACAATCGAACTGCTGCGTTCGGGTAAATATAAATTCGGAAGATTGAATTTTGCAAACGGCGATATGGTCGGTCACACAGGTGATTTAAATGCCGCAGTTGTTGCAATAGAAACGGTTGACAAGTGTGTGGGTGAATTATTAAATGTAATAAACGAATTAAACGGAATTGCGGTAGTTACGGCGGACCACGGAAATTCCGATGAAATGTTTGTAATTAAAAACGGTGAAAAGATTGTAAAGACATCCCATTCATTGAATCCCGTTCCGTTTATAATTTATGACTCGGAATATAACGATGAATATAGTATGAAAGGTATTAGCCGTCCGGGACTTACAAACATTGCCGGCACGCTTTTAAACCTGCTCGGTTATAAAAATGTGGAAGGTTATGACGAGTCGTTGATAACATTCAGTTGAATTTTTCTTGGTTGTCACGGACCATTCCGTGACAATGAAGTAACAATATGGAGATAATCAACTACGATTGGAAAACTGTATTAAATACCGCCTCAGGATAATTAGCAGCAACGTTCAATAATACTTTTGCGGGTCCATCAGGCTTACGACGCCCTTGTTCCCAATTCTGTAAAGTTGAAACACTTATACCAAGTAACTTCGCAAACTTGCTTTGAGATAATCCCAACTGCTTTCTTATCATTTTAGGATCCGGATCATCAAAACTAAATTTACGACTCGGTTTCTTTTTACCTTTTAATATTTTTCCGCCTTCTTTTATGCTTTTTTGTAACTCATAAAATAATTCGTCTTTCATTTGAACTCCTTTTGAACAAGGGTTTTTAATATCTTTAATTGCGCGTTTGATAAATCATCTTGTTCATTTTTTGAATAAATCAAAAGCATCAAAATTAACTCTCTATGTTTTGCCCAATAATATATAATTCTAACACCCCCGCTTTTACCTTTACCGGGAATAGACCATCGGATTTTTCTTAATCCCCCGCTCCCACCGATTATTTTCCCTTTTTCCGGATTCAGTATTATCTCATTTTGCAGCTTGCGATAATCTTCATCATTAAGTAGAACTTTCAATCTTTTTGTAAAAACGGAAGTCCCTACAATTTTCATACTCAAATATACGCCATTGAACGATATTGACCAACTTTTTCAGTACACATAGTAACGTTGCAGTTAACCTGCAGACCGGAATAACAATGCCAACCCACAACAACGGGCAAATCAATTAAAGCCGTTTATTTTCAAAGACATACCCTGCACTGCGGACGCTTTTAATATAAACCGGGTTTGAGGGATTCGGTTCAAAATATTTTCTGAGGCGGGCAATAAAATTATCCACTGTCCGTGTTTCTACATCGGGATTCATATGCCATACGTTTTCTAATAATTCCTTGCGGGAGACTATTTTTCCTTTATTCTCTATCAAGTATTTCATAACCATCGCTTCATGAGCCGTTAGGGTGAATTCTTTATTACCGCATTTACAATTAAAGTTTTCAAAGT
>CAZAOG010000247.1:0-1646 GCA_964486645.1 uncultured Ignavibacteriaceae bacterium | reverse complement strand
ATAGAGCGTAACCGTTTCACTTGTGCGCCTTTGGTGTAACGGTTTATTTCTTCGCGGGTTTTTTAATATCCACCATTTCCACGTCAAACATCAAGGTAGAATTTGCGGGTATTTCACCTACGGCTCTATTACCGTAAGCCAATTTCGGAGGAATAAGCAGTCTGTATTTTGAACCTTTGTTCATCATTGCAGTGGCTTCCTGCCATCCGGGTATCATACGCTGTACTTTAAAGGGATAAGAAATCGGTTCGTTTCTTTCTACCGAACTGTCAAATTTTTTACCGTTTGTTAAATAACCGGAGTAATTTATGGTAACAACATCACCGGAATCCGGCAGCGGGCCTGTTCCCTTTTTCAAAACTATGTACTTTAAACCGCTTTTTGTGGTTATGTACTTTGTCGAGTCAACTTTCCATGGTTCCACTTTGGTAAGCTCGCGGGCATCCAGTAATTGAACGACAAGTTTAATATCCGAATTCGGCGGAATTGTTCTGAATCCCTTTTCACCGTACGCAAGTTTTGAGGGAATAATAATGGTCCGTGTTCCGCCCACTTTCATTCCTTCTATACCTTCCGTCGAACCTTTGATAAAACCGCCTTCGGGGCCCAATATATATTTTATCGGTCTGTTAAAAACATACGAATCGCCCAAACGTGATTGCGTTTTGGTGGTATCCTTTGTCCAATCCGAGAAAAGATCCGTAGAATCTTTTATAACCCAGGCTCTGAAATGAATGGAAATATATTCGCCGGTTTTTGCGACAGTTCCGGTTCCCAGCGTGTCGTCTACAAACATCAAACCGGATTCTTTTTTAACCACTTCTTTTTTGCTTGTGCATCCTACTATAGTAAAAGTTAAAAATAACAGAGTAATAAATAATTTCATTTTAATTCCTTTAATTTTTTGTAGAAACAAATATATTTATTTACTTAGAAAATTCATAAATATTATTTCTACTTTTGTTTCCTATTTGTATTTTCATAATTTAATTTGCAATTGTTAATAAATTATGAATACAAATAATGTTTACTTTGCTTTTATTGATTATGATGTTAAATACCAATAACGCATATCCGCAAAAGGATAAAGCAATTATAGATTGCAACTACACTTTCAAAGAATCAATTTCCAAATTGGATTTTCCGAATGAAATAAAAACTAATTTAAGATTAGTAACGGTCGAATATTATTCCTTCGATAATAAACTGCATCAAGGACAGATTGTCGTTCACAAAGATTTAACCGAAGATATAAAAAGTATTTTCAATTTAATTGAAGCAAAGAGATTTAAAATAGCAAAAGTTATTCCCATTGTTTATTACAATTGGTCGGATGATAAAAGCATGGAGGACAATAATACCTCGGCTTTCAATTACAGATTTGTTGCCGGAACAAAAAGACTCTCGAATCACGCGACCGGCAAAGCAATAGACATTAACCCGTTTTTAAACCCTCAAGTTTTTAAAGATCAAGTTTATCCAAGTACGGCAAAATATAACCCGGAAATTGAAGGAACAATTACCGCCAACTCATTTTTAGTAAAAGAATTTAAAAAATTAGGTTGGTCGTGGGGCGGAGATTGGAAGAGGTCAAAAGATTATCAACACTTTGAGAAACTGAAGTAATACCAGAAAAACAATGTTGA
>CAZAOG010000246.1:0-1651 GCA_964486645.1 uncultured Ignavibacteriaceae bacterium | reverse complement strand
AAAACTAAACCCTCTCAAAAACTCCTCCGTTTTCATTCTTCTGCTTCCCTCTTTTTGAAGCTCAAGGATTTTTAAACAGCCTTCACCGCAGCCTACAAATAATTCATTTTTGGTTTGTAGTATTTGAGAAGGGGATAAATCATTTCCATCAACTAATTCCGATTTATAAATTTTTATTATTTTTTTATTGTAAATAAAAAAAGCACAAGGGTAAGGCGAGAGTCCGCGTATTTGATTGTGGATATGTTCGGCGGAATTTGTCCAATTTATTTTTGCAGTTTCTTTTTTAATCTTTGGTGCGGGAGATGCAAGTGAATCATCTTGTTTTTGCAGCGTAAATTCTCCGGAATCGATTAAATTTACAGTTTCTAAAACTGCTTTTGCACCTATCTCGCTCATTTTGTCGTGGAGACTCCCGAAATCATCTTCAGCTTCAATTTTTATTTTTTTCCGAATGTAAATTGAGCCGGTATCTACTTTTTCGGCAAGCGCAAAAGTTGTAACCCCTGTTTCCGTTTCTCCCTTCATTATTGCCCATTGAATCGGTGCCGCACCTCGGTATTTCGGAAGCAGAGAACCGTGAAGATTGAAAGAGCCGTATTTGGGAAGTGTAAAAACTTCCGGCGGCAAAATTCTGAAAGCAACTACTACAAAAAGATCGGCGTTTATTTTTTTTAACTCCGAAATGAAATTTTCATCCTTTAATTTTTCGGGCTGTAAAACGGGTAAGTTATTTTTAAGCGCAAATTCTTTAACGGGTGTATATGATATTTTTCTGCCTCTTCCCCTTTGTTTATCGGGTGCAGTTACAACCGCCGATATTTTATGCCTGCTTTTAATTAGTGTCTCAAGAGATGGAACGGAAAAATCCGGCGTGCCCATAAAAACTATGTTCATATCAGTTGGTAATCAACGCTTTCACTCGTAGGATATTCGAAATCTATTTTGCGTCTTTTTATATTGTTGAGAGGTTTTTTTAATTTCTTTTTAAGCTCATCGGAGATTAAATCGGTAAATAATATTCCCTGAAGATGATCGTACTCGTGCTGCATAACTCTTGCAAGCAATCCGTCGGTTTCTATTGTATGTTTTTTGAAATCGGTATCTTGATACTGAAGCGTAATTGATCCCGGTCGAAGGACATCACCCCTAATATCGGGTACGCTCAAGCAGCCTTCTTCCATGGTAATTATTTCATCGGAACTATTTATAATTTTCGGATTTATAATTACCATCGGTTTTTTGTCTTCTTCTCCTTCCATTTCGGATATGTCAACCAAAAAGATGGATTTATCGGCACCTACTTGATTTGCAGCCAAACCGATACCCCGTGCATTATGCATAGTTTCAAACATATCCGTAATAAGTTTGATGGTTTCCATATCAATTTCTTTCACTTCGGATGCTTTTTTCCTAAGTATTTTATCTCCGAATAATGTTACGGGCAATAGCGCCATCTGTTCTCCAAAAGTTTTAATGTAAGCGGGAATTAACTATATGTAAAAATAACTAAATTAAAAAAAATAAGAAAGGAAAGTTTTATTTTACTTCTTTAGCCATTCTATTAACTTCGTTAATTTCTTTATGATATTTAATTATAAACATCTTTTCTGTGTCCGACTTTTACAACAATAATAATAAGTTCATTATC
>CAZAOG010000245.1:0-1658 GCA_964486645.1 uncultured Ignavibacteriaceae bacterium | reverse complement strand
CTAAATCTTCAGCGATTCATGAGTAAAACCGAACAGCGTAGATTCAACCAGAAAGAGCGAGAGTTTTAAAAACTTGACAAAAAAAAATGTCCGTATTTAATATTACCATAAAAGATAACATCAAATAAATCAATAACTTAACATTTAAATAATAATATTTATTTCTTCTCTAAGTGGTATGCCGAATTTTTCTTTTACGGAATTTTTTATCTCTTGGGCGAATTCCAATACTTCTTTACCGGTTGCGCTGCCGTAATTTACAAGAACAAGCGCTTGCTTTTCAAACGAAGCGACATCGCCTTTACGTTTTCCTTTCCACCCGCATTTTTCAATCAGCCAGCCCGCAGAAATTTTTACTTTACCGGATTCCGTTTTGTATCCTTTAATATCTTCAAAATCTTTCTCTATATTTAAAAATGTTTCTTCGGATATTTCAGGATTTTTGAAAAAGCTGCCTGCACTTCCTATTACGTCAGGATCGGGCAGTTTGCTTTTTCTTATATCGCAAATTATTCCGCTTATTTGTTCGATAGTCGGATTTTTTATTCCCCTTTCATCTATTTCATCCTTTACAGGCTGATAAGAGAGAATCGGGTTTGCTTTTTTGGATAATTTCAACTGTACCGATGTGATTAAAAAATCACTCTTCAAAGAATTTTTAAATATGCTGTCTCTGTAACCAAACCGGCATTCTTCCTTGTGATAAGTTTTTTTAACTTTTTCCGAAAGAGAATATCCCGTTAAACTGTGAAATACATTTTTTAATTCCTGCCCGTAAGCACCGATATTTTGGATAGGCGCCGCGCCTGCAGTACCGGGAATTAAGGACAAATTTTCAATCCCCCAATATTTATTTTTCACACAATAATTTACAAGATACTGCCAGATAACTCCGGCTCCGGCTTCAACAATTACTTCTTTACTGTCCTCTGTTATTTTTTTAATTCCCGGAATTGAATTTTTTAAAATTAAGCCTTCATAATTTTTTGTAAAAAGTACGTTGCTTCCGCCGCCGAGTATGAATTTTTTATGAGATATTATTTCCGATGAAAATATTTCTTCAATTTGTTCATCGTTCTTAAGGGGAAAAAAATATCTTGTTTTAACATCAACGCCGAATGTATTTAATTTTTTAAGTGATATATTTTCTTGTATTTGCATTTATATTTTATTTCTTACATCCTTAAGAAAAGTTTAACATTTTGTCTTTTACAACATTCTAACCGAATAACTTAATGGTTATCACTATAATTAGATTTACATTTATATAATTTAACAATTATTTAAAATACAAATTAAATCAGATTTATTAACTTTACTTGACAAATTATTTCGGGATAAGAAAAAATGGATATAAAAAACATAGCGCTGGTTGCACACGACAACAGGAAATCCGATTTGATAGAATGGGTAACTTGGAATTATGAAACTTTAATACCACACAGCCTTATTTGCACGGGTACGACCGGCAGGTTGGTAGAAGAAGCTTTAAATAAAAAATCAACAGAGAAAAAATCCGATACAAAAGTAAAACTGACAAAATTAAAATCCGGTCCCTTGGGAGGCGATCAGCAATTGGGGGCTTTGATTGTAGATAATAAAATAGATTTTATGATTTTCTTCTGGGACCCGATGGAGCCGCATCCGCACGATGTGGA
>CAZAOG010000244.1:0-1663 GCA_964486645.1 uncultured Ignavibacteriaceae bacterium | reverse complement strand
GCACGGGAAAGGAAAGCGAAAAAGAAAAGGGAAACCAAAAACAGTTTCCCTTGAATTTAGGAGCTCCGGGCGGTAGGGATCGAACCTACTATTGCAGCCTCCACCGGCACGCCGGAAAAACATCTGTAAGCTGAAGGACACTTGCTTACAGACTTCGGATAGTCACCCTTCCTCGCCTTAATCGTTGTCCCCGATTAAGACTCGTTCGCCGGTTCACCTATCCACCGTACGGTCACTAATTTTAAGAACTAATACAAAAATAATAAATTATATTTTGTATCAAAGAATCACAACGTTTCCACAACGTTTGGTCATTTAGTTGTTTGAATCTCGTTTAGGAAATAGATGTTTGTATCTTTTAGGCTTTCTACTCCTACCAGTTCAAACAAACCTACACTGGCAGGGAAATTATCGATTTTAACTTTCAAGCCTATTGCAGCGTTTTTTATACGCTTGGCGGTCTTAGAATCTAATTCTGTTACGGCTGGGCAATAGCCCAAACCGAAATTACAAATGAATATGTCTTTCATTTTTTTACTCCTTTATTTTGATGTTAAAAATTCACGCCTTTCTTTTTCAGCCGGTAGGTGTAAACATCCTCGGAGAAGTAATCAAAGCCTTTTTCAATTTCTTTTTCGGAGGCAATTAGTTCAGGGGGGTTATAGTCTCCGTCATACCAACCGGCTTCGTGATGTTCATCATCAAGCCAAATAGTATTGTCGCTGCTTTCTTTATAACCATCAGTCATTAATTTTGCAAATTCTTTTTTTGCATCTGCAAGATTTTTAGCGAAAATATAATTATAATGCCTTTCGTCTTGCCCATCTCTCTTTACTGTTATTTCATATTTTTTCATTTTTTTACCTCTTTATTTTTTTTGAAAATTTTTATATGGTTTATAATAAGGATGTTGTTTTAAAAGCCAATCCTTGACAATTTTATCAGTATCAGAGTCGCTCTTTGGTAATTCAGGATAATATATACGGTCAATATTATCCAATTCAATTTTATGGTCTAACTCCCAATGTGGTTCGTCTTTGGTCGCGGCGTAAAGAGCTATTTCATCAATACCATCCTGAATACCGTAATACATTCTATACATCTTGCCCGAATCTGCATAATCAAACTTGTAATATACCGTACACATTCCGTTTGATGTGTGGTCATATTTAAGAAATATCTGGTCTCTCATTTTTTTACCTCTTTGTTTTTTTTGAAAATTTTTTCGCGGAAATAATCTTGGAGTTGGTTCTCTTTAATTATCCAGGACGCTCCGATTCTTTCCGCTTCTAACTTCCCAAGACGGATATCAAGGGTAATCTGTTGCACACTTGCGCGTGCTTCTGTGCCCTTGTAACGATCCGAAAGGGTTTTTGGTGAATATAGTTTCATTTTTGCTCCTTTTTGTTTTCGCGTTTCTCAATTTCTCTGCATATTTTGTAATGCAGATTTTCATACAGTTTCTCTATTTTCTGTCTCTCTTTCTCCCCCAAAATATTATCGGGGTCTATCGACGCGTTACGTAGTTCAAGCTCGATAGTTTTTAATTCGTTTAGCGAAAAATACATTTTGTTACCTCTTTTTAAGTTCAGAAATTAACGGCGGAATATTGAAACTCTACGATAACCTAACAACAACAATTTCAGCGTTTGAGTGTACGCCA
>CAZAOG010000243.1:0-1678 GCA_964486645.1 uncultured Ignavibacteriaceae bacterium | reverse complement strand
TTGAACTATGGGCGCATTAAACTATAAAATTAAGGACTGTGTAAATTTATTAAAAAGAATTGTCTAAAAGAATTTTTAAATGCAGTAAAAATAAGAGCAGAAAATGAAATTACTTGGAGAAGCTCAATATGGATCACAGGAAAAAAGGAAGGCAAAAGTTAATTGAGTAAAGTATTGAATAACTCCGAAGAAAAATAACATTTACGTGAATCAATAATTTTCCCTTTGGGATTGTTTGTTCTATAAAACAATATGATTTAATAGAAGGTTTACCGCAGAGAACTCCGAGGATTCACAGAGTAAAGGGAGAAGATATTTTTCCTCAGTGTTCTCTGCGTATTCTCCGTTTCCTCTGCGGTTAAATTTTTGTAGTACAGATTAATGCTAAAGGCATTTCTTAGGAATAATCTGTCCTATATTAAATTAAGTTCTGAACCTTTATTTAAATTACTTTAATTATAAGACTCACTTCCGGCGAATTGTTATTTAGTAAGTAAACGGACAATGTATATTTTCCGCTTACAATATAATTGCCACGAAAATTTTTAAAAGGAACCGTAATTGAATATTTCCTCGATTTATCAGGCTGAAGTGTAAGCCGGCTTGTTGCGGGTAAAACTATCCAAGGATAACTGAGGTTAACATCACCGGATTCATCAGTTAATTTGAACCCTAACTGCTGCATATTACTAAAATTGAATATCTTGGCTGCGGAACTCATATTTTTTACTGAAAATTCAATCTTCAGTGAATCCGTAAATGAATAAATATTTTTTTCAATCGAAAGGGAAAATTCTACATTATTAGATATAACGGTTTTTTGAGTCGTCAATTCCTCTTCGGAACTTCCCGTAATTAGATCACAGCCGTAAAGAGAAAACAAAATAAGAATAATGAAAACCGAAAAGGCTTTCACTTTTTCATTCATTTTTTTATCTCCTTTTGAAAATTAAAAGTTTAATTCTTATTTATTTTATCCGCACGCTCCGCAAAATTTTGAAAAATTATTTGTTAAAATAAAGTCAATAAAATATTTTTTTACAAAACAATTTATTTAATTTCTTTGCATCAATTTAATTACAACCCTTCTGTTTTCAGCTCTTCCCCGCTTGGTATTATTCGGTGCAACGGGATTAGCTTCTCCGAAAGCCCGGATTTTAAATCTGTTTCTGTCAACACCTTTGCGTACAAGGTAGTTAACAACACTTTCCGCTCTGCGTTCGGATAAAATCAAATTATATTTAGCGGAACCTACCGCATCCGAATAACCTTCAACAACTGCAATATATTGTTTGTTTTCATTCATTTTATCCGCCAAATTATCCAGTTTGGCAGCAGATTTTCTTAACAGTTTAGAACTGTTGAACGCAAAATTAGCATCGGCTCCAAAAACAATAGGAGGTATGACAGAACATCCGTATTGGTCTACTTTGTCTGTCTTGGGTGTTTCGGGACATTTATCGAGGTAGTCGGCTACTCCGTCGCCGTCGGTATCCAACGGTACGCCGTCTTTGTCTACTTTTACGCCTTTAGGGGTTCCCGGACTTTTATCAAGATAGTCCGCTACTCCGTCGCCGTCGGTATCCAACGGTACGCCGTCTTTGTCTACTTTTACGCCTTTAGGGGTTCCCGGACTTTTGTCAAGATAGTCCGCTACTCCGTCGCCGTCGGTATCCAA
>CAZAOG010000242.1:0-1692 GCA_964486645.1 uncultured Ignavibacteriaceae bacterium | reverse complement strand
GAAAATTTGAAAGAAAAAAAAGATAAAAAAAATTAAGTGACCTCTTGACTTTTGTTATTTGTTTACTTGATTGAATGATTGAAAATAATTAAAAGCGATAAAAAGCGATGTCAGGCAAATTAACACATAAAGAAGCTCAAGAAAAAGGAAGGAAAGGGGGATTGGCGAAAAAAGGGAAGAAACATAAGATTACGCTGTTAAAAGAGAAGATCGGGGTCGATAGAACAAACTTAATCATCGAACAGATTGAAAAGAATATTGAGGAGTTTATCACGCATAAAGATGAAAAGATAAGGCTTGATGCAACTAAGGCTTTCACCGATTACTATAAAGCCCGAAAAAGAGAAAGCAATTTAAACATAAAAGGAAATATAAATTTTGTTGTTAATAAAAATTTGGTTTCTGATAATAATGAATGTAAGCATTAATTACCCTGTAAGTGTTCAAAACCCTTCAGGCGATCCATTGCCGACTCAAAAGGATTTTCATATCTCGAATGTGAAATATAGAATGCTCGCCGGCGGTTGGGGGACTGGGAAGACAACAGCGTTGTGTTTAGAAATGTCAAAAGATATTGCTATTAGCAACAATTACATTTTGCTTGGAAGAAAAGACTTACAAGAGTTGAAATCGACAACATTGAAAGAATTTCTCGATATATATGAACCCGCAATCGTAGACCACAACAAACAAGACCGTGAAATCAAATTTGCTAACGGGACTGTAATATATTATACAAATTTGGATGAATCGCGCGAGGCTATCAAAAAAATATCATCACTTAATTTAGGAGCTGCATTCATCGACCAGTGCGAAGAAATTACGGAAAGTATGTTTATTGCTATTACCGGTAGATTGAGGCGGCAAATAGCAAGGAGATGTTTTGTGGGCGCTATGAACCCGAACGGACACGATTGGATTTGGCAAAGGTTTTTGAAAACTCCGAGTGAAAATTACAAAATATTTGTAGCAACAACATTAGAAAATATCTATCTGCCGAAAGATTACGTTCAGAGTCTTTTGGAAATGCCGGGAAATTGGGTGAAACGGTACGTCCATTGCAGTTTTGACGATTTTGAAGGCTTGGTATACAATGAATTTGATGAAATTAACAATACTATCGACTATTACGAGCCTCAAGAAGGTGAAAAATATTATATCGTACTTGACTATGGCTTTCGGAATCCAACTGCGGTGTTATTTGCAGCGGTGGACTTTGACGGAGTAGCGAGGGTATACAATGAATACTATGAATCTGGGAAACTTGTATCCGAAATAGCAAAAAGCATCAAACCTTACAAGAAAGAATATACCACATTACTTATTGACCCATCAACAAAAAACAGACAACGAGACGGTTTTTCTGTTTGGGATGAGTTTTTAGAAAACGGATTATATTTCCAAACCGCGAATAATAATGTTCCACAAGGTATCAATAGAGTTAATGAACTTTTCAAACAAGGCAAACTTCTAATTTCAAAAAAATGTGAAAATACTTTACGTGAAATCGGTGATTATCGGTTTAAGCAGTTAAGACCGGGACAAGAAAAAAATATGCCCGAAGAACCAACGAAGAAGAACGATCACGCTTGCGACGCGCTCCGTTATCTCGCGAATGAACTACAAGCTGCTGTAAAAACAAAAGAAAAAGAACAAACACGTCTACCAATGGAAGAATATGAATTGACGGAA
>CAZAOG010000241.1:0-1694 GCA_964486645.1 uncultured Ignavibacteriaceae bacterium | reverse complement strand
ACAGACAAAACATTTGAAGATTTTCTAATGGGTATGAAATGACGGTATCCGAAAAATTCAAAATATTTTACTCTGGCATACAAAATTTCAAAAAGTTTGCTTTTAATTTTTTGAAAATTAAAGACAAACAAGGCAAAATAGTTCCGTTTGTGCTGAATAACGCGCAAAAGAAAATACTTCAAGTCTATGAAAAATTACAAGGTGAACCGGTAAGGCTAATAATTTTGAAAGCACGCCAAGAAGGTGTTTCTACATTGGTTGAAGGATTGATATTCCAAAGAAATTCTTTTGATTTGAACAGAAAAGCCGTGATAATAGGACACGAACAAGAAGCAAGTAACAATCTATTCGCTATGTTTAAGAGATTTTATGAATATTTACCAGACCCGATTAAGCCTATTTTGGAACATTCCAACGAAAAAAAATTAAGCTATAAAAAATTAAAGTCTGAAATTAAGGTATATTCTGCTGAATCCGGCGAAAAAGTAGGACGTTCATCGACTAATCAAGATATTCACTGCACGGAAGTTGCTTTTTGGCGTAATGCGAAAGAATCGATGTTGGCGCTTTTACAAACAGTGCCGGACGAACCAAACACGATGGTAGTGATAGAAAGTACTGCAAATGGTATCGGAGGTTGGTTTTACGACACTTGGAAAGGTGCTATTAGCGGCGAAAACGATTATACACCTATATTTTTGGCTTGGTTTGACTTGCCGGAGTACAGCAAAAAGCTTGAAAATGGAGAAATTTTAGCGGAAAACACTTTAACGGACTATGAAAAAGGCTTGCAAAGAAAATATAACCTAACATTAGAACAGCTCAATTGGAGACGATATACAATCAAAAACAAATGCAACGGGGATGAGGAACTATTCAAACAAGAGTATCCTTCAACGCCGGAAGAAGCATTTTTAACGACCGGAAGACCGGTATTTGATGTTAATATATGTTCCAAAAGACTGTTTGAAGCGAAAAAGCCGTTATGTGTGGGTGATTTGGTTGAGAACGGCGGAAAAGTTGAATTTGTTGAAAACCCAAAAGGATTCATCAAAATTCAAGAGACAATTGTTTTGGATGATGATGAATACAATGTATTTGCTGCCGGTTGTGATGTTGCAGAGGGTTTGGATCAAGGCGACAGAAGTATAATTAAGGTTTTGGACAGACGTACGAACAAGGTTTGTTTGACTTGGGCAGGGCATATTGACCCCGATATGCTTGCAGACGAGCAAATGAAAATACAAAAGTTTTTGAAAGAGAAAATATACTTTTGTACTGAAATGAACAATCACGGACTTACAACTATATCAAGAAGTTACCATTTGGGTTTGAATCAGTATTACAGAGATACATACCAAAAAGGTTATGGAGTACAGAAAAACATTCTGGGGTGGAAAACCACTTCACAATCAAAACCGATAATGATTAATACACTAAGCGAATGGATAAGGGAAAATTTGTTTGAAGATTCGGAAAAAGAGTTTTGGTCGGAATGTTTGACGTTTGTACGTAATGCAAAAGGGCAGATGCAAGCAGAAGGGAAAGACAGAGACCCGTCGACTAAGAATTTTGATGATAGAGTAATTGCAAATGCATTAATGATAATCTGTTCTAATTGGATGCCGAATTATTACAGAACAAAAGAAAAAGAACAAACACGTCTACCAATGGAAGAATATGAATTGACGGAA
>CAZAOG010000240.1:0-1698 GCA_964486645.1 uncultured Ignavibacteriaceae bacterium | reverse complement strand
GAAGGTACGGATATCCCCAAACCTTATACGGTCGAAAAGTATCAGGCATTTTTTTTCTTAATACGAATACTCCGAAAGTTCCAAGTCCGTAAAATAACCATGAGGCAAAAATCACGTAATTTGTAATAGTGTCGAAAGAACCTGAAAGCACGAGCATAAAAGCCCAGAGTCCTTGGATTAACAAAGCCGTATGTGGTGTTCCGTACTTAGGATGAATTTTGCCTAATTTTTTGAAGAACAATTTATCGCGTGCCATTGCAAACGGTACGCGTGCAGTTGAAAGAATGCTTCCGTTTAGTGCACCGAAGGTTGAGATAATTACGGCTATTGATATAATGTCCGCACCTCTGCTGCCGAAGATTACGTGTGCCGCCGAAGCTGCAACCAATGGAGACTTAGCCATTATATTCACCGGTAAAACGTATAAAAAAGCCAGATTAACAATAATGTAAAGAGCCATAACAATCAGAGTGCCGAATAACAATGCACGCGGTACGTTTCGCTGAGGCTTTTTTATTTCTCCCGCTACAAAAGTAACATTATTCCAACCGTCATAAGCCCAAAAAGCACCGGCTAATGCCAAACCCATTATTGCAATCAAATTGTTGCTTACAATAGAGGGAACCTGAAATCCTGTATATACATTTGATAAACTTCCGCTACCGAAAGAAAAAAGCAAGGCTGAAAGAATGGCAATCGTTGCAATTTTTATAAATGTAATTATTGTTTGAACAACGCCTCCGAAAATAACTCCGAAATAATTAACAATAGTTAAGAACGCAATGGCAAGAATTGCAACTGCTTTAGTACCGAAGTTAACTAAAGGGTAAATATTTCCGACCACGGGGATATAAAAGTGAAAATTACTTACCGATTCGGAGAATTGGGGAAATTTTATGAAATAACCCAAATATTCTGCAAACACATAAGCAATGGCTGCCTGCCCTCCGGTTTGCATAACCGAAAGAATGGACCATCCGTAAATGAAAGCCGTAAAATCTCCGTACATTTTTCTTAGATAAACATATTGTCCGCCTGTAGCATCAATCATTCCGGCTATTTCAGAATTAGTTAGCGCACCGATAAATGTTATCACTCCTGCCAAAACCCATACAATAATTAAAAGCTCCGGCGATAATAACTGTCCCGCTATAGTAGCCGGTTTTCTGAAAATACCGGAACCTATCATTGAGCCGGCAACAATCATGATTGCTGCGGTAACTCCTAATCCCCTTACTAATTCTGTTTTTTTCTTTGGTTTAAAGATTTAGCTGCTTGGTTTGTTCAAATAATGTATGATTAAAATAAAGATTACATTACTTATTTCAAATTTAACTTGAATAAATATTTATTTTACGCAAACTTCCGTTTTTTCTAAGTTGTATTGCCTGCCGTATCGGAGATAACCGATATCTGTAATTTCAGCATTCCTTGTATTTTGAAAAGATATTTTGTCTTTGGTTTTCCATAATGTTTGAAAAAGATATCGGGAATCTTTGCGTTTTGTGAGTTAAAAAACATTACATCCGTTCAAAACAATCTTTTATACTTTGGGTCTCTCTCAAAAGTACTGTTAGAAAGAAACGTTGAAGATTGTTTTGCGCAAATGTAACTCGTACCATTGCTGTCCAAAACACTTTAGAAATGCTCAAAAAGTTTTGAAAATTATCCATTATGTATAGATTTATACCACAATTT
>CAZAOG010000239.1:0-1733 GCA_964486645.1 uncultured Ignavibacteriaceae bacterium | reverse complement strand
AAGAACCGTTGTTGTAACAATTATGGGAAGCGAATAATGTTTTATTCCTTATTATTTTTAAAACCCGATTTCTTTAAGAAATCGGGTTTTTTTATGACAATTTAATTTACATTTACATCTTAATTAATTTTTATTCTTGAATTAACTATAAAAATGAACAACACAAAAATACTGTTTGTCTGTCTCGGTAATATCTGCCGTTCCCCCGCAGCCGAGGCAATAATGACAAAAAAAATCAATGATAAAAACCTGCAATGGAATGTCTCTGTTGACTCCGCCGGAGTAATGGGCTGGCACACGGGCGAGCCTGCCGATATGAGAATGAAACAGCACGCAAGTTTACGTGGATATGAGGTAACAAGCATTGCAAGAAAATTTAATCCCGACAGAGATTTTGAAGAATTTGATTATATAATTACTATGGACAATGAAAATTACCGGGATATTACTTCAATGGATATTGAGGGAAAATACATAAATAAAATTCACAAGATGACTGAATTCTGCAGAACAAATAAAGTAGATGAAGTACCCGACCCGTATTACGAAGGCAAAGAAGGATTTGAAAGAGTACTGGATATTTTGGAAGATGCCTGCGAAGAATTGCTGGAAAAAATAATAAGTGAAAATGAATAAAAATATTTTAAATAAAATAGAACAAATTACAAACTCAAAAATCATTTCTTCATCTTCCGTATCCGGCGGTTGCATCAGCGATGCATACAAAATTACGCTCGATGACAAAAGAGACCTTTTTTTAAAAGTAAACCTTTCACACCCTGCCGATATGTTCGGAAAGGAAGCTAACGGACTGAAAGAACTTGCAAAGCCGTCGGTGATTGACATACCCCGGGTAATTGCGGTTGAAGATTCGTTTATCCTACTGGAATTTATAGAAGGAAACACAAAGCAAAAAGATTTCTTCGAAGACTTCGGAAGGTCTTTTGCAGAGTTGCACAGATTCACTGCCGCTTCGTTCGGTTTTTACGAGAACAATTATATCGGTTCTACAAAACAAATGAACATCCCTAACGAAAAAGAAGAAAATGACTGGACTTTTTTTTACTTCAATAAAAGAATTTTATTTCAATTTAAATTGGCAGAGAAAAATGGTTACGCTACCGATGAACTGAGAAAAGGCATCTCGTTTTTGGAAGACAACGTTGAAAAGATTTTATCCGGCAGCAAAGAACCTCCTTCCCTTCTACACGGCGACCTCTGGGGCGGAAATTATATGATTAACAAAAACGGGAAAGTCTGCTTAATAGACCCGGCAGTCTATTACGGACACAGGGAAGCAGACCTTGCAATGACAAAATTGTTCGGAGGTTTCGGTGAAAGTTTTTACGCCTCCTACAACGAAACTTACCCTTTGAAAGACGGATACAATTACAGAGATAATATTTATAAACTTTATCACGTGCTTAATCACTTAAATTTATTTGGAAGGGGTTATTACTCACAGGCAATCAGTTTGATAAAAAGGTATTATTGAATAAGACAATGCGTCAAGGCCGAATATAATACAAACAACAAATCCGCATTCCAAATAATGAAGTACGTCAAAGAAGTAAATTTCTGGCTTCAAGTACTAAATAAGTACCTAAAAAGAAGTTAAAAATTTTGGGTCTTATACTTTGGATTTCTGCTCTTGAGATTTTCTTGGAATTTTTTATTTGTAGTTTTAGAACAATATTTATTTTTGATTTTTTAGATTAAAGTTTATCAAAATT
>CAZAOG010000238.1:0-1758 GCA_964486645.1 uncultured Ignavibacteriaceae bacterium | reverse complement strand
TTCAATACTAACGAGCCTAAATATCTATAAATCATCTTTTAAATCAAACCACAACTAAATTCCTTTACGACACAATCCGCTTCTTAATATCTATAAATCATCTTTTAAATCAAACCACAACTGAACCGCGCTTGATAAGAGTAGTCGCCTTAATATCTATAAATCATCTTTTAAATCAAACCACAACGGTATATCGTAGTTGTATCTATTTTTTATCAATATCTATAAATCATCTTTTAAATCAAACCACAACAATCCCTTATATGACAAAATGATTGATGAAAATATCTATAAATCATCTTTTAAATCAAACCACAACTATTACAAGTGTTCCGCTTGTTTGTGCTGTAATATCTATAAATCATCTTTTAAATCAAACCACAACTTGATTGTGCAAAGGCAAATGATGTACAGGAATATCTATAAATCATCTTTTAAGTCAAACCACAACCCGGAAGTGTTTGACGATAAGTATTTTGATAATATCTATAAATCATCTTTAGAATAATAATCTAAAAGAATTTTTAAATGCATCAATTAATTGATGAATCTGTCCCGCGTAAAATTAAGCTCCGAACCGTTTCTATATAACTTTAATTATAAGACTCACTTCCGGCGAATTGTTATTTAGTAAGTAAACGGACAATGTATATTTTCCGCTTACAATATAATTGCCACGAAAATTTTTAAAAGGAACCGTAATTGAATATTTCCTCGATTTATCAGGCTGAAGTGTAAGCCGGCTTGTTGCGGGTAAAACTATCCAAGGATAACTGAGGTTAACATCACCGGATTCATCAGTTAATTTGAACCCTAACTGCTGCATATTACTAAAATTGAATATCTTGGCTGCGGAACTCATATTTTTTACTGAAAATTCAATCTTCAGTGAATCCGTAAATGAATAAATATTTTTTTCAATCGAAAGGGAAAATTCTACATTATTAGATATAACGGTTTTTTGAGTCGTCAATTCCTCTTCGGAACTTCCCGTAATTAGATCACAGCCGTAAAGAGAAAACAAAATAAGAATAATGAAAACCGAAAAGGCTTTCACTTTTTCATTCATTTTTTTATCTCCTTTTGAAAATTAAAAGTTTAATTCTTATTTATTTTATCCGCACGCTCCGCAAAATTTTGAAAAATTATTTGTTAAAATAAAGTCAATAAAATATTTTTTTACAAAACAATTTATTTAATTTCTTTGCATCAATTTAATTACAACCCTTCTGTTTTCAGCTCTTCCCCGCTTGGTATTATTCGGTGCAACGGGATTAGCTTCTCCGAAAGCCCGGATTTTAAATCTGTTTCTGTCAACACCTTTGCGTACAAGGTAGTTAACAACACTTTCCGCTCTGCGTTCGGATAAAATCAAATTATATTTAGCGGAACCTACCGCATCCGAATAACCTTCAACAACTGCAATATATTGTTTGTTTTCATTCATTTTATCCGCCAAATTATCCAGTTTGGCAGCAGATTTTCTTAACAGTTTAGAACTGTTGAACGCAAAATTAGCATCGGCTCCAAAAACAATAGGAGGTATGACAGAACATCCGTATTGGTCTACTTTGTCTGTCTTGGGTGTTTCGGGACATTTATCGAGGTAGTCGGCTACTCCGTCGCCGTCGGTATCCAACGGTACGCCGTCTTTGTCTACTTTTACGCCTTTAGGGGTTCCCGGACTTTTATCAAGATAGTCCGCTACTCCGTCGCCGTCGGTATCCAACGGTACGCCGTCTTTGTCTACTTTTACGC
>CAZAOG010000237.1:0-1792 GCA_964486645.1 uncultured Ignavibacteriaceae bacterium | reverse complement strand
ACATTTGATAAACCCCCCATCACAGGAATTGTCAGCCGGTAATTTTATTAACGGCAATTCGGCAAACGTTACTCTTGGGTTGAAGGGAAAACCTGCATTAAAAAAATAATAAAAACCCGATTTCTTAAAAAAATCGTGTTTTTGTTTTTTATTATTTTAGGCGAAACAGCGTTTCGCAATACAAAAGATTTATTATATTTACTTCCGTTAATTTAAACAGGTAAAATGTATTCCATATTCGAATCCGAAATAGCAATACGTCCCGACGATATTGATCTGAACAATCACGTACATAACACAAAGTATTTGGATTATGTGCTTGCGGCAAGGTTTGAACAAATGATCAAGTATTATAAAATGTCGTTTAAGGATTTTGAGGAACTCGGTTACGGTTGGGTTGTAAGCATAACTTATATAGAGTATAAACGCGCTCTTACTCTTTACGATAAAATTCTTGTCCGCACGCAGATGGACTCGGTTAACGGAGCCCAGTGCAAGGTTAACTTTTGGATAGTTAAAAAAGAAAACAATAAAATAGCTGCACAGGGTTATTTAACCTATACAATGGTATCGATTAAAAACGGAAGACCGGTTAGAATACCGCAAGAAATAATTAACAAATATTCAATTTAAATATTAAGTGATATGGATAAATTTTTAAATCAATCTTTTTTGGGCAACACTTTTGAAAAATATATTATTGCCTTGGGAATATTTTTAGGCTCGCTGATAATAATAATAATTTTTAAAAAAGTAATATTGTCCAGGTTAAAAAAATGGTCTGAAAAAACCAAAACGGATTTAGACGATTTTTTGATCAAGGAAATTGAAAAATCATTGATGCCTGTTATTTACTTGGGAGTTTTTCTTCTTGCCGTAAACTCTCTGTCGCTCAACCCAAAAGTAGCGAATTCAATTAAAGTTATAACGGTAATTATTATAACCATTATTCTCATCAAAGTATTCGTCTCCGTTCTTAAATATGCTTTTAATATTTATATGGACAAAAGAGAATACGCACTCGAAAGGAAAAGGCAGTTAAAGGGAATATCATCCATTGTTACTTTTTTAATTTGGTCAATCGGTCTTCTGTTTTTACTCGATAACCTTGGTTTTGAAATTTCTACGGTTATTGCCGGATTGGGTGTCGGCGGAATTGCTATTGCGCTTGCGGCACAGGCTGTACTCGGAGATTTGTTCAGTTACTTTGTAATATTTTTCGATCGTCCCTTTGAAATCGGAGATTATATTGTGGTGGGCGATAAAAGAGGAGTGGTTGAATATATTGGAGTTAAAACTACCAAAGTTAGATCTTTGGGAGGTGAGCTTTTGGTTTTTAGAAATACGGATCTTACCGACTCACGAATTCACAACTTCAAAAAAATGGCAAGAAGAAGGGTCGTTTTTAATTTGGGGGTTGTCTACCAAACAAAAGCATCAATATTAAAACAAATTCCGGGAATTGTTGAAAAAATTATTGACGAACAGGAAAATGCAACTTATGAAAGAGGACACTTTTCTTCATACGGCGATTCGAGTCTGAATTTTGAATTTGTATATTATGTGGAAAGCTCTGAATATGTAAAATACATGGACATTCAGCAATCGATAAACTTAACAATATTTGAAGAGTTTGAAAAACTGGGAATTGAGTTTGCCTATCCCACACAAACTATTTTTATTGAAAAATGAAAAGATTTAAATTAAATTAATAATTTATGGACGGCAAATCGCTAAATATCACCGAAGATAAATTAAGCAAACTAAAAGAAATTATTCCCGAAGCATTTAC
>CAZAOG010000236.1:0-1794 GCA_964486645.1 uncultured Ignavibacteriaceae bacterium | reverse complement strand
TCGTAACGTGTTGTTTTTGGGTAATTTTAATTTTGGCTCTGAATTGCTGATTTAGCCTAAGAATATTGATAATGTTAAAATTTTGTTGTACATTATTACTGTACAACAAAAAGGAATATTAAAATGTCAGTTAGTTTAACATATACACAGGTTCGAGCCAATTTAGCAAAATTATTGGATAAAGTTTCTCGTAATAATGAAATTGTAATAATTAATCGTAAAAACGCTGAAAATGTAGCTATGATTTCAGAAAGTGAACTGTCAAGTATTTTAGAGACAACCCATCTTCTTCGCTCACCTAAAAATGCACAAAGATTACTAAAATCATTATTGAAAGCTCAAGAAGGAAAAGGAATTCCGCAATCATTAGAAGACTTAAAACACGAATTCGGTCTTGAAAAATAAAACATCAAAAAAACGTCTAACTATATTCCATTCAGAATTTAGGGAAGACTTAGCATACTGGGTGAAGATTGATCGCAAAGTTGCCCTGAAAGTATTGGATTTAGTTGAAGCAATAATTAAAAATCCTTTTGAGGGAATTGGTAAACCGGAACCGCTTCGTTATTTAGGAAGTGGGGTATGGTCGAGAAGGATTACTCAAGAACATCGCATTGTATATGTTGTAAATAATGAGAAAATTGATTTTGTTCAATGCAGATATCATTATTAAAAGCAGTATAACCGGTAAATCAACATAGTGCTGTAAACAATGCGGTATATGTTTTGGTTTTAATTATGCTGTCACCGTCCGCTCCGAAAAGTTTTTTAGGGATCTCACCGTGACAGCCTTAAATAATTTTATACTTTAATTATGAGCTTAAACATTGGTTATTTTGCTAATAAACATTATTCCGCGTATTTTGAAATTGATATACCCGTATTGCTCAAATGGTTATGGTAAAAGCAAGCTGTCAAATATATTTCTCGAGCACTAATTTATGATTGAGGCTACCACCGGTAACCGGAAGTCGGTATATAAATTATCTGCTTAGACTGTTATGACCGGTACCGTAACAGTGGATAAATGTTTTTTATACGAGATTATTATAAATTTGTTCACGGCTTCAACTAAATTCCATATAGAAAGGTAAGGATGTATAGAAATTATAGGTGTATAAATAAACTGAGAATTGTTGTATGCAGGAAATTTCAAAAATAAAAACAAAACGAAAAAGCAATCCGGGAGCCGGACTTAAATATGAAATCGAACACCCCTCGTAAAAATTTTAATTTTCCTTTAAAAGAAAATAATAATGGAATTCATAAGAATGGTCTTAAAAACGAAGGCAAATTATCAAGTAAGATTTTAAAATACGCATTAATTATCGCAGGAACTTTTTTTACTATCCTGGGAATTCTGGGAATAATTTTACCTGTTTTACCAACCACACCATTTCTTTTGCTTGCCGCTTATTGTTATGGTAAAAGCTCACCGAGATTTTACAGTTGGCTTTTTAATAACAAGTGGCTTGGAATTTACATCAAAAATTTTCGTGATAAAACAGGTCTGTCATTAAGGACAAAAATAACATCCATCGCTTTTCTGTGGATAACAATCAGCTTTTCGGCTTTTTATGTGCTTGATGTTATGTATGGCAAGATCATTCTAATTTTAATTGCCGTCGGTGTAACTATTTATCTTATTTCGTTAAAGACTAAAAAGCTTTAGGATAAAAAGTCTTGATCGGGAAATAAGAAAAACCGAATTCATTTGTAAAACAATCAAAAATGCGTTTGAGGAAATATTTTTAACCTTAATATTATTTTTTTCTGTTTCATTTTATTATTTCA
>CAZAOG010000235.1:0-1825 GCA_964486645.1 uncultured Ignavibacteriaceae bacterium | reverse complement strand
TTAAATTATGAGAGTCTCTTCTAATGGAATTTCAACTAAGTTTGACTTTATACCGGTAAAAACATTAAAAGACTAACACAATACGGAGCTATAGCATATTACTTATGGTATCCTTCTGATCAGTCAATTATTTTTTCAGTACAACCTAACTCAAACGATGTAACCACTAATGGAATAGCCCGTGTAGATACATCAGGAAATCTGTTATGGTTTATTGATATGCCAGGTGTTATTTCATTCGGTAAATTATCTAACGATGGTAAAAAGTTAGCATTTTCTTCCGATGGTGAGATTCAAATACTTGATATTCAAAGCAAAAGCATACGGCAAGTGCTGGTGAACAGTATTTCAGGGTTAAAATATTACCCCGGTGATTGGTCTATAGATGATAAAGAATTGCTGGTTGTGTCTAATACACTGGATACACGACTTTCATACCTTGATATGATAAACATAAAAAAAGGGACTTGGAGACGTCTTGTTCAGTTTGATAAAATCAGGTCAGCAGACTGGCATAAGTGAAAATTAAATTTTGCATTGACGATGTTTTTATTGTAAAGCATACCAAAATTATTCCGCAGAAAAAAAGTCCTTTGAAAATAAACACCTGGGCTGCACAAGGTTGGTTGGGCTATTCAAAGAACAGACCGTTTAAAGCAGTTACAAAAGTAAAGCAGGTAAGCGTGAGTTCTAAAGGATTTGCAAAATAAACTTATTGACATTTAGTCATTATTTCTTCAAGTTACACGGGAGGGAAAAAAACTTACCGTATAGTTTAATTTAAATCGTTAATCTATAACTCCGTTACTCAACCCTTAAATATTCTTGGTTTTCAGAGAATCGAAATTTTTTTTCTATACTACTTATATATTTATCCCGACCTGCCGATGACTTGAAATTTTTCTTTTGCTGAAGTTTGTAAATAATAATTATGAAGGTATTAAAATGAAAAAATTAATTTTAACGATTTTTTTAATTTTCGGTTTAACTCAGTTTAATTTGGGACAAAGCAGCAGCGGAAATAATAACAATTTCTCGCGGAGTTTTGTTATTTCTTTGGGGTTCGGTGTAACCGCCGCAGCAACTGATTATCAAACCATAAAATTGGGTTCTCTTTTTAAAGGTTCATTTGAATATAATTTTCCTTCGACTTCAAATATAACTTTTGGTATCAGAGTTTTCGGTGCCAGAGGCATATTTAACGGTAAGGATGGGTTTGGGGTTAACAAAGAGTTCCGGACACCGTTTAATTACATAGGCGCCGGACCTCAAGTTACATTTCAATTGAGTCCGAAAATATATGCAACATTATCTGCCGGCATTTCAAGTTTATGGTTTTATCCCAAAGATATAAGAGACAACAATCTGCCCAATTTTGCAGCCGGTGTGTACGACAATCAAACCTTGGCAACCAACGTAGATTTAAATCTCAGGTTCATGACATCCGATAAAATGAGTTTGAACGTATTCGGTAGTGTTTTTGCCGGTAACGGTACAAACAATGATTATTTTGACGATATAAATTCCGGCGATGCCATCGATTTGGTATTTTCAACGGGCGTATCACTCTCGTATTTTTTCGGCGGAGAAAAAGACACCGACGGCGACGGGGTAATCGATTCGAAAGATGTATGTAAAAATACTCCGCAAGGCGTAAAGGTTGACGAATTCGGTTGTGCTTTGGATACCGACGGCGACGGAGTAGCGGACTATCTTGACAAAAGTCCGGGAACCCCTAAAGGCGTAAAAGTAGATAAAGACGGCGTACCGTTGGATACCGACGGCGACGGAGTAGCGGACTATCTTGACAAAAGTCCGGGAACCC
>CAZAOG010000234.1:0-1867 GCA_964486645.1 uncultured Ignavibacteriaceae bacterium | reverse complement strand
ATTTATGGCACATCAGACGGTGGAGATAACTGGGAAGACCAATTTAGTAACACACACCTGAATCTTTATGGTATAGATTTCATTGACGAAAACGACGGCTGGGCGGTGGGGTGGTATGGTACAATCTTACATACTACAAATGGCGGTGTCACTTCTGTTGATAATAAAGAAAACTTTAATGGAACGCCCACAAACTTTCTTCTTTATCAAAATTATCCCAATCCTTTTAATCCTTCAACAACTATCAGCTATTCAATTCCAAAGGGCAGTTTTGTTATATTAACAATATATGATGTACTCGGAAGAGAAGTAAAAACGCTTGTAAATAAGTTTCAAACAAAAGGTAAATATAATGTTACATTTAATGCAAGCAATCTTACAAGCGGTGTATATATTTACAGGATAAAAGCTGGGAACTTTGCTGCTACTAAAAAACTTATACTGATGCGATAAATTTAAATGTAACTATAATTTAAAAGTCTGTTTTTGAAAGTAGAAATATTCCTCTAACGCCACTGATCATTCAGTGGCGAAATATTTTACAAAAAGATTTCTCAGCACGATAAACCTTGTCAGCAACTACACAAACAAAATCACCTCAAATCTTATTAATAATTGACAGTCATTTTATAAAAAAATTATATTTTTCTTAATTATTTTATCATTTTTATTATATCATACCTACGGCATTTTGTCCTATTTATTCGTTCTGTATTTATAATTATTTCATCCCCCTGGGATGATGAAATAAAAATCCCGTTAGGGATGTAAGATTTATAAAAATATTGAGTCAATTAGTAATTAAAATCCCTTTAGGGATGACATTTAAAATAATCAAATTATTCTAAAACCAATACAATCTTATAAATATTGATTGGAATGTACATTTATTAAGTTGACACTTATGCGATTTGAAATGAAAGTCGGGATTACAAATAAGTGCTTTTTTGAGTTAATCCAGTTATCTTAATTATTAAAATTATTATTATTCACACAAATTTATTTTACAAATGGAACTCAAATTAGAAAAACTGACAAGCTTTAACAGCAGAAAGGGTCCATTGTTGTTTATTATAATGGACGGAGTAGGCATTGGTAAACAATACGAAGGTAATGCCGTTTACAAAGCAAATACTCCAATATTGGATAAACTTTTCAAATCAAAACTTTACACACAATTAAAAGCCCACGGCACAGCAGTAGGGCTTCCCTCTGATGAAGATATGGGCAACAGCGAAGTGGGACACAACGCCATCGGTGCCGGAAGAATTTTTGCACAAGGTGCTAAACTTGTAAACAAAGCATTTGAAACAGGTGAAATATTTGAAACAAAAATTTGGAGGAATGTTACCGAAAAAGGGAAGAAAGGTGGAACCGTTCATTTTATCGGTCTTCTTTCTGATGGTAATGTGCACTCCCATATAAAACATTTATTTGCTTTGCTTGACAGGTGCGAAAAAGAAAAAATTGAAAAAGTAAGAGTTCATATTTTATTGGATGGCAGAGATGTACCGGGAAAATCCGCATTAAAATATGTGACTCCATTGGAAGAAAAACTGGAAAACATTTCTCAAAAAAATCACTTCGATTATAAAATTGCATCCGGCGGCGGAAGAATGATTGTTACAATGGACAGGTACAACGCAGACTGGTCAATTGTTGAAAGAGGCTGGAAAGCCCACGTAAGAGGAATCGGCAGAAATTTCCATTCGGCATCGGAAGCGATAAAAACATTTTATAACGAAGACGAAAATATCATCGACCAGTATTTAGATTCCTTTGTTATTGTGGATGATAATCAACAGCCGGTAGGAAAAATTAAAGACGACGACAGCGTTGTGTTTTTTAATTTCCGCGGCGACAGGGC
>CAZAOG010000233.1:0-1932 GCA_964486645.1 uncultured Ignavibacteriaceae bacterium | reverse complement strand
CTTTATGCTAAAATATTAACTGAAATATATAATAGAGTATTTTTTTAAATGTGTATGTGCCTGATTAGAAATGTAGAACGAATCGCCGATTCGTTTATATGAGTGAAAGCTAACTTTTGCTCTACCGGAAAACTTAAAATTATATTCTTACATATTATATTTAAAAATTAAAACAGTTGAACCTGCCTACGGAAGGCAGGCTTGTTTTAATATAAAGGAGGATGGTTCTAATTTGCAGATAATATATAAACAATTTATTTTATTTTTTAATATTTTAAAATAAGGTATTCTTTACCCAAAGGGTAAAATTATTTGCTTGTATATTTATATATATATGTATATATTTACATTACCCTAAAGGTAAAATAAACATCATTATCATTCTTTAGGGAATAATTTGGAAATCCGGTTTAGAACAAATACACTTAAGAAACAATATGAAAAATCCGCTCTTGCCGTTTCAGCTTACGGTGAACAAGTCGGCAGGAAATACATACAACGAATAGGTATTATAAAAAAGGCAGAAAACATAAAACAATTGAGTTCAATTCGTGCTTTAAGATGCCATCCTCTAAAAGGTAAAAGAAAGGGAGAATGGGCTATAAAATTAACCGGCTTTTATAGATTAATTTTCACTCTTCACGGGGAAAAGTTTGAAATAGTGAAAATTGAGGAGGTTAGTAAACATTATGATGATTAAAGAAATATATAGCGATCTGCCGATTCCTCCGGGTGAATTTCTGGAAGAGGTTTTGGACGACCTTGGTATGGGGAAAGAAGAATTGGCAAAAAGGATGAACAGACCGCCTGCTAAGCTTAGTGCTATATTTAAAGGAGGTAAAGCAATTACTCCCGATACAGCATTGCAGCTTGAAAAAGTTACAGGGGTTTCTGCTAATATATGGACAGGTCTCGAATCGGAGTATCGCCTTACATTAGCCAGACTGCAGGAGCAAACAGAACAGTTAAAGAGGAAAAAGGAAATCCCCTTAATTACAAAATTTTGTTATAATCAACTTGCTAAGTTAGGTCATGTTGTGAGGAAGACTAAACCAATTGAGAAAGTGGAAGAACTGCAAAAATTTTTGGGTGTCACTTCACTTACCAATATAGATAATATAAGACGTTATCAACCTCTATTTAGACAAAATATAAACAAAAATTATAAAGTCTCTCCCGAAGCTATTATTTCATGGTTGAGGATAGGAGAAAAAAAAGCATATAAAATTGAAACCAACAAATTTGATGCAGCAAAGCTGAAGAGCTTAATATCGGAACTTAGGAAAATGACAACAACATCCCCTGAAAAGTTTCAAAGTAAAATTGAACAAAAGTTTTCAGATGCAGGAGTAGCATTAATCATTATCCCGCATTTTCCTAAAACTTATGCTCATGGTGCTTCGTTCTGGCTGAATAAAAATAAAGCTGTTATAATAATGACAATTAGAGGGAAATGGGCAGATATGTTCTGGTTCAGCTTATTACACGAACTTGGTCATATATTACTGCATAGCAAACAGCAAATTTTTATTGAAAGTGATAAGGTTGATTTTATAGTCAGAAATCTTGAAGATGAAGCTGATAAATTCGCTTCTGATAACTTAATATCTTCAAGAAAATATAAAAAATTTATTGAACGAGGTAAATTTTATAAAAAGGAAATATTACACTTTGCTGAAGAAATAGGTGTTCACGCAGGAATTGTTGTTGGGCGTCTTCAGCACGATAAAGTTATTCTTCCTTCCTGGCATAACGATTTGAGGGAAAGATATTTCTGGAACAATTAAAAAATTCTTAATTCAAAAAAATCTCAATAACTATTAACTGGGTAAATCTTTCGTATAGGTTTTTTTCAGACAAAATTTATTGAAGGAAGTCATTTATAGCTATATATTTGTTGTGTAAAGCTTCAGATGGAAAAGGAATTTCTTA
>CAZAOG010000232.1:0-1961 GCA_964486645.1 uncultured Ignavibacteriaceae bacterium | reverse complement strand
GTACGCCTTTGGTGTAACGGTTTAAGAATTGAAATTATTTTGCCCCCGAATCGCTAGATATTTGTCAATAAATTAGATTATAATTGAAAAATCATTTATATTAAGACAAATAAATCTGATTTATAATTTTTTTTTATTTAACTAACATTATTAGGGGCAGCCATGAAAAAAGTTACATTTTTATTCCTTTTCCTCTCATTAATCTTTAGTGTTTTTACTTTTGCTCAAAAAAAAGTGAAAGTTAACGCTCAAATAAGACCAAGATTTCAATACGACAACAAAGACTTTAACGGAAATACCGGAGTGCAGACATTTACAGAACTCCGCACAAGGCTTGGATTATTTTTTTCCGCTTCCGAAAACCTGAGCGGATTTATACAAATTCAAGATTCCCGAAAATTCGGAACGGAGTTCAACACTTTGGCTAATTCGGCAAATTTGGATTTGCATCAAGCATATTTCAAAATAAATAAATTTTTCAGCTTACCGCTTAGTCTTAAAGTAGGCAGAATGGAGCTGTCCTACGGATCACAAAGATTAATAGGGGCTGTAGGCTGGTCAAATGTAGGCAGAAGCTTTGACGGCTCCGTGCTAAAGCTTGTTACTAAATCCGTTGACGTGGATTTTATTTTAGCGCGTACAATTGAATCCGGGTTAGCCGAAGATTCATTGGATATGTTCGTGTATTCCGCTTACGGAAATATTAAAGGTATTGCCAATCTGAAAATACAGCCTTTTATTATCGGTGAAAGCAGGGCTAAAATAGACTTTAACCGTTACACTATCGGTATTTTTGTGGGCAGCAAGAAAAAAGGTAAGGGTTTCTACAATGAACTTGATGCCGCATATCAGTTAGGTACACAAAATTCTTTCCGGGATATTTCGGCATTTATGGCTGCTTATAATTTCAGTTATACTTTTAACACAAAGAATAAACCCGCACTTGGAGGCGGAATAGCATATCTAAGCGGTGACGACGGCAAGGATGTGACCAAGTATAAAGTGTTCAACACGCTGTATGCCACAAATCATAAATTTTACGGTTACATGGATTATTTTATAAATATTCCCAAAAACACTTTCGGACTCGGTTTATTGGATATTCACGGTAAAGCTTCCGTTGTTCCGTTTCAAAAAGCTGTTTTTTCCGCGGCATACCACTTGTTCAATTCCAACGAAGATTATACGTTATTGAACGGCGGCACTTCCAACAGTTTCGGCTCGGAAGTAGATCTTACTTTATCCTTCAAATACAGCAAAGAAGTTAAATTTGTCGGCGGATTATCCTTCTTTTCTCCCGGAGATATTTTTAAAGAAAAGAAAGGAACGGATACCTCTACTTGGGGATATTTAATGGCTGTGGTTAATTTATAATTATGAAACACAAGATTCCCGAAATCTTTTAATACAAGATTGTCTCAAATACAATGCAGCCCTAATTTACGTCTCTGCTGTTTCAAGGTTAAGAGATTTCGGGAATCCGAGATGAATTAAAATATTTAGTGAAGAATTAATAATCGGTGCTTTGGAGTAGGAATTTGAGTCTGTAAAGTAGTTGTTTCGTATGTATCACGTCTGTCCGAAACGTTGAGATAAACAAATGATTTGTGAAAGTAAAGGTTTATTAATGAACAGCTTCATAGAAGCGACATAATGGTAAAGTAATGATACAAAGAAGAAACCTGAAGCACCCGTAGGTGCGACATTATTTTCCATAATATCGCTCCGATGGAGCTTCTGTGCTGATTTCTTACTGAGTTTTTACCGTTATTTCGCTCCTGCCTGCCGCAGGCAAGCCTAACGGAGCTGTTTTTTATAATTTAATTTCTAAGAGTGATTATTTCAAATTGTGGTATAAATCTATACATAATGGATAATTTTCAAAACTTTTTGAGCATTTCTAAATTGTTTCGGACAGCAATGATTCAAATAAATAAAAACCAATGAATCGCTCTTGCGGT
>CAZAOG010000231.1:0-1986 GCA_964486645.1 uncultured Ignavibacteriaceae bacterium | reverse complement strand
TTTTGTGCCCAAATTATCCAAGCAAATACTTTTCAAGCTTGGAATAAGCTGGTTTATGTTTTTTAATACTCATTCTATTTAAGTTAAGTAATTTCCATTTGACGGCAGGCAAGTTCTCGATTCCGTCCATTCCTAATAATCTCCAGTTAGGAGTTTTATTCTTAAATGACAATAAGAATTGTTTTTCTTGATCTGTCAGCGAGGTCTTTATTAAACTTATCAGGTTTTGTCTTGTTTCTATTAGGGCAGAAAGAGTAATGTTGTGCAAGGTCATACCTGCAAATTCATTTTCAAATATCTTTGTGATATCCTGAAGTCCGGGGTTTAAAAGTTCAACTATAGGCCTGTCGTGACTAATTAAATATACAATGAAGGCTTTCTTTATTTTTTCTGTCAGTCCTTCGTTATCAAGCAGCAACTTAACGTCAAACAAATCACGCGGGTGCTGTCTGTCTAAAGCTGCACAAATTTTCCCACCATAAACATCTTCCAGGGACAGAGATCTAACACTTAAACTTAATTCAAACATCTCAGCTGCTCTTGTAGTTAATGTTTTTTCAACAGTTGAGAAAACGCTACCTCTAATTACTGTATTAGGTTCGATTTTTACTATGGCATCTTGATTATTAATTAACAATCCATATACTAATTTGTTTTCCGGTAATTGTTTGTGAGCTATTTTAGAACTTGGGAGTATTCTATGTATTTCCTCTTCTATTTTAAGTAACCTATAATTAATTTCTTGTAATGATGTATTTCTGTCCTTCAAAGGTAAATATGTTAAATCTATGTCAACGGATAACCGTGGTAAATCTCTGTAAAAAAAATTTATAGCCGTTCCGCCTTTTAAAGCAAAAACATCCTCACGGTTTACTATCGGTAAAATGCGTAACAGAAGTTCTGCTTGTCTATAATAAGAATTATCTTTAATCATTTACTTTGTGACTGTTATATTATATTTCTTGTCAAAGGTTCCGTTTTTAACTATCATTCTTTTGCCTTTGCCAAGATTGATCCGTTTTATGTTTAACTCTTTGAACCAAGGATGCTTATGTTTTTCTGCCATAAACAAAAACGATCTCTTAACTTTAACGGAATTGCATTTCTCTAATAATTGTTGCAGCAATTTGGGTCTTAATGTTGTTAATCCTTCTATTAACTTTGAAGCCTCATCAAAACTTTGATGTTGAGGTACTAAAAATAATAATTCTAATGCTGCTAATTCCAGCGAAGATATTTTTATGTTGATACCGTTTTCAGTATATTCACTAAAATATATTTTATTGGAGTAGTCTAATGAATTGGTTGCAAAGTAACTTATTGTTTTGTACCAATCTTGACTTCTAAACCACTTAGGTAAATGATCTTGAGGTGAACCGAAGAGGAAGATAGTTGAATGTTTTCGATTTAGATAATGTGCATATCCTTTTAATTGCAGTGCAGTCTTGCCCCCTGCGTGTATTGTTAACTTTTTTTGTGACTGCAAAGCAAAAAGAGCACCTTCCCAGCCGGTAGAATCTCCCGCAAGCTTAAAAGCCCCGTACCCAAGTGATTCAAGCCATCCGCTGTTAACATATTTATTTACCGAGTCTTTCGGATAACCTAACTTATGTAAGTAGGAGGTCAGCCTTACTGTCCCTTTAGGCCAATTCATTATAAGTTGGTTTAATTTTTTCATTCTGGGAGTTCTCATAACCCACCTTTATACTATTATATAAACTAAATGAATAATATGTTCAATAATTTAGTTAAAGGTAGACTTATAGTCAACTTTTAACAGAACATACAAACCGATATTGAAAGATAGATGATATAAGCTATTAGGTTATAGTCATTTCATTATTTCTGTTTTTTTGTTTTTCATTTATAAATATTATACACTATAATTTAGAAAAAAGAGAATTAAATATTTTATTTGTTAATTATTACTCTAATTACTTATATTAATACTCAAATAATCTTCGGGGTTCGTTTTTAGTGGGTAAC
>CAZAOG010000230.1:0-2033 GCA_964486645.1 uncultured Ignavibacteriaceae bacterium | reverse complement strand
AACAACTTCTCTTTTTAATTTCTCAATGAAAAAACAATTGGTATTGACACCTGAACATTAACGGGTTTTCCTTTTCGTTTACCCGGTTTAAATTTTGTAGCCTTTACCGCTTTCAATGCACTTTCGTCCAAACCGTAGCCGAGTCCCTTAATTATTTTAGCTTTTGTTACTATACCCTTTGAATTAATATAGGCTAAAACATAAATTTTACCCTCAATACCGGACCTAATAGCAGCCTTTGTGTATTTTATTCTTTTCTGTATTGCGTAAAAACCTTCAATAGGTTCAGGCATTTGTTCTACCGAAACAAAATAAGTGTTCTCATAATTTGTTTCTACTAATTTTCCATCTTTAAGTAAAAAATTTGCTCTGATTGTTTTTTTTGATTTAACCGGCTCTCCATTTAATTTTGCCGGGATAAAACTCCATTTTTCAATTACAGGTAAAATTAGTTCGGTGAATTTTTTATTGTAATCATACAGAATAAATATACCTTTTTCATTAATTGATCCCTCCTCTTTAATTTTATCCACCTTCCCTTTTTCGTTTATGTAAAGGACATAATCAAGTATAAAAACCTTTTCTTTTATGTTTTCCTCTGATAATAGTTGTTTCAGAGTTTGTTTAAATGATTTGATCATATCCTTCGAAAAATTTGTATCGATAGGTTTTGCTTTTTCCGTAACCATCGATTCGTTCAAATAAACATTATTATAATTTGGTATCACTTCAATTTTTGAAGTTTTTTCGTTACATCCGAAAAATATTAACAGCATAAATGTTACAATTATTTTCTTACTCATAACAACCTCATATTTTTGGTTTAATAATTATCGGGTTTTCAAGATTGGCTCTGACTACTGCCGGGGGAAGCGAATTAAAAAGCAGATTTATCATTTTACTTTGATAATTTACTTGCTGAATCTGTAAATTCAGTTTTTCTTTATAACCGGATAATTCAGCCCGAAAGGAAAGTAGAATTATGAATAAAATCACCGATATAGCATAAGCAATACTCACAGACGGACTAAAAAACTTCCGAATGGTATGCTTGTTTTCTTCCATATCGGTTAAAGATAACAAAAGCTTTTCATCAAGTTCATTAGGAAAATCTTCCTTCGTTTCTTCAACCGTGTTTTTCAGCAGGTTCAAAGATTTGAAATATTCCCCGGCTTCTTCGTCTGTGGAAAGCTTCGTAAACATAAACATTTCTTCCTCTCTCGATGATTCACCATCAAAATATTTGTTGATTATTTCTTCCATTTTCGTGTTCATTTTTTTATCCTTCTATAAAACTTTTGATAATAGTAATATTAATTTTTGCCGTGTTTTGTAAAGCCTGCTTCTTACAAGACCTTCATCAATTTTTAATAAACCGGCAATTTCTCTGTAACTAAGTTGTCCGTATTCCTTCAATAAAAAAACTTCCTTTTGCTCTTGCGGAAGTTGTTCTAAATTTTTCAATATTAATTCTTTCAATTCTTTCTTTTCATACATTTCGGTAATTTGATTTTCCGTCAAAATAGAAAATTGCTCGTCAGTTAAATCATAATTGACTTCATTTCTTATTTTCCTTTTTCTGTAAACCGTAAAAATTTCATTTCGTGTTGTTGTGAATATCCAAGATTGAATGCTCGACTTATTTTTTATTTTATTTAAATTTGAGAATAATTTCATAAAAACATTCTGAACCACGTCTTTGGTCAAATCCGTATCTTTCAGCATTTGCAATGTGAAATTATACACCTTCGTTTTATGCCGGTTATAAATCAGCATAAACTCAACAATATTTTTACCATTTCTTTTCAAATTTGTATGCGTTTATATTAAAGATACATTAAGCGGTAAAAAGTTGCTTAACAAAATAATTATTTTGTTACTGAGTGAATTCGAAAAAAAAGAGTATGTGTAAATGTGGCTAAAACCATTAGATTTTTTCTTAATTATTCCACGACCTGTCACAAAGTGATTTCTCCGGTAAAGGTCGTGGCAATTTCCGTCGGTTGACGGATAATGTTCTGCGTAACATGAGC
>CAZAOG010000229.1:0-2040 GCA_964486645.1 uncultured Ignavibacteriaceae bacterium | reverse complement strand
TTACAGATTTTTTAGATACTAATTAACGAAAACAAAAAAAAATAGTGAAGAGATTTATATCTGGTAGAATATATATGGCGTCTAATTTGAGAGGGATTGACGGTTTAATTGGTTTCGTCGTTTATTCTTAGGGAATCCAAACGAGAGATTTTGTCAAAACGAAGATAATGATGTTGGTAAAGTAAGAATTAAGAGGTTGGAAAATGTTTAAAAAATATTTTAACACTGTTGTTTTATCGATACTCCTTTTTGCTGTATCTGTCATCGGGCTAAGCTGTTCTCAGCAAAAAAAGGAAACTCAAAAATTCAATTTAATTGAGGCAACTATTTCCGATGTACACGAAGCAATGCGAAGCGGTAATCTGACAGCAAGGCAATTAGTAGAAGCATACATTAAACGAATTAAATATTACGATCGATCTACGAGACTGAATTCCATCGTTGTTATAAATCCCAATGCCTTAAAAGAAGCGGATAAATTAGACAAAGAATTTAAAAGAACCGGAAAACTTCTTCCTTTACAAGGCATTCCGATAATTGTAAAAGATAACTACGATACCAAAGGCTTACAAACTTCCGGCGGCTCTTTGGCGCTTAAAGGAGCCGTTCCTTCCGAAGATGCATACCAGGTAAAAAAACTTAAAGAAGCGGGTGCAATTGTGCTGGCAAAATCCAATATGGCGGAGTGGGCTTTCAGTAATGTTGTAACCGTAAGTTCAATAGCCGGCATAACTCGTAATCCTTATGATTTAACAAGAGTTCCCGCAGGTTCCAGCGGAGGTACTGCTGCTGCCGTCGCGGCAAATCTTGGACTTATAGGTCTGGGCACGGATACAGGGAATTCTATAAGAGGACCAGCATCGTTCAACAGTTTAGTGGGAATTCGTTCAACAATGGGACTGACTAGCCGGACAGGGATAATCCCTCTTTTTTTACGCAACGATATCGGCGGTCCTCTTGGAAGAACCGTAGAAGATGCCGTGAAAATACTTCAAGTAATTGCCGGTTACGATCCGGCTGACCCGATTACAAAACTCAACGTGGGAAAAATACCTAAAAATTATACACAATTTTTAATAAAGGACGGTTTGAAAGGTGCACGCATCGGAGTTTTAAGAAGATATATCGATACAGAAACCATTGACCCCGAAATAAAGAAATTAACATTGCAGGCTATAGAAGATTTGAAAAAACTCGGAGCCGAAATTGTTGACCCGTTTGATATACCTAATTATAAAAAACTCACAAAAAATATATGGCGCAACGTGTTCCGGTACGATTTAAACAATTATTTGGCATCTCAGGGAAAGAATTTTCCTTATAAAACACTGAAAGAAATTTATAAATCCGGTTTGTATCTTCCTGCATCTGAGGCATCAATAGTTGAAGCACTAAAATATAATATACCGCCGGAAAAGAGAGTACCGCCCGCCTTGGATTTATATCACACTGCAAAAAATATGGCATTCAGAAATGCGGTAATTAAAGCTATGGATAAGTACAAATTAGATGCAATTATTTACCCGACCTGGAGCAATCAGCCGAGAAAAATTGGCGATATGAAAAGTCCTGACGGAGACAACAGTCAAATTCTTTCGCCGCAAACCGGTTTCCCTGCCATAACGGTTCCTATGGGATTTACAAGTTTAGATTTGCCGACCGGTTTAACATTTGTTGGTAAATTATTCAGCGAGCCGAAACTAATCAAGTTCGCGTATTCATACGAACAGGGAACAAAGCACAGGCATCCGCCGAAGAAATATAATGTAATTAAATAAACTGTAGCTGCAACATTCAACCAAGACAGTAAAATAAAGAAACCCGGTCCGTCAGCTGACGGACCGGGTTTTCCAAATTCTTGTAAAGCGAGCAGCCTCCTCGCTCCGCAAACCCGTCTATTTCATTAATTATAGAATTTGGAGATTCCCGATATTTTGGAAATATCGGGAATCTCATGATGTCACCCGCAGTTTTCGGGAATTGCAAAACCCATAACTGCGAAGCAGTTGAATTAATAATAGCCTCGAACGAAGTTCGAGG
>CAZAOG010000228.1:0-2060 GCA_964486645.1 uncultured Ignavibacteriaceae bacterium | reverse complement strand
AATACTTCCTTTAAACTATTTTATAATTTCCAAAACGAAAGGATTGGTTTCTTTCTCTTCACCGATGGTAGATATTTCCCCGTGTCCGGGATAAATAGTAACGCCGTCATCCAAAGTTAAAAGTTTTGTTTTGATGGAATTAAAAATTGCCGTCGTGTCGCTGCCCCATAGATCAGTTCTTCCTATACTTCCTTTAAAGAGTACATCACCTGTAATGCAGAGATTTTTATCTTTTAAGTAGAAGCACATTTCGCCCGGTGTGTGCCCGGGTGTAAATAACGGTTTAATTACCGCACCGTTAACCGAAATGTTATCACTCTCATCAATAAGTTTATCCGGAGCGGGCGGTTTTTCCATTTCTACGCCCACCATAGCCATCTGTTTATCGTAATGTTGTAATAACAAAAGGTCCTTTTCCGGGACTAAATATTCTACCGAATAATTGTCTTTAACATATCTGCAACCGAGTATATGGTCAATGTGGCAATGTGTATTGAGCATTGTCGTTAAAATAATTCCTTCGCATTTTATAAATTCATCAAATTGTTTTTCTTCTTTTTCATTTGACATTCCCGGGTCAATTACAATTCCCTCTTTGTTGTTGTCAGACCAAAGTATAAAAGTGTTCACATCAAAAGGATTGAATATAAGAGTTTTAATATTTATCATTTTTCTACTTCTTAAAATTATTGGTTAATCTGTTATCTATGTTTTTTATGTAACTGTTAAAATTATTTTTTGTTTCCTCTATCGAATCACCCCCGAATTTTAAAAGAAAGTGTTTAGCCAAACTCCAAGCAAGCATGGATTCGGCAATGACCGCGCAAGCGGAAACCGCTACAAAATCGCTTCTTTCTCTTCTCGCATCAACTGCACGCTTGGTTTTTAAGTTCACACTTTTTATCGGCGACATCAAAGTGGAAATCGGTTTCATAGCTCCTCTTACAATTATCGGCAGCCCTGTAGAAATACCGCCCTCAATTCCACCTGCTCTGTTTGTTTTTCTTGTTAGTTGTTTGTTTTTAATTACAATTTCATCGTGAAAGTTTGAACCGTAATTATCTGCCGAAGCAAAGCCCAAGCCTATTTCTACACCTTTCACCGCTTGTATCGACATAATGGAATGCGAGATATCCGCATCAAGTCTTCTGTCATACTGCATAAAACTTCCTAATCCTGCAGGCACACCCGAAGCCACTACCATAAAAGTTCCGCCGAGAGTATCTCCTTTCTTTTTTGCGGTTTTTATTTTTCTGATGATTTTTACTTCATCCGTTTTATTTAAAAGTCTTACCTGACTTTTATCGGCTTTTTCCGAAAGTTTCCAAGCATTAAAATCCTTTCTGATTTTATTTTCAAAGAGGTTCTTCGTTATTTCGGATGATGAATAAACACCGCCGATGCTTTCTACATAACTTCCTATTGAGATACCGAATTCTTCTAAAAATTTTCTTGCAACCGTACACGCGGCAACCCTCGCCGCAGTTTCTCTTGCACTTGAGCGTTCAATTGAATTTCTAATATCATTAAAATTATATTTTGAAACACCGGTTAAATCCGCGTGACCGGGTCTTGGGATTGTGATCTTTTCGGTTTTAACATTTGTTTTACCGATTGACATTTTATCGGACCAGTTTTCCCAATCCTTGTTTTTAATTAATAAAGAAATAGGCGAGCCGAGAGTAAGTCCGAAACGTATACCCGATAATATTTCAACTTGATCGGATTCTATTTTCATCCTTGCTCCCCTGCCGTAACCTGCTTGTCTTCTTTTAAGATGGAAATCGATGTAGTTTTTATCTATTTCCAAATTTGAAGGAAAGCCGTCAACAATAGCCGTTAATGCTTTTCCGTGCGATTCGCCTGCCGTTAAAAATCTTATCATAACTTATTTTTTTTATTTAAATATAAATGAGTCTGCTCTAAAAAGATATATTCAACAAAATTATATTTTGTTTTTGTTCAAAAAATTGACCCGATTTTCTTATAATCAACCTTTTTTATACCTGCCTTTGCCGAAACGCCTGCGTGAAGGCAGGCCTGCCTTTGCCGAAACGCCT
>CAZAOG010000227.1:0-2070 GCA_964486645.1 uncultured Ignavibacteriaceae bacterium | reverse complement strand
GACAAACCTTGAGGTTTCCTCAAACAGAATAACCACACTTAAAACAGTTAACAACCTAAATAACAAAACATTCGAGGTTTTGATTGTCGGAGACTTTAAGCTTCGTGCTTCAAACTAAAAAAGCTAAAAGATATAAATTTGAAAATCTAATTGTTGAATTACAAATTTACGGATTTCTTTAAATATATCAATACTTCATACTTTTTACTTTTTACTTTCTACTTTTGAATTTTTAGGTACGTTTTGCAACATTATCCATAAGATTATTTTAATATCGTAGAAGAAAATTTAGTTCGGAATGTATTGCTTTGTGTTCTTTGCGAAATTCTTTGCGAACTTTGCGGTTAAGCTTTTTACCACAAAGAACGCAGAGCAGGCACAAAGGGCACTAAGAATGTTGAATGATAAATTTCAGATTCTACTTATTCATAATTCGTAGCGCAGCAAGCTGCAAACATTGTTTTATGTCATTTGACTTCGCCGTCATTAAGCAAGTTATTTCTTCGTGTCCGTTGGCTTTTAAATGACCATAATTTTGAATTACAATAATTTCCTTTTAAGAAATCTTGACATACATATCCCGGCTTAGCGAATTCGCGGCTTTTTCTCTATTGTCGGGGACCATTCCTCGACATCAAGGAAATAAAATTTTTCCGGTTGAATTAATACGAATTATCGTAGAACAGATTACCAATCTGTTCTACAAAAATTTAGACTCCGAGTCGCTGAAAAGTAGATTTTAACTTGTTTGATTGTTGTAATTTTTATAAATTCCATCAACAAATTGATTGTATTTATATAAATTCATTCAGTACAATAAACATATTAACATAATTATGATTAACAGAATACTCTTTAATAGAATTTTATCGTCTCTGCAGCCGGGAAAAGCGGTTGTTCTATTGGGCGCAAGACGCGTCGGAAAAACTTTTTTGATAAAAAAAATAATGGATGAAGTAGCAGAGCCATATTTGTTTTTAAACGGAGAAGAAATCTCAACCCTTGATCTTCTTGAGAGAAAGACGGTCAGAAATTATAAGAATCTGTTGGGAAACAAGAGATTACTTATTATTGATGAAGCGCAGAAGGTCCCGGATATTGGCAGCATATTAAAACTAATGGTAGACGAAATTGATAAGCTGAAAATACTTGCAACCGGCTCTTCGGCATTTGATTTGGAAAATACTTCCGGCGAACCGCTTACCGGCAGAAAAATAACGTTGAAACTCTATCCTTTATCCGAAAAAGAATTATACGATATTGAACCCGTAACCGATAGAAGAGATAATTTGCACACTAGATTGATTTATGGCAACTACCCCGAATTATATTTAATGAACTCGCTCGAAGATAAATCGTCTTATCTTGAAGAGTTAATTAATTCATATTTATTGAAGGACATTCTAACTTTCGAAAATATTAAAAATTCTTCCAAAATTATTAATCTGCTGCGCCTAATAGCTTTTCAAATCGGTGGTGAAGTTTCATTATATGAATTGGCTAAAAAATTACAATTGAGTAGAAATACAGTTGAGAAATATCTCGATTTATTGACAAAAGTATTTATCCTTTTTAAGCTGGAAGGATACAGCAGAAACCTCAGGAAAGAAGTTGTAAAAAGTTCCAAATGGTATTTTTACGATAACGGAATTAGAAATGCTGTCATTGCAAATCTCAATCCTCTAACTATCAGGAATGATGTCGGCGCTCTTTGGGAAAATTATATGATCAGCGAAAGGATCAAATTTCAAAGTTACAATAAAATGCTCGTTAACAATTATTTCTGGAGAACCTACGACCGGCAGGAAATAGATCTAATTGAAGAAAGAGAGGGAAATCTTTATGCCTTTGAAATGAAATGGAATGAATCCAAAACAAAAATTCCCAAAGCCTGGAGTAAGGCTTATCCGGATTCACATTTTAAAGTAATCACCCGGGAAAATTATTCCGATTGGCTGGCTTTGAACCCTGAGCCATAAAAGGGTATGGTTCATACCGTACAAACCTCGAAGATTTCCTCAAACAGAATAACCATACTTAAAACAGTTAACAACTTTTAAATAGCAAAAC
>CAZAOG010000226.1:0-2085 GCA_964486645.1 uncultured Ignavibacteriaceae bacterium | reverse complement strand
GTTAACCGTTTCAACGGTTTAAGAATTGAAATTATTTTGCCCCCGAATCGCTAATTTTTTTTTACAGTATTGTTTAATTGCCTAATTATTATCATATTAATTGATGGAATAATATTGGCACTCTTTGTTCATTCTCAAAATAAAGAACACGTCAATCAGCAAAAATGTTTTTGATGGTAAATTAAGTTCGGGGTGATACAATGAAGAAACTAAAAGTTTTATCTTCTATACTAATTTTATTAACCATTCTGCTTCCCTCGTGTAAAAGTCCTACCGAGCCCCCTGAAATAAAGGATAAAATCGGTGCTGCCACAGATAATTTAAACACACAAATTGTTAAAGACCTAAATGCTATTATATACCCGTTAAACGGAGCATCACCGGAACTTGGCAGCAACGACTTAGCGCCCTTATCATATCTAAAAGATGCAAAAATTGTAGGACTGGGCGAAGCTACCCACGGTACCAAAGAATTCTTCCAGTTAAAGCACAGAATTTTCAAATACTTAGTCGAAAACTATGGTTTTAAAGCTTTCGGATTTGAAGCCGATATGGGCGAATCGATTTATATTGACAGATATGTAACTAACGGTGAAGGCAACTTAAACTATTTAATGACAACTAAAATGCATTTCTGGACGTGGAGGACGCAGGAAGTAAAGGATTTATTGGAATGGATGAGACAATATAATATTGGAAAACCGGAAGCAAACAAAATTCATTATATAGGGTTTGACAGTCAGAATTTAACGTACCAGCCCGATTTAATCCTTGAATATTTCAACAGGGTTAAACCCGCTTTTGTAAGCCAAATATTACCCGCGATACAAATGATAAAAAATATCGGAAATACTTCACAGGCTATGGTTAGTAGTTACTATAAAAATATTTCTCGGAATCGTAAAGTAGAAATAGCCGACAGTCTTAATGATGCACTGACTAAAATTACTGCAATAAAAAATGAACTGATTTCCAAATCATCAGATTTTGAGTATCAAACGGTAAGGCAATTAGTCGTAAACTTAATACAAGCTAACGATGTTATTTATTCGGCGACTCATTCTGATTACAGCATAAATTACCGTGACAAATATATGGCCGATAATGCCGTTTGGATTTCGAATTTGTTCGGCTTAAACTCTAAGATAGCAATTTGGGCGCACGACGGACACGTTGCAAATGATCCTATTTACTGGGGCGGTGGTTCTATGGGAAGTTATTTAAGAAATCAACTCGGTAATCTATATCAAATTGTCGGATTTAGTTTTTCCAAAGGTTATTTCGAAGCAGTTTCACAAAGTGGAAATTATTTTACAGGATTAAAAGTTCAACTGATAAACACCGCTCCTCTGAAAAATTCGTTGAACTACATTTTGTTCAACGCAAAGTATGATAATTTTATTCTTAAAACTTCCGATATTCCGACGAACTCGGAATTGGGTAAATGGATTGCTGCGCCTGTACCTTTTTTGATGATTGGAGCGGTTTACAACGGAGACCCGACAATTTATTATACCGATATTTTACTTAGAGCTTACTATGATGTACTTATAAATTACGATATAACAAATGCTGCGGTTCAATTACAATCCAATCCGGCTAAACGTAATTATCATAATCCCGATATAAGAAATAATATTTTTTAATCACTTCTTTTCACTAAATGCAGATTATTTATTATGAAAACAGGAAAAGTAAACGTCTCCGAAAAACTGTCATCGTTTTCCGGATATTGGAGTCCTAAAATTGTAGGCGAACTTAACGGACAGTACGTTAAACTTGCAAAATTTAAAGGCAAGTTTATTTGGCACAAGCACGAAAATGAAGACGAGATGTTTTACGTACTGAAAGGTAAATTTGATATGGAATTCAGAGACAAAACAATTGAAATAAAAGAAGGCGAACTGATAATCGTTCCCAAAGGAATTGAACACAGACCCGCAGCAAAAGAAGAAGTCTCCGTAATGCTGTTTGAACCCAAGACTATTTTAAATACCGGAAATAAACGGAACGAATTTACAAAAGAGGATTTGGAAAAGATTTAAGACTTCCGTTGATAAAGTTCTTTATTTGTTACAAATTATA
>CAZAOG010000225.1:0-2108 GCA_964486645.1 uncultured Ignavibacteriaceae bacterium | reverse complement strand
CAGATGCTTTATTACGCAAAGAATTATTCTTTCCTTCCGAATATGAATTAATATATTAAAAGGTAACATCCGGCTATTATCGTCGGATGTTATCTTAATTTTATATCTTCAAAATTAATTCGGTTCCTCTTATTTAACTTGCCGGTATAAATAATTATCTTTATTTTAATTAAAAATCTTATAAGCTAAAATGAAAACAAAGAAAATATTTTTTGTGGTATCACTTTTATTTATCGTCGGCTTAATGTCCTGCGCTTCTCAGTCTACGCTTATAGATTCCTCAATGCGCAGGGTAACTTATATAACCGGTCTGATTCACAATGTAGACAGAAACGTTGTTACGCTATCCGACGGTTCGGTATGGATACTCAATAGATTTTTAGTCACATCAAATATGTCCGAAGTTTTAATTGTTCTTTACGATGACAATTTGCAGGGATTTATGTATGTGAACGGAAATAAGTTTTATCTTAAACCCAGAAAAAGAACCGATGATATTTATACGAACACCGGTTCTCTTTCCCGAAGAACTCGCGGTTATTTATCTATAATTAAAAATATTGATATGAATGTCGGCACAATAACTCTATTCGGCGATACCGAATGGCGTATATCGGGTTATTACCAAGACGTTGTTAAAAACTGGCGTGCCGGAACCGACGTAATAATTACTTATGATTTAAGCTGGGCAATAAACCTGCCTACCTTTACAAAAGCCGAAGTGAAGCTTCTTACTTCCGGTAAATAGTATTTTCCTGTCATCAGATTAATCACGTATATTCTGTGGTCCGGTTTTCTATTAATTTTATCCACCACGGAGTAAGCAGAGAACACTGAGAAGAATTTGTTTTATATGTATATTTACCGTTTAAATTGAAAAACAAAAGAAGATTTTATGGGATTAAGTATAGGCATAGTAGGACTTCCTAACGTTGGAAAATCAACATTATTTAACGCACTTACAAAAACACAAAATGCAGGGGCGGAAAATTATCCCTTCTGCACCATTGAACCCAACAAAGCCGTTGTACCGGTTCCCGATAAAAGGCTCGGTGAACTCGCCAAACTTGTAAATCCCGCAAGAATTGTAAATTCTACTGTTGATTTTGTCGACATAGCGGGACTTGTAAAAGGCGCAAGCAAAGGCGAAGGTTTGGGCAATCAATTTCTATCAAATATAAGAGAGACCGATGCGATACTGCACGTTGTAAGATGTTTTGATAATGAAGATATTGCGCATGTTGACGGAACTATCGACCCGCTTAGAGATATTGAGGTAATTGAAACGGAACTGCTTTTAGCCGACATTCAAACAACCGAAAAAAGAATTGAACGGCTTCAAAAATCAATCAAAGGCGATAAAACATTAAAACCGCTTGTAGATATTGCGGCAAAACTTTTAACACATTTAAATGAAGGAAAGCCGGCTTCTTCATTTGTTTTGGATGACGAACAACTAAAGCACAAACTATTTACGGAACTCAGATTAATGAGCTCGAAGAAAATAATTTATTGTGCCAATGTGGATGAAGACGGTTTGAACAACGATAATGAATATGTAAAAAAAGTAAAAGAATTTGCTGATAAAAGAGGTACCGCATTTACTAAAATATCCGCAAAAGTAGAGGAAGAACTTGTAGGCATTGAGGGCGAAGAAAGACAGGAGTTTTTACATTCATACGGAATTGACGAAGGCGGATTGGAACAGATAATTAAAATAGGATTTAATACGTTGGGGTTGATAAGTTATTTTACAGCCGGACCAAAGGAAGTAAAAGCCTGGACCATACACAAGGGATGGAAAGCACCGAAAGCTGCATCTGTTATTCACACCGATTTTGAAAAAGGGTTTATCCGCGCTGAAGTTATAAGTTACGAGGACTACATTAAACACCGTTCCGAAGCCGCCTGCCGCTCGGTCGGGGCATTAAGAATAGAAGGCAAGGAGTACGTTGTTCAAGACGGCGATGTGATGCACTTTTTATTCAATGTGTAAAAGTTATTTGTTAAGTTATGTCACGCATTATTTCACGCTCGTCTCGAAGACAAAGTCTGCGGAAAGTCTACGGAATTTATAGCCACGACCTTCAGCTTGCCTGCGGCAGGCA
>CAZAOG010000224.1:0-2135 GCA_964486645.1 uncultured Ignavibacteriaceae bacterium | reverse complement strand
TTTATCATTTGGGTTGCTGTTGTTGTAGCTCTGTGAGATTTGTCCGTAAGCATAATAAGCATAAGCGCTGCTTACACTACCGTTTGTACCAAAATCAATTCTTACACTGCCGAGATGATCTTTTACCCTCCTACGTTCCAAAAATCGGAACTTCGGCGGGCAAGTGTAATAATGTTTTGTATATGCCGGGGTGCTGCCCCGCCTTCGTTTTTCAAACTCCGTCGGGCAAGCGTTCCAGGTTACGTCCACTCTTCCTATCCCCAAAGGGGCAGGCATACCGCCGTTGCCAAAGATGTTTATAAGTTTAATTTTATTTGTTGTCATATCGTAAACGGCAAGCTTGCCCGCCGTAGCTTTAGCGAAGGCGGGTCTCTGCCGGATGGACCAAAAAGTAAAATCATTTGAGCCCATAGGTACAAAAGTACGCTGCTTTTGTTTTATCTTTAAAAGTTGTGACTATATAAGTCAACAATTTTTTTTTGTTATCTACAAAAACTTAAGCTTTCTTTAATATGTCCGTTATAAGTAATTCTTTTAACTTTTTTCGTGTTTATATTCATTTCATATATATCTTCATCAAATTCCCCTACTCTTTTTGCTTTATTCCCAATATAATATATAGTTGAATCCGATGAAAAGACGGGAGTCTTTATTTCTATAAGTCCTAATTTACGTGAAGTTGTTAGTATTTCATTCTTTTTGGTTTTTAGGTGAAATATGTTAATTGAATAATTCGTAAGGTCATTAAAGTTACCTATATAATTATCAAGATATAGTAATTTCTCATTACTTTCGTCCCCAAGATAAAAATATTCTGTTTTTCTTGATGGAACGATCACTTTCACTTCAGTTGTTTCAATATCAATAGAATTTATGGAATTCGGTAAAAGGCCAAATTTATCTTCAATCTTTGATGTAAAATATATTTTATTATTTCCAAATGTATATGTAAGAGGAGAAATTAAGGAATCAGTTAAGATTCGAAGTGAGTCCTCATTAATTTTATAATAAAAAAGAGCATTTCTGAAACCTATTGGATTTAGAGAAATAAATGCGAAATTATTGCCCTCTTTATCAAATTGAGGAGTATGAAAATTAATTTTTTTCCTGTCTGATATATCGTTTGAACCCTTAAAATTAATAAGCTCCGGAACTTTCTTATTCAGACTGAAATAGAACAGATTAGTTTTTGATGTTAATCCTGCAATCTTACTAGCTCCAATTCTTTTGGATTCAAACAGAATCTTATTCAACCTAGGAGAATAAGTTGGATGTTCATCATAATAATTATCGTCCGTTATCCTGAATTGTTTTCCATTTTTTAAGTCAAAAGTCATAATATCTCCGAAATTCCCTGCAGTTGTTCCACCGCTTCCATCCACATCTTCAATATAAAGTATATTTCCATGCAAATTTAATGGGATAGGTTCCTTAGAAGAACATCCGTTAAAAAGGAATATAGAAAATATAAAATTTACGATATATGCTATTCTCAATTTTTACTCTCCTATTAAATTTTTTAATCTTTCCTGTGCTCCCTTTCTAATATCATCCCATTCTTTATTACTTAAGTTCCTAGCCTCTTTATCATCTAAATGAGCATTTATATCTTTATTGATTTTATCCAATATTGCTTCAACATCTGATTTATTATAACCTTTTTTGGTTATTATTAAACGCCCTTTTATTTCAAAGCCTAAACCCAAGCTATTTGCTATTTTAAAAATGTTTTCATCAAGAGCTATATTATTTTCATTTTCTTTTTCATTTTTATCATTAATTAAACCGAATGCAGTAGTTACTCCAAATCTGTTCCCCGAAATTAGTTTATCTCCCAATTCATCAGCAAATTTTGAAACAAATTTACCGGTTCCCATCAAAAATGCCCCGATAACAGAACCAGCCCAATCACTAGAAGTTATCTGTAAAGAAGGATCGGACTTAATGCTTTTGATAAGTGGGCTAAGAAATGGGACAGAACCGACAACAGAGGATATCATAAAATTTTCTGCTTTAGTAACACGATATATAGTTTTACCATCTGAGCTAACAACATATCTACCGTCAGTGTCTATATTAATAACCGGATTACCCAAAGTATAATTATAATGACTCCATCCCGGATACTTAACTGC
>CAZAOG010000223.1:0-2144 GCA_964486645.1 uncultured Ignavibacteriaceae bacterium | reverse complement strand
ACAAAAACAATAACAAAACTAACTACGGAAGAAATGAGGAAAGGAACTTCCGAGCCGAACTGATCCCACAAAACACCGGCTAAAAAAGAGCCTAACATAATTGCCAAACTTGAACACATAGTTAACAGTCCGATTGCCGTACCTCTGTACTCGTCGGGAATTAAATCCGAGATCCATGCTTTCACAATTCCCTCTGTGGAAGCCGCATAGATTCCGTAAAACGCAAAAAGAAGCCAAAGAAGATATACGCTGTTAAGCGTTGCAAAACCCAAATAAACGAAGGAAAAAACCAAAAGTCCCATCGCAAATATTTTCTTTTTTCCATACTTATCGGATAACTTTCCGAAAGGATATGAAAAACCGGCATAAACAACGTTGTAAAAAACATAACCCAATATTGCCAGTGTGGAAGAATTGGAAATTGATTTGGATTTTAGAATCAGAAAAACATCGCTGCTGTTTACCAAAGAAAAAACGGTAACAAGGAGCAAAAGCATTTTATAATTTGTTGAAGCTTTGCTCCAGAATATCGAATATTTCCTTTGTCCCCTGTCAATATTAGAAGTAAAATTATCTTTAACCAAGATTGTGAAAGTAACCGCAATCAAAGAGGGCACGAAAGCAATTAAAAATATCAGTTGATAATTGTTGTTATAAAAATAAAGCAAAGCCAAGGCGAGCAAAGGACCGAGTGCCGCCCCGAGCGTATCCATTCCCCTGTGAAAACCGAATATTGCACCGGTATTTCCCCTGGAATAACTTGCCAGCAAAGCATCTCTGGGTGCCGTTCGTATTCCTTTACCGATTCTATCGCTGATTCTTGCAAATACTACGGCAGAAATATTCGGAAATAGACCTGGCAGCGGTTTTGAAAGTGCGGAAAGTGCATAACCCAATTTTATGAATAGCGCTCTTTTTGAAAGTTTATCGGATAAAGAACCGAAATATCCCTTCAATAATCCGGCAATTATTGTAGCGGCACCTTCTAATGCACCAACCACCGACATAGAAGCACCGAGTACAGCCGTTAAAAAAATAGGCGTAATCGGGTACAACATTTCACTGGCAATATCAGTAAAAAGGCTTACGTACGATAGAACTTTTACTTGCTTGGGAATTTTTTTATTAGCCATATTTTAAATTTAGTCAGATATTTTAACTAAACAAATTAGTTAGGAGTTAGTTGTTAAACAGCAACAAATATTTTTTTTTTGATAGAACCCTTACTAGTTTGTAAATTGTATAATACAATCTTAAAAATTGATGGATAAAAAAGAGGAAACAATGAGAAGGAAAATAATTGCCGGAAACTGGAAAATGCACAATAATTTAAGTGATTCACAAAACCTGGTTACAAAATTAGTAAACGGGTTGAACAATCAAACAATAAATAGAGAAGTTATAATCTGCCCTCCGTTTACCTCTCTGAGTGAAGTAAGTAATTTATTAAACGGTACGAAAATAGAACTCGGTGCTCAAAACATGCATTTTGAAGATAAAGGTGCGTTTACGGGCGAAGTATCGTCCGAAATGCTGAAAAGTGTCGGTTGCAAATATGTAATACTCGGTCATTCGGAAAGGAGAACAATCTTTGGCGAAACCGACGAATTTATAAACAGGAAAATAAAGAAAGCATTGGCTTCCGGACTTACACCTATTTTCTGTATCGGTGAATCATTGGAACAAAAAGAAAACGGCTCGACAAATGATATAATAGAAAGACAGGTACAAGAAGGAATTAAAGGACTAAATGAAGAAGAAATAAATAAAATAATAATTGCTTATGAACCAATTTGGGCAATCGGTACGGGGAAAACGGCAACACCGGAACAAGCGCAGGAAGTTCATCAATTTATTCGTTCACTTTTGAAAGAAACATTCAGCGATAAAACTGCCGAAAATATTCCTATTTTATACGGCGGAAGCGTTAAACCGAATAATGCTTTTGACTTACTTGCAAAAGCAGACATTGACGGCGCTTTGGTAGGAGGAGCTTGCTTGGATGCAGGTTCTTTTATTGACATTATAACGGCGTAGATATTTACAACTGTTAAAAAAAATAAATGCAAGATTTCAGAAATATTAAAATTTAATTTATTTTAAGCGGCGGTGTAAAAACTAAATAATTTTAACGGTTTACGAAC
>CAZAOG010000222.1:0-2168 GCA_964486645.1 uncultured Ignavibacteriaceae bacterium | reverse complement strand
CCTATCATAGGCTAGTTTTTTTGTTATATCCTTTTATCCTTCTTTTTCATTATTTCTAACATTTCATTAAATCGTGGATCGTGTCTTATACTTTCCAAGTCCGTATCTCTTTCCAGCCATTCGGAGTTACCATAACCGGCGTCAATAGATTTTTGCAATTTTTCTAAAGATATATTCACTTCTCCCATTTGAGCATAAAAACAACAAGCGTTATATAACATTAATGAATCATCCGGACTTATTTCCAAAGCTATTTCAGCTTCTTTTTTAGCCTCATCTTTTCTCCCCGCTTGAGCAAGAGCTATTGCATAAAACATATGTCCACGTGAATCTTCATTATGTTTAGACAAATAAATAGGATATACTTCCAGGGAGGCATCTAAAATTTGTTTGTGTTTTTCTTCTTCACCTAATCTTTTATATACAATCTGTAAGTCTGAATAACCGGAATAAAATTCGGGATTTAGGGAAATTACTTTTTCAAACAACATAACAGCTTTTTTATCTTTGTCTGTGCCAAGATATATTCTTCCTAAAATCCAATATCCTAAAAAATTGTTGGGATCAAGCTGAATGGCTTTTTTGCTGGCAGCTACGGCATCCTCAAATTCTCTTTTATTATAATATGCAATACTTAGCGCGGCATAAGCCTCAGGTAAAGAAGAATCGTACATAAGTGCTTTTAGACTTCCTTCAATTGCTCTGTCCAGCCATTTTTCCTTTCTTTCAATATCGGAATATAAATAAGAATATGCCTCACCAATCCCTGCGTAAGCATCTGCATATCTTGGATCAAGTTCCAGAGCTTTTTCAAATAGTTGTATTGAAAATAACATACTCTTTTTCGTCCTCTGATATAAAGAATTCCTTGCACGTAAATAAATATCAAATGCTTCGGCGTTAAGAGTGGATCTTTTTGTTAAAATGATTTTTTCGTTGGGTGTCAGCTTTACCATTAACATTTCCGCTATTTGTTTTGAAACATTTTCCTGTATATCAAAAACATCTTCCAATTTTCCTTTGTATGTCTCAGCCCATAATTGTGCATCAATGTCAACTTCAATCAGTTCAACCGATATCCTTATGTTTTCTTTATATTTTCTTACGCTTCCGGCAAGTATGTACCTTGTGGATAACTCTCTTCCGATTGTTTTTATATCTTTGGTTGTTCCTTTATACCTCATTGATGTGGTTCTGGGCACAAGTCTTATGTCTTTTAGTTTTGATAAGTGTGAAATCAATTCCTCTGTCAAACCGTCGGCAAAATAGTCACTGTCTTCGTCGGGACTTATGTTATCGAATGGTAAAACGACTATCGCCTTAGTATTGACGGTATTTACCGTCTTTTGAATTTCATTTTTTACAGCTCCAACTGTTTTTATAAATTCATCGATATTTTGAAATCTTTTACCTTTATCTTTTTCAAGCATTTTGTTTATTAAAGAATCCAACTGGTGCGGAATTTTTTTATTCAAAAGGTTGGGTGAAGGGGGTTGTTCGTTAGTAATTAAATATAATAACGCTGCGTCGTGTTCGGCTTTAAATGGTAATTCCCCGGTTAATATTTCATAAAATACAATACCAAGCGACCAAATATCACTGCGGTGGTCTGCCGGTATTCCCATTGTTTGTTCGGGTGACATATAGGATAGTGTTCCGAGAGAAGTGTTTGATTTGGTGATACCGGCACTTCCTTTAAGTTTAGCAAGTCCAAAGTCCATAATTTTAAGCTGTCCGTCCTTGGCTATCATAATATTTTCAGTCTTAATATCCCTGTGGATTATATTCATATCATGTGCGGCTTTTAAACCGTTTGATATTTGTTCTATCCATTCAATAGCTTGCTTTACTTCTACCCCTATTCCGGTTGTTATTGTGTTGATATAAGATTTTAATGTCCGACCATCAACAAATTCCATTACAATAAATAGGGTATTATCTTCTTCATCAATCTCATATATATTTAGAATATTGGGGTGGTTAAGAGCAGCGGCAGACTTAGCCTCACGAATAAATCTTTCTTTTAATTCTTCGGATGCGGCTAAATTCGGAGGAAGAAATTTAATTGCAACAAAACGATCGAGCTTAGAATCTTGGGCTTTATATACTATTCCCATTCCGCCTTCGCCCAATTTCTCCGTAATTTTATAGTGTGAAATTGTTTTGCC
>CAZAOG010000221.1:0-2179 GCA_964486645.1 uncultured Ignavibacteriaceae bacterium | reverse complement strand
CTTAATACCTTTTTATCAATTTTACCGACGCTGGTTTTTGGGATTTGTTCGACAACAATAAAATTAATTAACACCGGAATTCATTCCGGTGATTCCAAACGAAAAACGTAACTATTTGTAACGGTTTTAACCGTTTTATTAATATTAACACACTCACTTCATCTCGAAGTTGTATAATAAAAAAGGATCAGAGCTTTAGCCCAAATAGAAATATTCTTCTGTCCCGAATTATTACAATATCGGGGTTTATTCTAACATAAATTCTTCAACAAACTGTCACAAATATTTACTATTTTTGTGACAAAAAGAATGTTGAAAAATGGCTGAATCAATAATTAAAAAACTGAATGATAAAATAAATAAACTGCCAAAAGGTAAAATAATCTTCATAACAGATTTTGCATCGTTAGGCAATGATGTTGTAATCAGGCAATCGCTAAAAAGACTAACTAATCAAAAGCGGCTTTTACGCCTTGCTCAGGGTATTTATTACCGCCCCAAAGAGAATAAACTGCTCGGTACCATCCACCCGACTGCAGAGCAAATAGCTGAAGCAATAGCAAAGAGAGACAAAGCGCGTATTGTTCCGACCGGTTCTTACGCATTGTATAAGTTGGGATTGTCAACACAAATACCAATGAACGTAGTTTATTTAACGGATGGTTCGGCAAGAAAAATTAAAGTTGGCAATCAGAAAATTACATTAAAAAAAACAAGTCCTAAGAACCTTGCAGTTAATCATAAATTAAGTAATCTGATTATTCAGGGGTTAAGAGAATTAAGGAAGGAGAATGTTACCGCCCAAACAGTACAAAAAATAAAAAAGATTATTGAAAAAAGTGGTGAATCTGAAACGGTTAAAAAAAATATAGTTTACGCTCCCGTTTGGATACAGAAAATAGTATTGAGTATTATCGAAGAGTGAAAATGGCTAACTGGTTAAACTTAACTAAAAAAGAGCAAATAGATTTATTCAATCAAATTACTGTTGCTACCGGTCTTCCGCCATTCGCCGTTGAAAAGGATGCTTGGGTAACACTCTCATTAAGAATGTTATTTAGTTCCGAACTGAAATCTCATATTGTATTTAAAGGCGGCACATCATTAAGTAAATGCTACAATCTGATAAAAAGATTTTCGGAGGATATTGATTTTTCAATAAACAGGGATTTTTTGGGCTTCAGCGGTGTACTAACAAAGGGACAAATTAGAAAATTAAGAAAAGCATCCCATAATTTTATTCTTAATAAGTTGCCCGATATATTGTTAAGCGAACTGAAAAAGTATGGAATAGAAAAGAAGCATTTTAATATTGAAGTCCCAAATACCAAAATCTCTGATCAGGACCCGGAAACTGTATTAATTAATTATACATCTGTTTTTGATAAAGAGTCTTATCTTTCACCACGCGTTCAAATTGAAATCGGTGCAAGAGCGTTAATGGAACCTTTTGAAGAGAAAGAGATAAATTCAATTATTGATTCTAATATTGTTGACGCTGACTTTACGGAAGAAAAATTTAAAGTTAATACTGTAATTCCATCTAAAACTCTTATGGAAAAGCTAATCCTTTTACACGAAGAATTTAATAAACCTTATGATAAAATAAGATATCACAGAATGTCCCGTCACCTTTATGATATTGTTCAAATTATGGAAACTGACTATTATGAGGAAGCAAAGAAGAACAAAAAATTATTTAAAGATATTTGTGCACATCGTGAAATGTTTACACCATTAAAACCCATGGGAACCGTCGATTACAATAAACTAACTTTTGAGAACGTGAAAATAATTCCGCCAAAGGAATTTATAGCTAAATACAGGAGTGATTATAAGGAAATGCAATCTACTATGTTCTATGATGAGAGCCCGGATTTTGATGAAGTAATTTCTAAAATGAAATCAATAACAAATAGATAAAAAATTATGTCTAAAGTAGGTCAGATTGAATGCGAAAAACAAAACCGAGTTGTAGAACTGTTTAAAACAACATTAGAATATGAATACTACTGTAATTGGGGAAAAAGATCAGGCAAGGTTAATGTCCGCTGCAGATAAACAGTTTCCTTCTCTAGAAGATTTTCAGAAACGTGCCGGAGAATACATTGAAAGAGAAGGTCGGTTAAATTAAAATAAAACAGTAGGAATTTGATTTATCAAATTAATAATTTATCAA
>CAZAOG010000220.1:0-2222 GCA_964486645.1 uncultured Ignavibacteriaceae bacterium | reverse complement strand
TTTGTTATTGTCCTTTTTATTCAACCTATTATTCCGCAGGAAACCGACAAATCAATTTTAACAATTGACCGTCTTTTCAAAAAATATGAGTTTCGCGGTGAAAGGTTCGGACCCGCACGCTTTTTAGATAACGGAAAAAGTTATACAACTTTAGAAAAATCCGAAACGGTTAAACGCGCCAGAGATATAGTAAAATACGATACGGAATCGGGTGACAGAACAATTCTTGTTTCCGCAGAGCTTTTAATTCCCAAAGGCGATACAACCGCACTTCCAATCTCCAATTACGAGTGGTCTTCTGATAAAAATATGCTGCTGATATTTACAAACACAAGGAGGGTTTGGAGATACAATACAAGAGGGGATTACTGGGTATTAAATCTTAAAACAAAAAATTTAATGAAACTCGGCGGCGATGCACCCGAGTCTTCCCTTATGTTTACAAAATTTTCGCCCGATAATAAAAAAGTTGCCTATGTAAGCGAACATAATGTATTCGTGCAGAACCTTTCGGACGGGAAAATTACTCAGTTGACATTTGACGGCTCCAAAACTACCATCAACGGTACATTCGACTGGGTTTACGAAGAAGAGCTTGATGACAGGGACGGCTTTCGTTGGAGTCCCGACAGCAAATATATTTCATACTGGCAGTTAGACGCTTCCGGCATAGGTGAATTTTTAATGATAAACGACACCGACTCCATTTACTCCTACACTATTCCGGTTCAATACCCGAAAGTAGGTACCCAAAATTCCGCCGCCAGGGTTGGAGTGGTGAGCGCGGAAGGAGGTAAAACCGTTTGGATGAAAATTCCGGGCGACCCCAGAAACAATTACATTGCAAGAATGGGCTGGCCAAAAACTTCGGACGAAATTTATATACAAAGATTAAACCGTCCGCAAAATAAACTTGAAATAATGCTCGGTAATATAAAAACCGGGGATGTAAAAACAATCCTTACCGAAACCGACGATGCTTGGATAGATGTTAACAACGATATGCACTGGTTCAACGAAGGTAAAAATTTTACTTGGATAAGTGAACGCGACGGCTGGAGACATATGTATGTTGTTTCAAGAGACGGTAAAGACGTAAAATTAATTACACCCGGTAATTTTGACGTAATTAGGGTTTCCTCCATTGATTTTAAAAACGGTTGGATTTATTACATAGCATCTCCCGATAATGCTACGCAGAGATATTTATTCAGAGCTTCTCTTGACGGAAAAGGAAATATTGAAAAAATAACCCCGGATTCATACACCGGAATAAATTCTTACCAGATATCCAAGGGTTCCAATTACGCCATTCATACTTATTCAAATATAAACACTCCGCCGATAAGAGATTTGATAAAGCTGCCGAGCCATAAAGTAATTAGAAATGTAGTTGCCAACAAAAAACTATCTGAAAAAATAAATGCCATAAAAAGATTACCCACGGAGTTCTTTAAAGTAGACATAGGCGAAGGCGTTGTATTGGACGGATGGATGATCAAGCCTCCGGATTTCGATTCTTCAAAAAAATATCCTGTACTTTATTATTTATACGGACATCCCGCCGCACAAACTGTACTCGACCGCTGGTCAACCGGTTCTTTGTGGTATTGGATGCTCGCTCAACAAGGATACATTGTAATAAGCGTTGATAACAGGGGAACTCCGGCACCGAGAGGGCGTGCTTTCAGAAAATATATTTATAAAAATATAGGCACTTTAACATCAAAAGATCAAGCCGAGGCAATGAAGACAATAATCACCAAATATAATTTTGTTGATTCCAATAGAATTGGGGTTTGGGGATGGAGCGGCGGTGCGGTCTCGACTTTAAATCTGATGTTCCGTTATCCCGATATATTCAGTGTGGGTATGGCTGTTGCACCCGTAACCGACGAGAGATTGTACGATACAATATATATGGAAAGATATATGGGATTGCTGAAGGATAACGAAGAAGGATATATAAAATCCGCAGCCCTGACTTACGCCAAGAACCTTGAAGGAAAATTACTCGTAGTACACGGCACCGGCGACGACAACGTACATTATCAAAATACGGAAAGATTGATCAATGAATTGGTAAAGTACAACAAACCGTTTACAATGATGGCTTACCCCAACCGCTCACACGGAATTTACGAAGGGAAAGGCACAAGACTTCACTTGTTCTCGCTTCTAACTTCTTTTTTGGAGACGAATCTTCCGGCAGGAGGCAGATA
>CAZAOG010000219.1:0-2231 GCA_964486645.1 uncultured Ignavibacteriaceae bacterium | reverse complement strand
CCGCCCTGCCTTACGAAGCTTAAGCGTAGTAAGGCTTCGCCGACCTTGCCCGGCGGCAGGAAATTTTGCTCAAGTATTTCGTAATGTAAAATTGTTTTTCCTATCATATATTATTCTTTCTAACCGCGGCCTTTAACTTGCCTGTGGCAGGCATGGTTGTTGATTAGTATTTTTTAATTAAATTCCGACTTTAGCCTCATTTTATTTTAATGGGAGTAAAGTCCTTTCCAACTCTAATCCAATAAAAAAATAAATTCTATTTCCTTTTCTCTACCATTTGTTTCCAATTAGTTATAAATGTAAGTGGTGTTCTTGAATTAGTTCCTTTGGGGATTTCAACTAAAAATTTCTTTCCGTCTTTTGTTATATCAAAAATTCTGTTAATCACGGTATTGTTTGACGAAAATACTAAATACGGTTTACCGGGTGAAATAGACGACTTGGTCTCATTTAGGTTAACTGCATAAATTTTATTATCTCTGGTTCCGTAATAAATCTTTTTACCCTTATCCATCCATTTGCCGCTGAGACCTCCATTTACAGATATTTGCCATTTACCGTTACTTCCATCCAACGGTAATACATAAATCTCAAATTTGCCCGATTCATTGGATTCATATAAAAACCATTTCTGATTAGGGGAAAACATTGCAAATCTTTCGTCATATTTGGTATCAAGTTTTATGATAGGTTTTTTATTTTCAGATGGATGTATAATGTGTACATTCCATCCGGTATTGTTTTTCTGATTATTAATAGCGACTGAATATAATGTACCATCACTTGTTATATCACTTAAAAATACATTTCCTTCAACAGAATATATTTTTTTAATTTTACCTGATCCGTCCGAATTCTTTGCAAAAATAGAAAATTTATCATTCTCACTTTGTGAACTAAAAAATATCTTCTTCCCATTTCTAGACCAAAGCGGGACAACATCGTCCATTTTATCAAACGTCAATCTTGTAGAGACGTTTCTTCCGACATCATAAGTCCAGATATCTACATTAATTTGTTTTTTATCCAAAGAACCAAAAGAAATTTTATCTTCATTGTTAGACAATAAGCCAGAGAAGGCCACGGGTTTGCTGAATAATTTTTTTGTTATATTTCCATCTTTATCTACAAAAGCAACATATTTACCGGATTCATAAACTTTTTGGTAAATTAAGTTGCCGAGATTGGAAACGGAAAATGTACCGGAATTTCTGATTCCATAATATTGTAAATCTTTTGCTATCGGTTGTATATCGCCTTTCAGTTCCAAATCACTTAAATCCAACTTTTGTGCAAGCAAAATTGACTGGTTTACGTAGAACATATATTCGTTTGCAAATTGAGGATTTGATGACACGGATGTTAATTTCTTATTTATATTTCCATCTAGTGATGCAAAATAAATTCCTTGTTCCTCTTTTGAACCTCCACCATAAAAAGCATTTAAGTATAAAAAGTTTTCACCATCGGGTAGGAAGAAAGGCCATCTTAAACTCCAAGAAGAATTAGTCGTATCTGTTTTTATCAATATTTCAGGTTTACCTCCTGATGAAGGAACTTTAAATAAACCCCCGCTGCTGTTAGGTGCAAAAACAATAATGCCGTTTTTACTCCAAGAACCTCCTCTGCCTGCAGTAACATCACAGATTGGTAATGTAGTACCTGATTCTAAGGATATTTTTACTAATTTATTGTTAGAGAAATATGCAATATACTTACTATCAGGTGACCAGAACGGGTAAGCTGAACGGCTTACTTCGGCTAATGCTCTGGGAGTTTCGGAATTTATCGGTCGAATCCATAACTTGCGTATACCTACAGAATCGTCAGCGACGAAAGTAATATACTTGCTGTCCGGTGATATATTCAGATTTGAACCGATACCGTTTTCATAAACTGCTTTATCGGGAGGGAGTATGGTTGTCTTTGTTGTCGGTAAAGTAATTTCTGCTTTGGTAAAAACAAAAACAACTAATAAGTATACTATTGCCGCAAAACAAAATGCACTAAAACTCCAAAAAAGTTTAGGATTATAAAAAAGTTTTTTTGCAAGGTTTTTAACCTGCATTTCTCCGATTGATTTTACAGAGCGTATTTGTGTGTTTTGTGTCGTCTGAACATTTATAGCAGAGCTGTTAACATTATACATCCTACTGGTTCTATTGCCTGTAGATATTCTCTTTATCTTTCTTAAATTCTTAGCAAGTTCCTTTGCACTTTGGCATCTCTCG
>CAZAOG010000218.1:0-2239 GCA_964486645.1 uncultured Ignavibacteriaceae bacterium | reverse complement strand
CTTCCCTTTATATTAAGCCTGTATTTCTTTAATTTTGGTATCGATTAAAACCCAATTATAAAAACAATTTATTTAAAATTACTGAAAGGAAATTAATGTTATCTAAATTTCGAATTGCTGTATTTGTCATTTTAACAATTTCGTTATACGGACAAAGTTTATACTCACAAACTAAAGAGAACACTTTATCAAATTTAAAAGCACAGAAAGAACAATTAAAGTCATACAATGCAAAACTTAAACAAGAGGTTGACAGTCTTAAAAATGTGTTGGAAAACCTTGATTCTAATTTAAGGAAGCATCAAAAAAGATTGTATATATTGAAATATGGAAAAAAGAACGGAATTAGGGTTTCTAACGGAAGCGTTTGGAAAGGAATGACGGAGAATATGCTTAGGGACAGTTGGGGTAAACCGGATAGAATAAACAAAATAAAAAGAAAATGGGGAGTTTTTACTCAGTGGTATTACGGAGATATAACTTATTTTTTCAAAAACGGTAAATTGATTGAATGGGAACAGAAAAAAAAGGATAAAAAAGGATAATTCAATTGTTTAAAGTCGGCAAAATAGAGAAAGAAAAAGCCATTTTGTTGGCACCGATGGAAGATGTAACGGACATTTCATTTCGATTGATATGCAAAGAACTCGGTGCGGATGTGGTTTACACGGAATTTGTTAATGCCGAAGGATTGGTGCGTTCATCGGAAAGAACACACCGGAAACTTAAAATAATTGAAGAAGAACGTCCGGTCGGAATTCAAATTTACGGCGGAAATACAAAATCAATGGTCTCGGCTGCAAAAATTGCGGAAGAAGAATTACCCGATTTAATTGATATAAATGCCGGCTGCTGGGTTAAGGGTGTTGTAAAATTAGGCGCCGGTGCAGGTCTGCTGCAAGACCCCGCTTACATGCAGAATTTGGTAAAAGAAGTAATTGAATCGGTTTCCCTGCCTGTAACGGTTAAAACACGTTTGGGTATTGACAGTAAAAGCATCCGGATACTGGAAGTGGCAAAAAGACTTGAGGATGCAGGCGCATCCGCTTTAACGATTCACTGCAGAACAAGGGTAATGGGACACAAAGGAGAAGCCGACTGGAACTGGATTCCAAGAATAAAAGAAGTAGTAAATATTCCGGTTGTGCTCAACGGTGATGTACTAACGCCGCAAGACGTTAAAAAAGCTTTTGAAGCAACAAATGCCGACGGAGTAATGATAGCCCGCGGCGCAATAGGTAATCCATGGATATTCAAAGAAGCGAAAGAACTGCTTAATGACGGATATATTTCAACAAAAATTAATGAAGAACTTAGAATTAAAACCTGCCTTAGACATCTTGAACTGGCAATAAAGGTTAAAGGTGAAAGAAGGGCAATATTGGAACACAGAAAATTTTATTCGGGTTATCTGCGAGGTCTTCCGAACGTATCGCAAATAAGAAAAGCCTTAATGGAACCGCTTTGCTTCAGTAAGATTGAAGATATCCTTTCAGACTATTCTGAAAAATTAAAAGGGATGAATGTAGCGGTATAATTCTCAAACTATATAATTAATCGGATAAAGAAATAATTGACTAAACTTACTAAGCGTAAAACTGCAAAAATAATTTCAATATTATTTATTCCACAAACCTTCACAATTCTGGTCTTTACTTTTCTTGCAAATAAATACGAGCCTGCTCTTTTACAGAAATGGACGGTGATTTTTACCGCTTTAACCTTCGGCTTCAGCATACAAATTTTAACCTATTTGTATCTGTTAAAGAAAAGGAAGATTAGAACATTTGACGAAACAGAAAGCAGGGAAAGAACAATTCCTTATTTGATTCAAATAGGTTTTTATTTAATCGGACTTTTTATTCTACTATTTTTTAACGTTAACCATCTGCTTATAATTTTTTGGTTTAGTTACATTGTCAATAATTTTGTTATTATATTTATCAATTATAGATGGAAAATAAGTTCTCATTCTATGGGAGCTGCACAGCACTTCGCCTTGTTTGTTTTTCTTCTGAACCCGGTTTACTGGGCTTTTTTGTTATTGGCTTTTCTAATCGGATGGGCAAGGGTGGAATTAAACGTTCACGATAAATACCAAGTTTTAGGCGGATTGCTTGCGGGTTTTATATTAACATATTTACAATTATATTTTCTAGTGTAGAAGCTGTCTCAAAAGTACTGAAAACCGTTACACCAAAGGTGCACAAGTGAAACGGTTAAAACAAATCTCTTTTTT
>CAZAOG010000217.1:0-2272 GCA_964486645.1 uncultured Ignavibacteriaceae bacterium | reverse complement strand
TAAACGCAAAAGAAAAATCACATGTTGCAGAACAGATGGCATTTTTAAAGAAGAAGTTATTGAGGTAGGAAAAATTCTTGCCGCCAATTCGCGGATTTTTAACCGCCCTTGGTGTGTCGCAGCAAAATAAATAGTTACTATCTTTATTAAAATTTACCTTGCAGAAACAGAGATTATTTAAATTTAAAATTTAATTCACGAAGCAAGGTGAATGTATCTATATATTTAATATCAAAAGCTTCACAAACATTCGGAATAGGAATTTTACTGCGGATGTTTGCGTTTAATACCTCCTGAGTAACCAATATACAATTATGAGTTGAAGCATAAGCTATTGTCCAAGCATCTGCATTATCTGCACGGGCAAATTCATCTTTTGCTGCTTGAGTGAATTGTGTTTGTTCGTTAGCCCACTTCATCAATTTACTATAAATGGTTAAAATGTTTGAGTCATATTGTGTTTCTGCGAAGGCAAACGAAAATTTGTTTTTAGTCCAATCTGCAAGCTCGTCTTTACCTTCTGAAATTTCATCAAACACTCTATAATTTCATCAAACACTCTATCAATACTTACTACTTCTCCGGTTTTTGCCGAATCAATTAAAAAATTCCAAAAAGCGGGAGCAATATCAAACGAGTAATAAACGCGATGAGCTTGTATCAAAACACTTGTATCTAAAATGTATATTTGCGTACTACCGGACATTACTCAGAACGTAATTTGTTCTCAAATTCTTGAAATGTTTTGGAAGTTAAACCTGTAAGTTTATAAGCATCCCTATAAAGCAGCGAGCCTTCTTTTACAGCTGTAAAAATTATATTTGCAAATCGTTTACCAACTCGATATGGTTGATTATTATAGAATTCTCCACCCTTTTCCTTTCCCTTACCTTTTGGAATTTTGTTTAAGTATTCATTATAAAACTCAAAAAAATTATTTTTAGAAATTAGACCTAAATCAAGAACTCTTCTTGCTGCAACAATTTCACTTACTTTAAAAGAACGAGCAATAGCTTGAAACGGATCATCAGTCATTTTGAAATTATTCCATTCTTTTTTAAGATAAGTTTCAGGGACAAGAAATTCTGCAGCAATTTTATCACAAAATTTCTCTGTTTCATTATCTGCAGGAAGCATTTGTCGAAGATCGAAAATGGCGCTGCTGCCAATCCAGATGTGTGCCAATTCGTGAGCTAAAGTAAACATTTGAGCAGATTTAAAATCTGCACCGTTAATGAACAAAAAAGGAGCGTGTTCATCAACCATTACCAATCCTCTGAATTCTTTATAATTTAATTTACGATGTGTATTGTTACCAACAATTCCGTTTCTAATTACATTTATTCCTGCTTCTTCAGCTTTTTCAATAAGTAAGTTTAATGCATTTTCCCAATTTGGGAGTTTGCTTGCCCACTTATCATTTAACCCGAGAGCTCTTTTAATATTTTTCGCTACGGTTTTATAATTAGCACTTGTATCTTCAGAACCGACAAAAGAAAAAGGTTCCAAACCATTTTGAACAAGATATTCTTTTAACCATCCTTGCCGCTGTTCTATCATTCTTACTGTATCAATAAGTTCGGGACTAAAAGAAAGCGGTTGCTTTTCATCCAGCGTTCTGAAAAAAGGAATCGGCAAAGAAACAGTCGGGGGTTCGTCCAAAAAGAAATATCCGAACGGTATCCTGGTTGCTTTGGAAAACTTTTCCAATTGCCTGACTGTCGGGGAATCATCCCCTTTAATCCATTTACTCAGCTTCGGAAACTTAATTGAGATTGCGTTTCCTTCACCGGAATAATTTACAGCCCATTCAAATACATCGGTATTTATGTCCGTTAATTTTAACATTATATTTTACTTAAGTTTCAAATATTGGAATGTTATAAAATAACAATAATATATATTTTATTCTCCTCTGCTATTTTAATTTCCTCTTTAGTTAATCCATAAAGTTTATAAACTATTTGGTTGATTTCTTTCCCGGTTAAAAGTAATATGCCATTTTTTCCTTATTTATTATAGGGGGTAACCCTGTCTTTACCATACCAATAGTTCATATTTACACAAGAAATTACCGTGAAAATTTATTTACATCATTAAACAATTTTAAATGACCGTATTTTTATACTGTGCCGTAATTTGAATTATAGCAGAAATAAAGAATTTACTCATGCCGCCAATTCGCGCATTGGCGGCAAAATAAAATTCCAATTCCTTACTTTTCTTGCTTATTCAATTATTTAGTGCTATTTTTGGTACTCTCATTCGCCCG
>CAZAOG010000216.1:0-2292 GCA_964486645.1 uncultured Ignavibacteriaceae bacterium | reverse complement strand
TTTAAAGCTATTGGTGCTTCGGGTGAGTATGAAGATTTGATGAAAGAAAAAATGCCTTGTATTGCTAACGTTGTAATAAATGAAAAGTTAAATCATTTTCTAGTTATCTATAAAATAAAAACCGAAAAAGCTTATGTTGCAGATCCAGGGAAAGGGAAATATTGGCTTTCCAAAAATGAGTTCTTAAAAATCTGGAAAAGTAAAGCTGTCGTTTTGCTTGAACCTGAGAATGAATTGTATAAAAAAGAAACTCCTCAGTGGTATAATTGGGTCTATTCATACATTAAAAAGGAGGAAACCTGGGTTTATCAATCTCTGTTTCTTGGAATAGTCTATACAGTTATCGGGTTTGCAACAGCACTGTTTGTGCAGCTTCTCATTGACAAATTTATTCCTCAAAAAGATTATACTAAAATTATATACAGCGGCGGTTTCCTGTTGGCTATTCTGTTGATTAAATCTTTTGCCGGTTATTTTCGTCAGCGGTTTTTAATTATCCTTAATAAAAATGTAAATGTAAATATTAATGCAGATTTTCTATTACATCTTTTTAAATTACCGAAAAAATTCTTTGATACAAGAAAAATAGGCGATATTACCGCACGTATGAATGACGCAATAAGAATACAAAATGCTGTTCTACAGATAGTAGGTGTTTCTATTATTGATGTATTTGTAATAATCGGTTCTTTCGCGTTTATGTTTTATTTCTCTTCAATGTTAGCCTTGCTATCGCTTGCCCTTATTCCTATTTATGCGCTGGTATTATTGCTTAGTGTAAAAAGAATAAAAGACCAACAAAACGATGTAATGAAAAGCTATGCCCTGGTTGAATCGACATATATTGATAGTCTTAAGGGGGTTGATGAGGTAGTTAGTTTTAATTCCGGTAATTCCTATTCTAGAATCAACAAGTTTTTCTTTGGTAATTATCAAGAAAGAATTAAAACACTCGGATTTACTCAGACTAATTTATCACTTTTTGCTGAAGTTTTCGGTAGCTTAATAATTGTTGGTTTGTTAACAAGCGGTGCTCTTTGGGTAGTTGAAGGCAAACTCCTTATAGGCGCGTTGATGGCTGCATATTCATTACTTGCAAATATACTTCCCGCCGTTAACCGTTTTGTAAATACTGATATTGTTCTGCAGGAAACATCAATTGCTTCAACCAGGTTAATGGATATGCTTTTGGTTGATACAGAGAAAAGTAAGGGTAAGTTACCATTTAAATTGAGGGACGAATTATCCATTAAGGACGGTTCTTTTTCTTGGAATGGAAGAGAAAACTTGTTTGATAATATAAACGTTGATATTAAAAAAGGAAAAGTTACATCCCTTTGGGGCAATAGTGGTACGGGTAAAAGCACGTTGGTTCAAATACTTCAAAGAAAATATACCTTAAATAACGGAAGTCTTCTTGTCGATAAAACAGCAGCAGAGGAAATTGAATTATCTGAATATAGAAAAAATATTGGAGTGGTTCCACAAACAATAAAAATATTTAACGGAACAATTGCAGAAAATATTCTAATAGGCAGACCGATTGACGATGTAACAAAATTAGTAAAAAAAATAGATGAACTGGGGTTGATGGAGTTTTACCAACGATTTGAGTACGGTCTTGCCACAATAATCGGCGAAGACGGGCGTGAACTTTCCGGTGGTGAAGAGCAGCTCATTTCTATTACGCGTGCATTATTTAATAATCCTAAAGTATTGATTATTGATGAAGGATTAAGCGGTATCGACATTGAACTTGAAAAAATAATTTTTGATATTATTAAAAATTATGCAAAAGAAAATGCGGTTTTACTTATTACTCATAACTTAAATTCAATTATGAAAACAGATTTTGTTTATGTACTTGCAAACGGAACAATCTTGCAGAAGGGAAGTCCGCAAGAATTGATTTCAGCTGACGGCTACTTTAAACAAATGTGGAAATTGAAAGAATCTATTTATCAAAATAAGGTAGTTGTAAATGAATAATTCAATTGCAATTTCACCTAATGAAAGGAAAGAAAGACTGTTTGAAACCTGGCAGTTGTATTTACTGATTACGGTAATCACTATACTTATATCCTTTGCATTCCAAAAGTTTATTATGACAAGAGATGTTTATTATACTCTTTATGGAAAGCAGATGGAAGATTACAGAATCGATAAATATTTTAATATGACCAAGCGTATACAATTATGGGGATATCTTGCTACACCCTTGTTTATCTGGCTGAGAATTGCTTTTGTGGCTTTTCTTATTCAGCTGCCTTTGATGATAAAATATATTGAAAT
>CAZAOG010000215.1:0-2510 GCA_964486645.1 uncultured Ignavibacteriaceae bacterium | reverse complement strand
GATTTGATGTAGTTGAATTATTGAATAAATTATATCATCTTTTGTATATGGAAAAAAACTTAGATAAAATATTGTCGGAAATAAGGACGTTGCTCCCGGATTTAGTAAGAAAGTACCAAGTCAATTCAATTGAAATATTTGGCTCATATGTGAGAAATGAACAAGTACGCGGTAGTGATTTAGACTTACTGGTTTCTTTCTCCAAGGTTCCAAGTTTAATAAAATTTATTGAGTTGAAAAATTATCTTTCCGACCAACTTCAAGTAAATGTAGATTTAGTTATGAAGGATACTTTAAAACCAAGATTAAGTCAAAATATACTGGACGAAGCAATTTCAATATGAAAAAGCAAAGAGACTTCAAGACATATTTGGATGATATTTATGACTCAATTGGAAAAGGAATTTCTTTCATAAAGGATATGACATACAAAGAACTCGAAAAAAGATGAAAAGACGCAATTTGCATTGGTTCGTGCGATGGAAATTATAGGAGAAGCAAGTAAGAAAATACCAGCCGAAATAAGAGACCAATCCGAAGAAATTCCTTGGAGAGAAATAAGCGGAATGAGAGATATATTAATTCACGATTATTTCGGAATAAATACCGAAGTAGTTTGGAAGACCGCTAAGGAAGACTTACCTGAATTAAGAAAAAAAATACAAAAATTAATTAAAAACATTAGTTAGCACAAAAAAACGTATAACAAGTGTCTCCGGGCGACAGCGTTTTCACTCTTGGCATTAGCGCAATTACGAAGTTTGATTTGCCGTTTCGGTTTCGCAGTTTGGCTTTGTTTGTAAATGTAAGTTTTACAGTAAATAAAAAGTTGTTTAATAAAATCGGCAGTGTTGTTATAGGCTGCGCCTTAGCATCGGATTGCTAATTAGAAGTAGACATTTTCCTATACAGCCAAAAAAAAACATTTGCAAATCTATTATTATTGCGTATTCTTATTAGTTGTATTTTTTCCATAATACTTTTAATAAGGAGTAATTTATAATGTCAATGCATTTAGGATTTGTTGAAAAGCAAGAAAGATATATCGAAGTGATAGCAACGGATATTGCTGATTTAGCTATGATGGGTTTTGGTTCTGTAAAAAATTGTATAAATGTTTACAATGCCTTAAATGAAAAATATACTAATGTTAATTTTAATATAATTAGGACAAAATCCGATTTAGTTAAAATTATCTTCCGGAAACCGGACTTAGTATTTACGGGTATTAAATATGTCGTTTTTAACGATAATGAAATTACAAAGAACTCAAAAGAGAAAATATGGATATCGGAATATTTTGATAACGCCGGTATTAATTATACCGGTTCCGGAAAAGAGGCAATTGAATTAGAATTTAGTAAAGATGCTGCAAAAAGAAGAGTAGCGGAATTCGGTATTAATACAATGCCTTATTTTGTTGCAGAACGCGGTTTGTATAAAAATGCCGATGAACTTCCGGTCAGTTTTCCTTTATTTATTAAACCTTTGCAAGAAGGCGATGGTAGAGGTATAGGCAGTGATTCTATCGTTTATAATTTTGAAAGTTATCAAAATAAAGTCCAAAGTATTTATACTTTATTTAAACAGTCGGCTCTGGTAGAAAAATATTTAAGCGGCAGAGAGTTTACGGTTTCAATCCTTGGTCTGGATTATATGAATGAGCCAAAAGCGCTACCGATAGAAATAACTTTCTCCGATAAAAATTTATACAGTAAAATTCTTGGCTATGAAACTAAAAAAGAGAATAATGAAATAGTAATAGCCATTGATGATGAAGATATATTTGACAGTGTCGTTTCAATCGCAAAACGTTCTTTTATTGCCTTAGGTGCCAGAGACTACGGCAGAATTGATATAATTATGGATGAAAATGATTGCCCGTATTTTCTTGAGGCAAACTTGGTTCCCGGAATGACACAGCGCCCCAATGATACAGACTGCAGTTATTTTCCAAGGGCGTGTTTTATAAATAATAATATTACATACCGGGAGACAATTCAAGAAATTGCGGAAATTGCTTTTAACCGCTTGGAAGGAAATCTAATACAAGAAACAGTACCATCTTACGTTTGAAATACGCCTAACCCGGGCATGCAGTTGAAAAACTAACGCGTCCGGTTCTACGGCATTATTGAAGTTCCGTCAAGCCTTTGATTCCGGCTGATGCCCGATCCGTTAGCCTACCAAGTTGTTCGTTGATTTGAATGTATTTTCCTATTGAATTTTATTTTGGGAATGGCTGTGATACGGCTATGTAAAACAACATCTGAAAAGGCGAAAGATTATGAGCAAAACAGTAACGCTTAGAGCAATGATCGACCCGAAGAAAAAAGAGAAAGTTTCTAAAATACTTTCACGTTTGGGAATAAATCATTCCGAGGCAATAAATATATTCTATAGCTTAATCGAAGAATACAAGGGGCTGCCTTTTAACGTTCAACTTCCACAGAAGGGAACTGCCAACAGTAATGTTAGACCGGAGGTTTTGAAGTACTTAAAGGAAAGTG
>CAZAOG010000214.1:0-2537 GCA_964486645.1 uncultured Ignavibacteriaceae bacterium | reverse complement strand
GCTGCATTATTATACTCCATTTTTAAGTACATTAATTTTTAGGTAAATTTGTAATTATTTTAAATTTTTGTTGGAAAAATGCGTTACCCCTATTCTGAAATTGAAAAAAAATGGCAGCAATATTGGGAAGTTAATCAAGTATTTAAAACTGATTTTTCTCAATCTGAAAACAAGCTTTATTGTCTTGTTATGTTTATTTACCCGTCCGGATCAAAACTGCACTGCGGACATTGGTATAATTACGGTCCAACCGATTCCTGGGCAAGATTTAAAAAACTGAAAGGCTTCAATATTTTCGAGCCTATCGGATACGATGCATTCGGTCTTCCGGCTGAGAACTACGCCATAAAAACGGGAATACACCCTTATGACAGCACAATGGAAAATATTAGTGCCATCAGAAAACAATTAAAACAAATGGGGTGTATGTACGATTGGAATGCGGAACTAATGACTTGCGTGCCGGAATATTACAAATGGAATCAATGGCTTTTTCTTCAGCTTTATAAAAAAGGGTTAGCCTACAGAAAAAAAGCTCCGGTAAACTGGTGCCCGTCTTGTCAAACCGTATTAGCTAACGAGCAGGTTTTACCCGACGGCACGTGCGAAAGATGCGGATGTGAAGTAATTCAAAAAAACTTGACCCAGTGGTTTTTTAAAATCACAAATTATGCCGAAGAATTATTGAACGGCTTGGAAACAATTAACTGGCCGGATAAAACAAAATTGATGCAGAAAAATTGGATTGGGAAAAGCATAGGCGCGGAAATAAATTTCAGTGTTGAGAACAGTGACGAAAAAATAACCGTTTTTACTACAAGACCGGATACTTTGTTCGGTGCTACTTACGTTGTTCTTGCTCCGGAGCATCCTTTGGTAGACAAGCTAACAACCGAAGAAAATAAAAAATCGGTAGAGAATTACAGGGAATCAATAAAATCTTTAACTGAAATCGAACGGACGTCAACAACAAAAGAAAAAACAGGTGTTCCCATAGGAGCTTTTGCAATAAATCCGGCAAACGGAAAAAGAATTCCTATTTGGATTTCCGATTACGCACTTCTAACCTACGGAACGGGCTGCGTTATGGCAGTGCCCGGCGAGGATGAAAGAGATTGGGAATTTTCAACTAAATTCAACCTTCCTAAAATAAGAACTGTCCAGCCTCCGGAAGATTTTGACGGCGGAGCTTATTCGGGAGACGGACCGGCAATTAACAGTGAGTTTTTAAACGGACTTTACGTTGACGATTCAAAGAAAAAGATTATGGATTGGCTTGAAGAAAAATCCGTAGGCAAGAGAACTGTTAAATACAGATTAAGAGACTGGCTGATTTCAAGACAAAGATATTGGGGAACTCCGATTCCGATAATTTACTGCCCTGATTGCGGCGAAGTTCCGGTTAACGAAGAAGACTTACCTGTTGAACTTCCGTATAACGTAGAGTTTAAATCGGAAGGAGTTTCACCTTTGAAAAATAACGAAGAATTTGTAAACGTTAAGTGTCCGAAGTGCGGTAAAGATGCTAAAAGAGAAGCCGACACGATGGATACATTTGTGGATTCTTCCTGGTATTATTTGAGATATTTTAATCCGTCACTCGATACCGCTCCAATTGACCGAGAACTTGTAAACAGTTGGACTCCTGTAGACAGATATGTCGGCGGAGCCGAACATACAACTTTACACCTTTTGTACTCGAGATTTATTCATAAATTTTTAAGGGATATAGGGCTGGTAAATTCCGACGAACCGTTTAAAAATTTGATCCATCAAGGCACAATTACAAATAACGGTACAAAAATGAGTAAATCGAAAGGCAATGTTGTTAACCCCGATGATTTTATCTCAAAGTACGGGTCGGATGTGTTCAGACTTTATCTTATGTTTATGGGACCCTATGAAATGGGAGGCGATTGGAGCGATAAAGGAATTACCGGCACCGACAGGTTTGTTCAACGGACTTACGATCTTTTTGTGAGCAATCAAAATATATTAGACAATTGCGAATTAAAAGATAATTTTACAATTGATTCTCTCAATGATTCCGAAAAAGCAGTTTATAAAAAGGTAAATCAAACAATTAAAAAATATGAGACGGAGATAGACGCATTCCGATTCAATACTGCAATAGCATCTTTAATGGAATTGTTAAACGAAGTTACAAAAAACTTCGGTAATTGTTCGAACGAAATAAAAGCGTACACACTAAGCAGATTTTCCGTTCTTACGGCTGCAGTTGCACCTCACCTCGGTGAGGAATGCTGGTCGTTAATCGGTAATAAAAAATCGTTAATGGAAAATCCAACTTGGTTTGAACCGGATAAAAACGCTTTGAAAGAGGATACCGTAAACATCGCAATTCAAGTTAACGGCAAATTACGATCAACTTTAGAAGTTGCCGTAAACACCGAACAAAAAGAAGTAAAAGAACTTGCTTTTAAAGATGTAAAAGTTTCAAGACACACAGACGGAAAAAAAATAATAAAAGAAATATTTGTTAAAAACAGAATTTATAATATTGTAGTGAAATAAAA
>CAZAOG010000213.1:0-2591 GCA_964486645.1 uncultured Ignavibacteriaceae bacterium | reverse complement strand
AGAGTAATTGCAATTCCGACCAACGCATCGCGCCCGTAATGCAAAGCCGGATAAATAACTCCTCCGCTGCCTTCACCGCCGATTACCGCTTTAACCTGTTTCATTTTCTTTACAACGTTTGCTTCGCCTACGGCAGAACGGAATACTTTTACGCCGTATTCATCGGCAATATCTTCGATTGCTCTTGTCGTGGATAAATTAACGACAACATTTCCTTTTTGTTTTGAAAGTACAAATTTTACCGCCTGCGCTATCGTATTTTCTTCACTGAACGGTTTACCTTCTTCGGTAATTAAAACCAGCCTGTCAACGTCCGGGTCTACAACAATTCCCAAATCCGCCTTGCTTTCTATTACGGCTTTCATAGTCTTTTTCAAGTTTCGAGGTATCGGCTCGGGCAGTCTGGGGAATATACCCGATTTTTCGCAGTTCATTTCAATTACTTCGCACCCGAATTTTCTCAAAAGACCGGGAATTACATAAACACCCGCTCCGTTAACGCAGTCGACCAATACTTTAAATTTTCTTCTTCTAATTTTTGCCTTTTGAATGTACTTTAAATTTAATACGGAATTTACGTGATCATTTATTCCTTCTTTGTAATCGGTTCTTGTTCCTATCTTATTCCAAGGTTTATAATTTTTATCAGCAGAAGGAAGAAGTCTTTTTAATTGTAGATTTTCTTCCGGAGTCATAAATTGCCCTGTTTTGTTCAAAAGCTTTAATGCGTTCCATTCATTCGGATTATGACTTGCCGATATCGCAATTCCGCCCTGTGCTTTTAATTTATTGACTGTCAATTGAACTGTGGGAGTGGGACAAATACCGATATCGACAACATCAATTCCTTTTGCCAGTAAAGTGCTTGTAACTATTGATGAAACCATATCACCGGTAATTCTTGCATCCCTGCCGATTACAACCGTACCTTTTTTTACAAAGTCGGCATAAGCGGAAGTATATTTCACAATAACTTCGGGAGTTAAATTCTCACCAATTATTCCTCTGATACCCGAAACACTAACCATAAGAATGGACATAAACTCTCCTTTTAATTCAGTTCTAATTTTTATACGAATTATTTTTAAAAAAAATTTAAATATAAATAGCCAGGACCTTTAGGTCGTGTGGAAATAAATTTTATGTAAAGATTTGCTTTAGCTATATTAAATAATTGATATTGGGCTAAAGCCCTGATCTTTTAGTATATTTAATCCACGACCTAAAGGTCGTGGCTATAAAACGCAAAAAAATACATAACATAACTTAATAGCTAAAATAATAAATATTATTTTGAAGATGGTAATTAATTACTTTTTAAAATCCCTATTTAATAAGCATTTTGAGTTTTATAGATAATGTATTTTTAAGAGTGAATCCTTTTATCTATTATAAATTTGAAAACAAATGACCACGACTTTTAAGTCGTGGTATTATTAAAGTTTAATTAATCGGCTTTAGCTACATTTTACAATCGTCAATCCGGCTAAAGCCGTAAGTGACTTAGTATTTGACCACACCCTAAAGGGCGTGGTAATAAAATCTATGAAGTAATACCTAAATAAAATAATTAAATGAAACAAAAGATAAATAAAATTAACAAACTTCTGATTGAACAATTCGGAATTCCGCCGAGAAACAAAAGACCTCCTGCACCTGTTGATTTGCTTATTGCAACAATTCTTTCACAGAATACAAATGATAACAATTCCTACAAAGCATTTCAAAATTTGAAAAATAATTTTTCTTCCTGGGAAGAAGTTGCAAAACTAACCCCGAAACAAATAGAAAAATATATTAAAACAGCAGGGCTGGGTAAACAAAAATCCCGTGCAATTAAAAATCTTTTAACCACTCTTTTAAAAAAGAGAAATAAAATTACTTTGTCACATCTAAAAAAAATGACCGACGCCGAAATACTGAAAGAACTTACCTCTTATAATGGCATCGGTATTAAGACTGCAAGCTGTGTTCTGCTTTTCGCATTCAGGAAAAATGTTTGTCCCGTTGATACACACGTACACCGTACGACAAACAGAATCGGAATAGTCAACACCAAATCACCCGATAAAACATTTTACGCATTGCAAGGAAATTTTCCGGATAATACAGCGCATTCGTTTCACACAAATTTAATAAGATTGGGAAGGGAAGTATGTCTTTCTCAAAAACCTAAGTGCGGTATTTGCCCGTTGATAAAAATTTGTAATTATGAAAATAAAAATTTAAGTGTAACAAAGAAAAACAAAGAAAGAGAGTTTATGCTTTTGGATAGTATAAAATGAAGTATTTTCATCTATTTTTATAGATTCGGCAAAAACCCGGTTTCTTTGAGAAACCGGGTTTTTCTATTATAAATAATTCTTTATCGGCACTAATTATTTCCTGTAAAGATATTACGTCTTTGTTTTATGCTTCCAGAAGAAATAAATGGGAAGACCAAGTAATATCAAAATCAAACCCATTGCAGCATCTTTAGTATTTGAGATCAATGTGTTAGTCAAAAATAAAAATGAAAAGATAACAAAAATTGCCGGAAGGTACGGATATCCCCAAACCTTATACGGTCGAAAAGTATCAGGCATTTTTTT
>CAZAOG010000212.1:0-2608 GCA_964486645.1 uncultured Ignavibacteriaceae bacterium | reverse complement strand
AAAATACCCGAACCGGTTTTAACCGGTTTATCCCAATAGATGTTTAATAACTTCGTCCAAATAAACGTGAAATTTTTGAGGGAGATTCTTGTACTTCGATTTGAATTTCTTTTTAATTTCATCGAACTCCGTTAATCCCGAATTTTCGATATCCGCTTTCAAGTTATCTAAAAATAATTTCAGTTTGTTTTTAACCGCCTCTATTGAATCCCTATTGTTCAAACCGGAAATAGTTTCAACCGTTAGATCGAAATTAAAATTATTCTCAACAAAGCACTTGAAAGCATATCCCCTGAAATTTTCCGAAACAAGAGTTCTGCCTACATCACCCAATTCCTTGGCGGTATCCGAAACCGAAGAATATGAAAAATGTTTTTCCCTCAACGATTCAATAACAAGTTCGTCAAAACTTATTTTAAAAGCTTTTACCATCTCGGGGGGCAGGTCCGATAATTGTATCAACTTTCTGTTTGCCGCTTTGGCAAAAATAACCGCCCTCTTTATTACAGCCTGCAGCTCTCTTATGTTTCCTCTCCAGTCATTGTCAATTAAAGCACTTGCTACGGCACCCGACAATTTAATCCCGTCGGATTCTTTCAAAAGAATTTTATTTGCTATTGCAAGTATATCTTCTTTTCTTTTTCTTAACGGCGGGATTGATATTTTAATTACGTTTAATCTGTAAAACAAATCTTCTCTGAACTTCTTTTCTTTCACCAGCAATTCCAAGTCTTTATTTGTAGCCGCTACAATTCTTACATCGGTATGACTTGTTGTAGAAGAACCCACTTTTTCGTAATCCCCGGTTTGAATAACACGCAGAAGTTTCACCTGAAAGTTTTCGCTTACCTCGCCGATTTCATCGAGGAAAATTGTTCCTTTATCCGCTATTTCAAACCTTCCTTTTTTATCGCTTACAGCGCCTGTAAACGCGCCTTTTACGTGTCCGAATAATTCACTTTCGAGCAGTGTGTCGGAAAGAGCTCCGCAGTTAACGGCAACAAAATTATTTTCACTTCTTCCGCTTAGTTTGTGAATTGCATTTGCAACAAGTTCTTTCCCCGTTCCGCTTTCTCCCAATATCAGGATGTTTGCATCTTCGGGGGCTACTTTGCTTATCAAGTCCACAATCTCATTCATCACTTTGGATTTATAAACAATGCCGTGGAAATTTTTAATCTTGCTGACGTCTTCCGATTCGGCTTCCGTTTTATCGTTTTCATCACCCTTTAACTTCTCGATTTCATCTTTTAAGATTTTTATTTTGGAATTCAAAGATTCGGATTCTTCCAACTTGGAATGTTTCAATTCATTTTGAATTTCAGATAACCGGGCTTCTTTGTTTTTAAGTAAAGATTTTAATAAATCCGCTTCATCAATTGCTGTTTTTAATTTTAACTTTTCACCGGCAGAGTAATAAAATAAATCAACCAGCAAAATTGCAAACAACGGAACTATAAAAAGCGAATAATACAGCTTGATGTAAAGAAATTCGTAAAATAAAAATACAAGGATAAAAAAGGAAGCGAACGTAAGTAAATAAAATTTTAAAGTGTCGGCATTTCTGTTTTTATTTTGAACAACGATCACAATGGTTAACAAAATCAGGAATAAGACCGTTGACGGAACAAACCAATTATTTTTTATGTATCTGTTATTTAAAAGATTATCAAGCGCAAAAGCGTGAACTGCCAAACCGGGCATCTCTTCGTCAAAAACACCCGGCAGCTTACCGGCTATTTGCGGGTCGGTAATCCCTATTAATATTCTCTTATTCTTGAAATTTTTAAGTTCATCGGATTTTGCAACAACCAAGCGGTAAAATTCCAACAAACTGTACCGCTTAAATTTTTTCCACGAGGATGTAAAATTTATCTCAATTTTTTTAGGAGCCGTTGAGTAAAAATCATCCCCCGCAAGTTCAGCCGAAAACGCTTTAACCTTTTCATCTCCTTTTTCTATTTGAATGGGAATCTGTATGCCGTCATTGTTTAAATAATTTATATGCCCGATTTTTAAATTTTCATTCAATAATTTCGGACTGGGGAAGCTGAGCGAATCGGTAATAAATTTTTTATCTTTTTCGCTTATTCCGCCCGCCAAGGCACTAAACACAACATTCCCGGATTTTTCCGCTTCTTTTACAAGCAGGTTATCGTAAAGAGTTTGTGTGGCAAATTTAGAAGTTAGAAAAACTTCGAGTCCTATTTTTTTAACTTTTAATTTTGTCAGACTGTTAATAAGCAAAGCATAATAACTTCGTTTAACAGGCCAGGGTCCTATCTGCGAAATATCGTCGGCGGTTATTGTTATCAAAATAATATTGGTGTCCGGCTGTACTTCGCCCCTAACTTTATTAAAAATATTGTTAATAGTGTGGTCTACCGAAGAGCCTGTGCTTTTGTAAAAAACCAAGAATAAAATTGAAAGTATTATTACAATTCTTTTAACTACTTGCTTGTTTGAAAATTGAGAAGTTTTTGAAAGCATAAAATATTATAAACTATTTTAAGGATAAAACTAACTAAATATAAAAAAGTTTACAGTTACAAGCAGTAAAAAGATTAAAACGTTAAACCTTTTAAAGTACGGTAAGATAAAAAAACCT
>CAZAOG010000211.1:0-2630 GCA_964486645.1 uncultured Ignavibacteriaceae bacterium | reverse complement strand
TCTTTTTTTTTGCTTAAAATCCCACGATTAAAGAGACTGTGTGAAAATTAGAAAAACCGGTTAAAACCGGTTGTGATTATTTTGTTTCTACGTCATAATCCCACAGATAAACCTGCCTGTACGGTAGGCAGGTCTGTGGGTTAATTTAATTTATGAATTTTCACACAACCTCTAAACCTGCCTGCCGGCAGGCAGGATCGTGGGTTAAATAAAATTTACACTTTTGAGACAGCCTCTGCAATAATTATTTTGAAGGTTACAATTATAAAATTTATATTTCATTAAATTATTTATACCGATTATGATTTTATACAACAAACACGATTCTTACTCCATTCTTAAACTTAATAACCCCGAAAAAAGAAATGCGTTAAGTCCGGAACTTGTTGCTCAGTTAAAGACAAAATTAAACGGAATTAAAGATGATAAAAGTGTTAAAGCATTAATCCTTACGGGAGAAGGCAAAAGTTTTTGTGCCGGTGCGGATCTGAAATATCTAAATCAACTTAGAAAATTTTCAACAATCGAAAACCGGAAAGATTCGGAAAGTCTTGCCGAACTTTTTTTAACCCTTTACGATATGCCTATACCTACAATTGCCGCCGTAAACGGAGCGGCTGTTGCCGGAGGATGCGGTTTGGCAAGCGTGTGCGATTTTATTGTCGCAGATAAATTAAATTCCAAGTTCGGATATTCGGAGGTGAAAATAGGTTTCATACCCGCCATCGTTTCAATTTTTTTGATAAGAAGAATAGGTGAGGGAAGAGCAAGACGATTTTTATTAACGGGTGATTTAATTGATTCCGAAGAAGCAAAAGAGTTGGGATTTGTAAATTATTTATCCGATGATGTTTTGCAAACGTCAATTGAGTTAGCCGAAAGATTGTCGAAAAATTCGGCTTCAAGCATGAGAGAAACAAAAATGATGATAAATAAAATATCAGGTATGAGTGTTGAAGAAGCCGTTGAATATTGCGTGGAGTTAAATACAATAAGCAGAACAACGGAAGATTTCAAGAAAGGATTGGGAAAATTTTTAAATAAAAAATAAACAAATAACTTAATAATTTATGTTACACACTGTACACTCAATTGCCCCGACATTCTCGCCTGCCGGCAGGCGGGTATGCAGTGGACCGGATTAAGACCGAATGCCCGGGCTTTTCCCACAGGGAACATTTCGTGAAGCCCCATTCTATCTGACCGTACGGTTATTTCCGTTAGTTGACGGATTGAGTAATCAAAAATATTTTGCGTAATGTTGGTTAAAATTAAACGAGTATTATTATGAGCGAAGAATTAAAAAAATACATACGTAGCGTAAAAGATTTTCCCATTGAAGGAATAATGTTCCGCGATATAACGACGCTGCTTTTAAATCCCGAAGCATCAAAAAAAACTATTGATGAATTATACGCCTTTGCAAAAGATTTAAACATAACAAAAGTTGTCGGAATTGAATCCCGCGGGTTTCTATTCGGAATGATGCTTGCGGAAAAACTCGGAGTCGGCTTTGTCCCGATAAGAAAACCCGGCAAACTGCCTGCGGAAACCGAATCGGTGGAATACGAATTGGAATACGGAACCGATAAAATTGAAATTCACAAAGACGCGATAAATCCGGGTGATAAAGTACTTTTACACGATGACTTACTTGCAACGGGCGGAACGGCGGAAGCAGCCTGTAAATTAATTGAAAAGTTGGGCGGCGAAGTAGTGCAGGTTTCTTTTATCGTTGAACTGTCCTTTTTAAAAGGGAGAGAACATCTAAATAAATATGATGTGAAAGTATTGGTCGATTATAAAAGTGAATAATAAAATTTAAAAAGAATATTGAATGCCTGTGCTTAGAATCGGATAAGTAGTAAATTTTTTAAAAGTAGTAACTAATCTGCCTTCTGTTATTAAACTTATTTTAGAAATAATTTTAAGTGATAGTCCTACACCAATTGACGTTATACCCATAAGGTAATTTCTGTTACTGCCATTATATAAATAAGTTTCCCGAGTGGAAGGTATAGAGAGACCAATTGGCGGATCGAAACCACTTGTTATAAAAATTTTGCCTTGCCTTATGTATTGCAAGCCACCGCTAAAGGAAAAGAAAGTTGAAATTCTGTTTGAGGGTGAAATGATTCTTACCCCCAAAGAAAAATTGTATACATTGCTGTTCTCTCCTCCGGATACTCTCACGTAATAACCTACAACCGTAGGAGAAACTAATCCAACCATATCCGGTTGAAACCTGAAATTTTGAAAAGTGAAAGATGAAGTTAATTCAATTTCTTTGCTTATTTGCTTGGAGGCGGTAATACCCAAAGACCACCCCGTATCCCAATATGGCAAAAGTGTGTTCTGAAGTCCCGAAGTAATTCTTCCCCCGCTTAACTCAACTTTATAATCAGACTGAGGAAAAACGGAATTAGCAAAAAACAAAATAACTAAAAAAAGATATGAGCAAATTTTTCTCATTTTCGACCCCTATAAAATTATCTTCTCATAAAGTAATGTTTACAAATAAAATTAACAAGGGAAATAAGAAAAAAGTTGTAATATTTCCGTCAGCGATTCGGGGGCAAAATAATTTAATTTCTTAAACCGTTGAAACGGTTAACGATACTCGTAAGTTC
>CAZAOG010000210.1:0-2738 GCA_964486645.1 uncultured Ignavibacteriaceae bacterium | reverse complement strand
TTAACCGTTTCAACGGTTTAAGAATTGAAATTATTTTGCCCCCGAATCGCTGTTCACCCCCTAAAGTGTTTTAAAATAGCTTCGATTATATAAGGTAACCAATTGTGCGCTTTAAGCCGGTTACAAGTTCATTAAAAAAGTGCTTTATAATTTTTGGTATTTAGAAAAATGATAAACCCTAATATTTTAATAGTTGAAGACGAAAAAGAAGTAGCCGGTGAAATAAAAGATACTCTCGAAAGTTATGACTACAATGTAACTGCCATTGTTACTACCGGCGAAGCTGCGATAGAAAATGTAAAAAAAACAAAAACCGACCTGGTACTTATGGATATAGTTTTAGACACTCCTATGAAAGGTACTGAAGCAGCGGAGAAAATATGGTCGAAGTTTAATATCCCCATTATTTTCCTAACCGGTTATTTAAACAAAAAATATCTTGAAAATGCTAAAATTTCAAAACCGTTCGGTTATTTGATAAAACCGTTTAACGAAAGAGAATTATATGCATCCATAGAAATTGCTTTGTATAAAAGGGAAATTGAAAAAAGACGGAAACATTTGTGTTCTATGCTTAAAATTGAAAAAAGAATTACACAAATAATAAACCGGACAAACAACTCGAAAGCATTACTTGAACAGGTAACGCGGGTTTTTGCTGCCGCACCTGAATTCAGCGGAGCCGATGCGATATTATTTGATAAGCAGCACAACATTTACGAATCCGCTAAAGAAGGAATAGACGAGAAAACCCATCAAAAAATCATCGAAGAATTTAGTGCGGAATTAAAACATCATGATTCCGCTGCACTATTAAAAGCAAAAAAATATAATCATGAAGTTACACTTCAGTCCGTTGAACTGAACGGTAAAAAATTTATTGCAATAAAACTAATTACAAGAAACTGTGATTGCGGAATATTAGCCCTCTTGTACGAAAAATATGAGTTTAACGAAGATGATAAGCAATTACTTAAAAGTATAGCAAATGATATAATATTTTCTATTAAGAATATTGGTCTGAAAATTAAAAGGAATGAAATATTCCGGGCTTTGGTAGAATCGGAAAAAAGATATCAAGAGGTAATAGAGAATGCTACCGATATTATATTTACTACCAATCTGGAGGGCAATTTTACTTATGTAAATAAGGCGGGAAGCACTAACAGTGGATTTACAGTAGAAGAAATATTAGATTTAAATTATCTGGATTTGGTTTTACCAAAATATAGAGATATTGTGAAAAAGTTTTATGTTGAGCAATATATCTCTAAGCAAAGCTCAACTTATTTAGAATATCCATTTATAAGTAAGAACGGAAAAACAAAATGGCATGGTCAGGTATCTAATTTAATTTACAAAAATAATAAAATTTCAGGCTTTCATTGTATAGCCCGTGATATTACAAACAGGAAAAAGATGGAAGAAGAGCTAAAACATAGCCAAAAAGAAATGACAACTCTTTTAGATAGCATTCCGGGTTTTGCTTTTCTTAAAGATAAAAAACTAAGGTACATCATTGCCAACCAACGGTTCTGTGATTTAATGGGTTTCAGCAAGGAAGAAATTGTAGGTAAAACGGATAAAGAGCTGTTACCTGCTGAAGAAGCGGAAGTTTATGTTAAAGAAGATACAAAGATAATCAAAACAGGTTCTTCCGTTTTCGAAGACAAAAAATATACATTACCCGACGGTAAATCTATTTTTATTGATAGCAGAAAAATTCCCCTTAAAGATGAAAACGGAAATGTTAAAAGTATAATCGGTCTCGGGTTTGACATTACGGATAGAAAGGCTGTCGAACAAGAGATTATAAAAAACTCCGAAACCCTTCAGGATATAAATCTAACTAAAGATAAATTCTTTTCAATTATTTCCCACGATTTAAGAAGCCCGTTCCAGGGTTTGCTGGGTTTATCCGACGTACTTGTTCAGGAATTCGACACCTTTACAAAGAAAGAGATTAAATCATATTTAATAAATATGAATGAATCCATTAAAAACCTATTTAATTTTATCGACAATTTACTGAAATGGTCGAAACTGCAGCGAGGCAGCATAAACTTAGATAAGACAAAAATAGATTTATATGAAGAGGTTCTTTACGTAATAAATCTTTTAAAACGCAATGCCGATGAAAAGCAGATCACTATTGTTAACGAAATAGTCGAAAACACTTTTGTTTACAGCGATGCAAATGCTTTGAATTCGGTTTTACAGAACCTGTTATCCAACGCTATAAAATTCACCAATCGAAACGGAGAAATTAAAATTTCAGCAGTAACAAAAGATAAACATATAGAAATAACGGTTGCCGATAACGGAGTAGGGATGACCAAAGAAGTACTGCTGAATTTATTTAGAATTGACGTACACCACTCTTCCACAGGCACGGAAAATGAAATCGGTACGGGTTTCGGGCTAATAATAACAAAAGAATTGATTGAAAAGCAAGGCGGAAAGATCTCGGTAAAAAGTCAGAAATCCGTTGGGACTTCAATTACATTTACCCTGCCGATAGAAGAAAGAACACAGTATAGTTTTTTTGAACAGACGAAGAAGTAAAGCAATTATATTAGAAAGCTTTTATTAACCATCTTTTGTTCTTCTGAATCTACCTGTCGAGGCTGTCTCAAAAGAACTAAAAACCGTTACACCAAAGGTGCACAGGTGAAACGGTTAAAACAAATCTCGTTTTTTGCTTAAAATCGTACGATTAAAGAGACTGTGTGAAAATT
>CAZAOG010000209.1:0-2774 GCA_964486645.1 uncultured Ignavibacteriaceae bacterium | reverse complement strand
GAGCTTCGTATGGCAGGCAAAATAAAATTATATTTTAATTAAATATATTTTTATTTTGTATCCCATATATGACAAAGCCTAATAAAAAAAATACCTTATACTTTTTTATTCTAATATTTGCCTTAACCGTTTCAAATACTTTCCCTCAATCCCACAAGTCCGAAATTGATTCAATCAATAATATGCCTTACGATGGAATTGTTTCTCAACCGCGTTTAAATTTGAAATTATTTGAAAAGAATTTAAAAGCAGCCGAAGCATCAGGCTACAAATACGGGGAAGCTAAAGCATTATTGAATTTGGGTATGGTGTATTATCTTTTAGGCGATTATGATATGAATACAGAGTATAATTTGAAAGCGATAAAAGTATTGGAAGAGCTGAATTTGTTTAATGAACTGGCCGACAGTTATGCCCAATTCGGTTTTCAATTGAAAAGAAGGGATATGACCAAAGCTAAAAAATATATGCGTATGGCTATAAATCTGGCCGAAAAATATAATCTGATTATTTCCTTAACCACTATTTATGATAATTACGGAATTGTTTTGGAAATGGACAATTCGGTTGACAGTGCAATTTATTATTATAATAAAAGCCTTCAACTTAACAGAGCTTTAAATAATTTGGTGGGCATACCTTTTAATTTAAATCATTTAGCGGGAGCAAATACTATCAAAGGCAACTTCAAAAAAGCAATTGCCTATTTAAAAGAATCGGATAAATACAGAGCAAAAGAAGAAGGAGATTACGGTAGAGCCGAAAATTTGGTTTTTTACGGCGATTTATATTACGCAATGGGGAATTACGTACTTGCCAAAAAAAAATATTTGGAGTGCCTAAAATTAGCAAAAAAAATCAGCAACAATTATATGATAAGCTACGGCTATGAATATCTTGCTAAAATATCGGAGAAAACCGGTAATTATAAAAAAGCACTGGAATATTCAAAATTATACTGTGCTTACAAAGATAGTCTTGTAAACGTGGAGACAAACAAAAAAATAGCCGAACTTGAAATTGATTACGAATCGGAGAAAAAAGACAGAAAAATTGCTGAAAATAAACAGCAGATAAGAAGAAGAAATATGCAGTTAATAGCTGCAGCGGGTTTGATTATTTTTCTTATACTCTTTTCATATTTAGTTTACAGAATTCAAAAATTAAAACGTGATAGGATTCAACGGGAATTAGAATTAAAGAGCAAATTAAAACAAGCGGAATTGGAAAGAAAAATCTCCGATGAGAAATTAAGGGTTTCAAGAGACCTTCACGACAATATAGGCTCAAATCTTACTTTTTTGGTCAGCTCCATCGATAATTTATCATACATAGAAAAGGGAAGAAATAAAAAAGAAAAGCTTGAAAACTTGAGCAATTTCGGAAGAGGCACTTTAAGCGAATTACGAAATACAATCTGGGCTATGAACTCAGAAGGCGGGGATGTAAACAAACTTATTTTAAAAATAACGGAGCTCAAACAAAATCTTAACGAGCAATTAAACGGAATAAATATTGACGTTATAAACAAGATTGAAAAAACGTTTACTCTATCATCAAGCAGAATGTTAAATCTTTACAGAATCGTTCAGGAGGCTGTTCAAAATGTAATCAAATACGCCGATGCAACTTTTGTTAAAATTAAATTCAGTAATTCCTCAGAGCATTTTACATTGAAGATAATAGACGACGGGAAAGGATTCGATTTAAATAATATTAAAAATGGGAACGGCTTGAAAAACATGCAATATAGGTGCAAGCAATCAAACGGAGAATTTAGTATTGAAAGTTCCGAAAACGGAACAACAATAAAATGTATCTTTAGTTTTAAATAGGGCATATGTCCTATTGTTTAGTTCGCCTCTAAATTTTACATTATCTAAAAAAATATGAAAATAAAAGTATCCATTGTAGAAGACAATTTATCCTTGGCTAAATCTATTGAAGAAAAGTTGTTGCTGTTTAAAGACGATTTAAAATTCAAGTTCTCTGCCGTTAACGGTATTGATTTAATGGGACAATTAGCTGACGACCACAACGTAGATTGTATTTTAATGGATATTGAGATGCCCGAAATGGACGGCATAAGGGCTACAGAACTTGTAAAACAAATATATCCTCAAATTAAAATTATAATGCTTACCGTTTTTGACGATGAAGAAAAAATATTCAGATCAATACAAGCAGGAGCAAACGGTTATTTACTTAAAGATGAGACTCCCGATAAAATATACGAAGGGATAAAGACGATTGTGGATGGCGGTGCGCCTATGTCGCCTGCAATTGCAAATAAAGCGTTGCAATTATTAAGGAATCCTTTTGATAGTGATATGGAAAATATAAATGAAGATTTCTCTTTAACGCAAAGGGAGATTGAGATTTTAGAACAATTGTGTAAAGGTCTGGTTTACAAACAAATTGCCGATAATCTGATTATATCTCCTTCCACGGTAAGAAAACATACGGAAAATATTTATCGTAAATTACACGTTAACAACAAATTAAACGCAGTTCAAAAAGCTAAAAAACATAAAATTATTTAACGAATGACAATTAAAACAAAAAAATATTTTATTCCCGTTCCAGCCGAGATTTTTTTTGCTTGATGGAAAACGGTTCGGCTGTAAGCATCTTCTCTCCATCCGGTGACTATTGCCTTTTATGCAAGGCTCTTACCCTACGTTAGTTAAACAAAAAATATTGAAGTATTTAAATCCAATTACTGTAATTCCATTTTCTTCTTACACACTAAGCACTTAAGAAATAACATTTTA
>CAZAOG010000208.1:0-2788 GCA_964486645.1 uncultured Ignavibacteriaceae bacterium | reverse complement strand
AGTGTTCCGTTATTCTTTTTTTTGCCTGAGATAATTGAGATTGATTTAACTTATCAATGAGTCGAACCTGCCTGCACGTAGCCGTTTCGGCATAGGCAGGTCTAAAAAGGTTAATTATGAGAAAATCGTATCAACTTTTTGAACAAAAACAAAAATAATCGTTTTCATAACCAGGAAAGCGTTTCCTCTTTATCTTCCTTTTCTGTTGTTAAATCAATAAATACTTCTTCAAGGGATTGATATGTTTCTTTGGTTATTTCATTTTTTATTTTGTGGCGGATATCCTTTGTTGCCGATTGAAAGATTATTTTACCTTTATTAATAATTGCAACTTCGTCACAAAAATCTTCAACTTCCAAAAGCGAGTGAGAAGAGATGAAAATTGTTTTTCCATTATTGCGCATTTGTTTTAAAATATCTTTGGCTTTTTTCCGCGAAACAGGATCTAGTCCTTCGAATGGCTCATCGAGAATTAGTAATTCAGGATTATTCAACAGCGCACACGCCAATGCAATTTTTTGCCGCGTCCCTTTTGAGTATGTTTTAATTAATTTGTCCTTCTTCTCATCAAGCTCAAAAACCGCAATCAGCTCATCAACTCTGACGGACAAAATATTACGAGACATTTTCTGCATTGTTCCTGCAAATTCTAAAAATTCCTTTCCTTTTAAATATTCAAGATACTTCGGTTGTTCGAGCACAAACCCAACACGGCTTTTATATTTCCAGTCCCCTGCTTTTATTTCTTCGTTCAATATTTTTATTGTGCCGGAATCTTTTTTAAGTATGTTCGCTAAAATATTTATAGCCGTACTTTTACCGGCGCCGTTGCTTCCTACAAAACCCGTGATTGTTCCTTTGTCCACAGATAAATCCAAATCTACTAAAGCTTTAACGTCTTTATAGGATTTATGCAAATTTCTAATCTCAATTGCTTTCATTTGAACTCTCCAAAATATCGAAAACTATAGGGGATAAAATTTTAGTAATGCTCTTAACAAAAAATAGATTGAAGAAAATTGCGATTGCGAAAATCGGCAGAATTAACCACAACTCGATTACGTAAAATAAAATATTAAAAATAGCAAGAGCAAAAAGAAGAATAAACAATAAAACCAGTGCATCAATAACACCGAAATTTGTCCGCCTTCCGAAGTATAAACAGATTAGGAAAAAGTAGCTCAGTGCCAAGTAAACTGCGAAAATATAGAAAGGAATTAGACGGAATAAATCCACATTGAAAAATATTTTCATTAGCCACAAGAATATTGAATAGACTATTAGAGCAAACGTTTGAAATTTAAACGACAAATACCGCAAAAAGAAAAAGGTGTCTGTTGGAAAATCAACAATAATTTGCAACCAAATGCCTTTATTAAGTAAACCCAAAAGAAAGAACAAAAAACTTAATCCGTAAATATTAAATATTAGAATGAAGTATTTATTGTTCAAAGTCGAAAAAGAAGGAAAATATATTCCGGTAACAATTACCATAATTAGCAACACAAAAATATTTTCTCGCACAAATTGTTTTAAATCATATTTTAAAATATTTATCATTTATTTATTCAACAAAAAATTTATAATGTGGGTCACCTCTATTAAGATGTCATCGATGTTTATGTTAAATTTATCCAACAAACTCATTGCGGCGGAAAGTATTAGGAAAAATACCAGCACAGAATATTTTGCCTTCTCTCCGAAAAGTTTTATCAGGCTTGCATATCCATAATCAGTTAGAGTAAAAATAGCCGTTGCTATAAAGTAGATGAAAATGAAAATGAAAATCAAAACCGACTGCATGACAAATAGAAAATTAAAATTCACCGAAAAAAATATTATCAGGGAAAATGGTATTAGATAATAAATTGAACGGGAATGGAAAAAATCAGAGAAGAAAAGATTTTTAATATGCTCAAGTTTTGAAATAGGATAAATATCAATTTTATTCAGCGTATAAATTGAGTTAAACGAGTTTTTGAAATTTATGTTTATCAACTCAGCCAAAAAAATCATCATCAAAGAACTAAGAAAAAGTATCGCTCCCATTTTATTTTTATTCCCCACGATAAATTTTAGAGAATAAAAAGATAACAGCCCAGTGAAAAGACCAAATACACTATTCAAAAACCACATTATCCTTTTTGAATAACGAATTGAAATCAAATTATAGAAAGCATCTAAATTTAAAAAATCTTTTATAAAACTTTTCATTACATAGTACTCAAATAATATTATGCCTTAAAATCATTGCAATCTTTAGTGACTTTTTTCTTAATATTTAACAATAACTCTAGAACAAAAACATACTTTTTCCTAAAATGGTAAACTAATGGTAATATAATCGATAAAGTAATGAGCGTAAATGAAATTATAGCAATAAACCACAATACAAATGTATTGCTTTCAATATCTGAATTTGTAAATAAAACAGCTAAAACGGTAACGCCTACAATAAACTGTATTGAAGATAATATTATGGTATATCTCATTGTAACATCAGTTAGCTTTTTTTTATTCTTTTCAATATCTCTTATAATTTTTATTGTGTCGTTTTCTTCCATAATTATTTTCCTTAATCTAATTATTTAGGAATATAAGTAGTTTCCGGAAACTACTTATATTCTAATTATAACAATGTGAAGATAATTTTAATCTAATATGAAAACTTGTCTGTTTAACCACCAGCAGCACATTTCCCCAGATAGCCCAATGCAAAACCTGCGGCTAACCAACCAACACCAAGTGTTAGACCTCCAGTTATTGCAGCTGCAACTCCTAACATTGC
>CAZAOG010000207.1:0-2846 GCA_964486645.1 uncultured Ignavibacteriaceae bacterium | reverse complement strand
TTTTATGCACCACAAACTCTTCAAACTGCTGATAAACATTTACCCGCCGTATTTATTTACGGGAATTAATGTTGCACACGTCTCCCCGGACTACAGGGAATTAACCGTAAAAATGAAACTGCACTTCTACAACAGAAATTATGTCGGCACCCACTTCGGCGGAAGCCTTTTTTCAATGACGGACCCTTTTTTAATGATAATGCTTATCAATAATCTCGGCAAGGATTACCTGGTATGGGACCAAAACAGTTGTATAAAATTTCTTAAACCCGGACGCGGTACCGTAAAAGCGGAATTTAAAATAACGGAAGAACTGTTAACCAAAATTAAACTGAACACAAAAGATGGCAATAAGTACTTTCCGGAATTCGAAACCGAAATAACGGACGAAAAGGGAAGAGTCGTTGCAAATGTAACAAAGACTATTTATGTGAGAAGAAAAAATTAAAAGAGGATAAAGGATGTAACTTGTACCTGTTTGTTAAATTCAAATCAAATATTTTTTCACTTGGGAGGCATTTATGAATACCTATTTTTTTATTTCTCCGATTATCGCCATTGTTTTGATGTCGGTTACAATACTTATAGGCAACGCAGTTGTTCTAAAAATAAAACCTTACCCGATAGTTAAAGCGCTTATTATTTCCGCTGTTTCGGTGATTCTCGGTAAAATATTTGTATCGTATCTAAACACGCCTCCTTTTATTTCATATTCAATTCCGACTTTGGCATTTTTAATACTTTCATATTACTACTTTAAACCTACTTTTTTAAAACTTTTCCTCTATTGGATAGTCGGCTTTGCCGCATATCTTATCATACATATATTAGGTTCTTCGCTTTTTAATTGGACAGATATGTTTCCTTTTTGGAGAGTAAATTTATTCTAATAAATAAAAATTTATCGGTTAATGCAGTATCTTTGTTTAAGGCTGACTGTTTAAAGACAGCGCCGTTATGCAGTAATAAAAAAGAACGTAATTAAATCTTTAACAATAACATAGGAGCCTATTATGAACATTATCGTATTTGTAATCGGTTTATTAATTTTATTAGCGGGTGTACTTTTTGTTTTTGCTCCGGTACCCCTAAAACAATTATTTGAAAAATTTCTTGATGGAAAATGGATGTTTTGGATGGTGATATTCAGAATAATAATCGGAGTATTATTTGTTTTTGCCGCAGACGCAACAAAATACCCTCAATTTATTTTTTGGCTGGGTATAGTCGTACTTTTATCGGCAATAGTTTTGCCTTTGATGGGAAAGGAACGTGTTGTTAAATTCGTTAAAAGATGGCTCGATCAACCCAATTCCATTACAATAGTTTGGGCCGTAATAGCTTCACTTTTAGGATTGCTGATTATTTATTCGGCTGATATTTAGTAACTTGATTTTATTTTATGAAAGGAATCAGACAATTTGTCGTAGATAAAATTTTTGAAGATACCTGTGCCGTAGAAAATATGGATTACAAATTCGGCAGAACGTTAAACGACAAAGAAAACAAAATAAGGATATTTATTTTAAGTCAAACTCCGGTTTTGGGTTTTATTCCTCAAAAAGGGGAATTGCTTTCCAACTTTAAATTTTTGAATGAGAAAGAGTTAAATAAAATTTTGCTGAAATTTAATAAACTTGATATCATTCACCTTTCTGACAATAATTTCACCATTTCCGCCGCGTATCCTTTTTCAAATTCCCGGACAAAACATCAAATAAAATTTAGCAGCGAAAAATACAAGCCCGTTTATGCAATGTGCGCAATAGACGCACTCGGTATTTCGTTTATGCTGAAAACGGATTTAATAATTGAGTCCGTCTGCCATTATTCAAATCAAAAAATAATGATTCGGCTGAACGATCAACAAATAACAAAAACCAATCCGGAAGATATTGCCGTTTGGTATGATATGGATTTAAGCTGCTGTGCCGCTGTTAATCAGTGCAACAATTTAAATTTCTTTTCTTCAAAGGAAAATTTTTACCGTTGGGAGAAATTAAACGGTAAAAGAGAAGGGTATTTATTAAATATTGACGAAACTCTTTATTTGGGAAGTTTGTTCTTTAATAATAGGTTGAATTGGACCAAATAATTTCTATCTTAAATTAATAACGATAACTCAAATTATGGGGAAAATTATGAAAGTAACAATAAGATTTCTTTCTGCATTTTTTCTTCTTTTAATCATTTCCTCATGCAGCAATCCGACTGATTCAAATGTTTTTTCGGGTGATTACTTTTACACTGCTTTCGACAGCCTCGGTACGCCAATTATAAAAGGAAGTTTCACATTAGATTTCAAGGATAAGAACGACATTTCAGGCGAATGGCACTTTGACAAGGTTGACGACCCCAAAGATATGGGACCCCAATACGGAGACGGAAACCTCACGGGCAGATATTCCGATGGAAAAATTTGGATTGCACTGAATCCGAATTTTGTTGACAACAATGTTGAACTGATAGGTTCGATAAATTCCGCAGCCATCACAGGCAGATGGAATTATATAACTTTTGTAGGACTTTATAACAGCGGCAGATTTGAAGCCGTAAAATACCATTAATTCAATCTTAAAATTGGATGCATAATCTATATCTATCCGAAACTTTGAAGTGGAAAAAAATAAAGTAACAAAAAAGCAGCGTAGGTCTGACAGTTTAGAAATTTTTGTAGAGCGAATCGCCGATTCGCTCATCAAGAGAAAACAGACTAATCGCTGTACAAAACAATAAAGGATACCTTCATATTGGCAGCAGAATCTGTCCAAATTATTGAATATTCTCAACTACTTATTTTGTTTTGAACAAAAATGATAATATCAAATTATTTGCTGCAAACAAGT
>CAZAOG010000206.1:0-2858 GCA_964486645.1 uncultured Ignavibacteriaceae bacterium | reverse complement strand
CGGTTTTTATTCATTCAAATAACCGTAAAAATATTTTTTGATTTATTCGTAACGTATTGTTTTTGGGTAATTTTAATTTTGGCTCTGAATTGCTGCTTCGGATGGGCAATAAAAGATAAAAACATTAATTATAGAGTTAAAATTTAATTATTGCCTTGTAATTTCGTAAATACATCAACACTATTGCCTTGTAAAAATTTAATATTATGTATATTTTTGCCTTGTAAAAATGAATAATTGAATATGAATTATCTAAAAAGAAATATTGATAAAGAACTACTGGAATGGAAAAACTCAAAAAAGAGGAAACCTATTTTGCTCCGGGGAGCTAGACAGGTAGGCAAAACTCTTAGTGTACAACATTTTGGAAAACAGTTCGAATACTTTATTGAAATAAATTTTGAAGAGAATAAGCAGATTCATTCAATATTCGAAGGTAATTTATTTCCCGCTGAAATTTGTGAAAATCTTTCTGCCGTTTACGGTATTCCAATAATTAGCGGCAAAACGCTTTTATTCTTCGACGAAATTCAGGCATGCATCCCTGCAATACAATCGATGAGATTTTTTTACGAAAAAATTCCCGGTTTACATTTAATAGCAGCCGGTTCTCTTTTAGAGTTTGCAATATCGGAAATGCCTTCTTTTGGAGTTGGACGGATTCGTTCTTTATTTATGTCCCCTTTCTCATTTAATGAATTTTTATCAGCATTAAACGAAAATCATCTATTAGAAATTAAGCAGAAAGCTAACCCCCACAGTCCGTTAGCAGAACCTATTCATGAAAAATTACTTTCCTACTTAAAAAAATTCTTGATTATCGGTGGCATGCCTGAAGTTATTTTAACATATTTAGAAACAAGAGATTTAAATAAAAGCAGACAAATACTTGATGATTTATTGCTTTCTTTTTATGATGATTTTGCAAAGTACAAAAAGCGGATTCAGGCACATAAATTACAGGAAATATTTAATCTAATAGCCCGGCAATCCGGTATTAAATTTGTTTATAAGAACGCAAGCCTATCTAATAACATTTATCAAACCAAACGAGCATTGGAATTGCTCGAAAAAGCCGGATTGGTTATTCCAATTGTGCATTCCTCGGCTAATGGATTACCGTTGGGAGCGGAAGCAAATTTTAAAAAACAGAAAATAATGCTTTTAGACACAGGGCTTCTCTTGAGGATTTTGGATCTCGATATAAATGATATCATTTTGTCTAAAGAATTTAACGCTATAAATAAAGGCAATTTGGCGGAGATATTTGTAGGTTTAGAGTTACTCAAATATTCATCACCATACAAAAAGAGTAATTTATACTATTGGCATAGAGAAGCAAAAAGCAGTAATGCGGAGGTCGATTATATAATTGTAAAAAATAATTGTATTGTTCCCATTGAGGTAAAAGCAGGGTCTAAGGGTTCTATGCAGAGTATGCATCTTTTTATGAAAGAAAAAAAACTGAATCTTGGAATCAGGGTATCAACCGAAAATTTCTCTCATTATAATCCTATAGATGTATATCCGCTCTATGCTGTTGAAAACATTATCAATGATTAGTTAATTTTGAATCAACATCGGATAGGTACATCCGTCTGCAACACATAAAGGATATATACACTATCTAAATTGGTTTTCGGATTTTACAATTACCTTTCTATTGCGTCACAGAGACGGACAAGTTTTTAAACAATGTTGTGAACTTAAGACAGCATAGCTTACAAAAAAAGGACAACCGAGATGGTGAGTTCTTAAAACTTACATAAAAAAATATATTAAGAACCGACAAGTCTCATCATCTCTTGAACGGCTTTTTTCAGTCCAACAAAAACAGCATGAGCAATTACAGCCTGACCGATGCTTACTTCGTCAATACCTTCCAATTCTCTGAATATTTTTATGTTTTGATAATTTAATCCGTGTCCTGCGTTTACACCGAGTCCTAATTTTCTTGCGTGATTTACGGCTCCTCTTATTCGCTCAAGCTCGTCAATTTGTTCCTCTTCCGATTCCGCATTGGCAAAAACACCTGTATGAATTTCTATAAAATCCGCACCAATTTCAGCCGATGCATCTATTTGGCGAATATCGGGTTCGACAAAAAATGATACTTCAATATTTGAATCGTGCAGTCTGCTTGTAGTATCTTTCAGTAATTCTATTTGATCAAGAACATTTAGTCCGCCTTCCGTTGTCAGTTCTTGTCTTTTTTCGGGGACTATGGTCGCCAGTTCGGGTCCAACATCGCAGGCAATTTGAATTATTTCTTCGGTTGCAGCCATTTCCAAATCTAATTTTGTAGAAATTAATTCCCTAAGCAGGCGAACATCTCTTTCATTTATATGTCTTCTGTCCTCTCTCAGGTGAACGACAATCCCGTCCACACCGGCTTGTTCGGCTAAAAGAGCCGCCGTAACAGGCTCCGGCTGAGACTCGCCCCTTGCGTTGCGTAATGTTGCAACGTGGTCGATATTTAATGAAAATCTCATTTTTATTCCTTTAAAAATTACTTTGACAAAATTAATAAATAAACTGATGTTATGTTAATTTTATTTTGTCGCATAATTGCAAAACTCACCCCAACCCCTCTCTTAAAAAGCGAGGGGCTTTTACTCCCTCTCCCTTTGGGAGAGGGTTGGGGTGAGGGGGCTGACTGACCGACACTATATACTTAACATTACACTGATACAAATTTTAAATTCCTTATCTCTGCAGCGAATAAAGATAATAACTCTATGGTAAACATAATATTAATGACTACAATAAAACAATAAAGAAAAGATTGCGCGCGGCAGGCAGTAGCTGAATAATCATTACAAGAAATACCTCCGAATGTTTTCCAATTCATAAACCCG
>CAZAOG010000205.1:0-2893 GCA_964486645.1 uncultured Ignavibacteriaceae bacterium | reverse complement strand
TTGAACTGGGAAAAATTATTATCGACTAAAACATACGGTCAGCTGAAAAAATCCAAAAGCGACGGACGGAGCCAGTTTCAAAGGGACTTTGACAGGATTGTTTTTTGCTCGGCTTTCAGAAGACTGCAGGATAAAACGCAGGTATTCCCGTTACCCGAAAGTGATTTTGTGCATACAAGGCTGACCCACAGTCTTGAAGTATCCTGCGTTGGCAGATCTCTCGGCAATATGGTAGGTAAAACTTTAATTGACAGACACCCGGAACTAAAAAAGCAATATATATCTTTTAATTTCGGAGAGATAGTTGCGGCAGCTTGTTTGGCTCACGATATTGGTAACCCGCCTTTCGGGCATTCGGGAGAAGATGCAATATCCGAATATTTTAAGAACGGAAACGGCAGTTTATTTAAGAAAAAATTTACCGACGGCAAACAATGGAATGACTTAATAAAATTTGAGGGTAATGCGCAGGGTTTTAGAGTTATTACAAAACTCCAAAATCCGAATATAGAAGGCGGATTGCGGTTGAGTCTTGCTACGCTCGGAACTTTTACAAAATATCCGAGAGAATCGAAGCTTAAAGGCAGGGATGCCGAATTTATTGTTTCTAAAAAAACATACAGAAAACACGGATATTTCCAATCCGAGAAACATATATTTGAGGAAGTTGCTTCGGGCATCGGATTAAAAAAAATAAATATTGAAAAAGGAAATTCAATTTGGTCTCGCCACCCGCTAACATTTTTAGTTGAAGCCGCCGACGATATATGTTATGGAATAATGGATCTGGAAGATGCATTTAGATTGGGACTTTTAACATTCCAAGATACCGAAGAATTGCTTATTCCCTTAGTTAACGATAAAAATCTTCGCTCGTACAATCAAAGAAATAAACACGATAAAATCGGTTACTTAAGGGCGAAAACAATAAGCAACCTTGTTGCGCAATTATCGGAATGTTTTTTGGACAACGAGAACAAAATTTTATCGGGTAAAATGTATGACGATTTAATATCTAATATTCCTTCAAAAAAAGCTTTACGAGAAATAAAGAAGATCTCAATCGAGGAAATCTATTCTTATAAAAAAGTAATAGAAAGAGAAGCAGCCGGATACGAAGTAATCGGAGGACTGGTTGATACATTTATTAAAGCTGTAAACGAAGCTGCCGAAGATAAACTTTCGGCAAAGAATAAATCCTTAATTCAGCTTTTGCCCAAACAATTTTTTGATAAAAACGGTAAAGTGGAAAAAAAATTATTTAATCGTTTATTAAGAGTAACCGATTATGTTTCGGGAATGACGGACTCTTTTGCGATTTCGTTGTTCAGAAGAATAAAAGGAATATCACTGCCTTCAGGTTAAACGGATTTATAGGATAACTTTTATTAAAACAATCCTTTTATTCTCTAATCAGCTTTAATAATTCATTTGTCTTCAGCTTCATTAATTCAACGTCGCCTCGACTTTCGACATTCAATCTGATTATCGGTTCTGTATTGGAAATACGCAGATTAAATCTCCAATTTTCGTATTCTACGCTTAAACCGTCGCTTCTGTCCGTAATTCCGCCGGTGTATTTTCGAGCTATCTCTTCCAATTTTTCTTTAGGGTCTGAAATGGTAGAATTTATTTCGCCTGAACACGGATAATTTTCAATCATTCCGTTTACAAGTTTTGAAATAGTTTTGTTCTCTTCGGATATTAACTGAAGTATGAGCAGAAAAGGTATCATTCCGCTGTCTGAATAAGCATTGTCCCTAAAATAATGATGTGCGGACATTTCTCCTCCGTAAATTGCATTTACCTCCCTCATTTTTTCTTTAATAAACGCGTGTCCGCTAATCGACTGCACCGCGGTTCCTCCGTTGGTTTTAACAATGTCCAACGTATTCCAGATAAGGCGCGGATCGTGTACGATGTTTTCGCCGGGATTATTTTTTAAAATTGATTTGGCAAGCAAACCGACGATATAATATCCTTCGATAAAATTTCCTCTTTCGTCAAAAAAGAAACAGCGGTCGTAATCTCCGTCCCAGGCAACACCTAAATCCGCGTTATGTTTTTTTACGGCTTCAATTGTATGAGACCTATTATCGGGAAGCAGGGGATTGGGAACACCGTTTGGGAATTCCGGATCCGGTGTGTTGAATATTTTTATCATTTCTACGGGAAGAATTTTCTCTAATTTATCCAATGCCAAACCGGCACATCCGTTACCGGAATTTACAACAACCTTCAAAGGTTTTATTTTTTTAACGTCGTAAAATTGTTCCAAGTTCTTAATAAAATCATCCATCAAATCAAGTTCGGAAACACTTCCTTTAACGTCACATACATCAATAGAATTTTTTTCGGTTATTATTTTTTCAATTTCATTTAACCCGGAGTTGTAACCCATGGGCACGGAATTTTTTTTAACGAATTTCAACCCGTTGTACTCTGGCGGATTATGACTCGCGGTTATCATTATTCCTCCGTCCGCTTCAAGAAAAGAAGTACCGAAGTATATCATCTCGGTTCCGCAAAGTCCGATATCCACAACGCTGCAGCCTGCGTCGTTAATTCCTTTTGCCAAGCTGGAAGACAACGCACCGGATGATTTTCTTACATCGTGTCCGATTATTATTTTTTCAGCGTGCAAATATTTGGCACAATGAAATCCTATTTTATATGCAAGGTCTTCGTTCAGTTCATCGGGCACTTTGCCCCTTATATCGTAAGCTTTGAAACATGATAGTTTAGTCATAAATTGTTAGTTCCTTAATTATCTCCGAAATTGAATTAAAACAAAGACTAATTTATAAAAAAATATATTACCCAAATAATTTAAATTACCAGCAATTCAGAGCCAAAATTAAAATTACCCAAAAACAACACGTTACGAATAAAT
>CAZAOG010000204.1:0-2945 GCA_964486645.1 uncultured Ignavibacteriaceae bacterium | reverse complement strand
TTTCATAATAATTATTTCTGTTCATGACTAAAAACATTAATGCCAATAGACTTTCTGCCATAATAATAGATGATGAACTACACGGAAGAGAAAATCTTAAAAAAATTATTGAAACTTATTGTCCAGAAATTGAAGTATTGAGCATAGCCGATTCGGCAATAAATGGAAAGAAACTCGTCAGCGAACATAATCCGGATGTGGTTTTTTTGGATATAAATATGCCGGTACTCGATGGTTTTGATTTTCTACAAGAATATGATGAAAGAAATTTTATGGTTGTATTTGTTAGTGCCCACGAAGATTATGGTATAAACGCCGTAAAAGCCGGAGCCGTTGATTATCTTCTTAAACCGGTAAATATTAAAGAGCTTAAACAAACTATAAAAAAACTTATAGGGTTAAAAAACAAGAAGGCAAATGAACAAATTTATTTTGAATCTGATAAAATACTAATTCCATCTTCGTATGGATTTAATGTGCTTTTAATAGATGATATTATTAGAATGGAAGCAGAAGGATGCTACACAAAAGTATATTTAAAAGATAAGAAAAAAACAATAGTCTCCCGCACTCTAAAAGAATTTGAAGATACAATTCCAAAAGAAAAATTTTATAGAGTACACAAATCACACTTAATTAATCTTAAGTGCGTAAAAGAATATTCAAACATTGATGGGGGTTTTGTAACAATGAATGACGGCAATAAGATTGAGATTTCTCGCCGCAAGGCACCGGACTTTATTCAAAAAATAAAGACGTTTATAAAAACTGTCTGATTATGAAAAAAATATTTTTAAAAATTATTTTAATAATTTTTTTACAAAACCTCAATATATTTTCACAAACACCCCCCTATTATCATTATACTTCCTCTGACGGGCTTGCCTCCTCAACTGTATACCAAATTATGCAGAGCAAAGACGGGTTTATATGGTTTGCTACCTCAAATGGCATAAGCAGATTTGACGGAATAAATTTTACTACTTACAGAACCGATGATGGACTAAGTTCAAATTCAATAATTACACTCGCAGAAGGTAAAAAAGGTGAAATCTATTTGGGTAATTACGCAAAAGGAATAGATGTATTAAAAAATGGAGTTATCTCAGGCTACTTCAACGAAATTAATGGTAAAAAATTTTCTACTTCATATCTTCTCTTTGACCCCGCCGTAAAAAACGAACAAAAGTTATATGCGTACACAAGATATGGAGCTATAAATTCAATTGTTGAAAACAATAATGGAGATCTAAATTCAAGCGTTTTTTCTTCTCAAAATTTCAACTTAAACATAAATAAATTAGAAATTTTACCGGATGGTAATTTAGTGGCATTAACAAATAAAGGATTATTCAGATTTAATAATGATACTTTAACTCATATCAAAATTAACGGTTTGCCGGTGTCGGATTTCTATAGCTTTACTAAAAACACTGATGGTAGTTATTATTTGGGCTCAAGAGGAAATATATATGCTATAAAAAACAATAAGGTTGAAAAAAAATATCACATCGATATTACCGGTAATAATGATGTTGTTGCAATGTTAAATGACAGCAATAATAATCTTTGGTTCTCCATAATGAATAAAGGATTCTATTTAATACCACATGGTTCAGATAAAATAATTGATGTCGGAATTAAAATGGATCTTCAAAATACACTTGTAAATAATTTCCTTGAAGACAATGAGGGAAATATCTGGATCAGTACTTTTGGCAAAGGAGTTTATAGTTTAAATAATCTTTATCTAAAAAATTACAATGAAACTGATGGATTGAATAATAATATTGTTTATTCAATTGTTAAAGAAAAATCCGGTAAACTAATAGTAGGAACTTTTAATGGCGTTTTTGTTTTTGACAATGGGAAATTCATTTACCTTTCAAGCAATTCAATAAATCCGATAGGCGAATATATTTACGGGATAAAAGAGTATAAAAATGAATTCTATATTAGTGCTACCACCGGCGAAAGTAAAACAATAAATATTTCTTATAAAGGAATAAAACTGCACCTATTCCAACGAACTTCATTTAGTAAAACAAGCAGTGGACTCTATCTGTTCGGAACAAACAGTAATTGGCTATACGTTGCTAAGGAGTTTACTCCATTTGGTCGAAATTATGCCCGTTACCATGTTTTTGGAAAATCAGATAACCTTAATCATATCTACAAAATATTTGAAGATTCAAAAAGGGACATCTGGATTGCTACAACTTTGGGAATATGTAAGATTTCCAACATATCCGATAAAAAAGATACTACCGGTTGGCGGAGATCTTTCTTTCCTGATGATCCGGTTTTAAGCTCAAAAATTGTTTCAATTTATCAAGACAACCAAAACAATATCTGGTTTGCCGGAACAAATGGGATTGCGAAATACAATCTTATAGATAATTCTTTAGTCAGTTACAAAAACTTACTTGGACACGATCTAACTTTATCGAACGACATTGTTTCAGATGACCAAAACAGGATCTGGATAGCAAACATGAAGGGACTATATATATACGATGGCAATTCAATAAAATATTTAAGCAAGCAAACCGGACTACCATCAAATGAAGTTTTATCTCTTTATTCTGATGAAGAAAAAGAAATAATGTATGTGGGTACAAGCAACGGGATTTCATTCCTCGATATAAATTTATTTGACAGCTATAATCCATCTTCCCCCGAAGTAAAAATATTGAGCATAAAGGTCGGTGATTCTGTTTATACAAATTCAAATAATTTGGTATTTGAGCCGAATCAGAACAATGTATATATAGATTTTAAAGCTTTGAATTTTTCTTCACCGAGATCTGTAAGTTATAAATATAATTTAAATGGCATATGGTCAGAAACAAATCATGACTTCCTGGATTTTACTTCTCTTAAAAAAGGAATTTATAATCTTCAGTTAATGGCAAAAACACAGAATGCAGATTGGGGAAAACCAA
>CAZAOG010000203.1:0-3019 GCA_964486645.1 uncultured Ignavibacteriaceae bacterium | reverse complement strand
AACACAACTGCGACAGCAGTTGAATTATAAGATGTTGGGTTATGTGATGTTTTTTTTTGGTAAAATCCGTTTAGTTTAACTTATTTTCCAATACTCTTTATTTATTTTGGACAGTAGTGATAAATTCCTAAAAAAAAAATTATTTTTTTTTTTACTTAGGCATTGACTATATGCCATGTAAATATTAAGTTGCAATTGCTGGGATTCATTAAGAACTACCCCCCCTTAATGGATCTTTCGGATGCCCGGTAGCCCTCCACCGGGCACATTTTTTTCTATATCAAATGGAAAAAATGTTTAAATTTGCTTTTCATATACTTCAACTATTATAAGAAGAGGCAGCGATGGAAAAACTTCAATATGATATAAAAAAAAGGGATAATAAAATACAATTGCCTGCAGATTTAGGTTTCGGAAAATTATTTACGGATCATTTTTTTGAAATGGATTATACACCCCAAAAGGGCTGGCACAATCCTATAATCAGACCTGTTGAGAACTTGTCCGTTCATCCGGGCTCAATGTTTATTCATTACGGTCAGGCTATATTTGAAGGTTTAAAAGCTTTTAAAACAGATAATGACGTAGTAACTATTTTCAGACCTCAAGCACACATTAAAAGATTAAATAATTCCGCTAAAAGAATCTGCATTCCACAGGTTGACGAAGAATTTTTATTACAGGCTTTGACCGAATTAATTTCGATCGAAAGCGATTGGATTCCCACCAACCCCGGAGAGTCTTTGTATATTCGTCCCGTTATTTTTGGTATGGATCCTTCTTTGGGAGTAAAACCTTCGAATAATTATAAATTATTCATATTACTTTCTCCGGTCGGCGCTTATTATCCCGAAGGATTCAAACCCGTAAAAATTCTTGTTCAGGATGATTATGTAAGAGCAGTAAAAAAAGGATTGGGCGAGTGTAAAACACCGGCAAATTATGCGGCTAGTCTTCTTGCCGCTAAAGAAGCAAAGGAAAAAGGATTTACACAAGTTTTATGGTTGGACGGAATTGAACAGAAATACATTGAAGAAGTAGGCACGATGAATATCTTTGTAGAATTTAAAGATGAAATTGCTACCCCAAAATTAACCGGAAGCATTTTACCCGGCGTAACCAGAAGATCCGTTATACAAATATTAAAAGACAAAGGACTAAACATTACGGAAAGATTGATAACTATTGATGAAGTAGTTGATGCATACAATAACGGATCATTGGTAAGTCTGTTTGGTACCGGAACGGCAGCCGTTATCTCGCCTGTTGGATGGCTGACCTATAAAGGAACCGAAATGACATTGAATAACGGTGAGCCAAGTAAACTTGCACAAGAATTGTTTGATGAACTAAGTTCACTCCATACATTAAAAATTAAAGATAAATATAACTGGGTCGTTCAAGTTCATAATGAAGAAGTAGAAGTATAAATATAATTTTATTTATGGGCACTCAAAAAAAGACGCTTTATCGGGCGTCTTTTTTTATTTTAAATCGTTCACAAGTTTTTTTTAAAACTTGACAAGTGCTCATTTGTTCACTATATTTATAGTAAACAAATGAGCACTATTATGAAAAAAGAACTTACCGAAAGACAACGGGCAATATTGGATTTTATACTAAAATTCAAAGAACTGAACGATTATCCCCCTACATTAAGAGAAATCGGAAAAAATTTTGATATTGCTTCAACCTTTGGAGTAAAAAGACATATTGATGCTCTTGTAAAAAAAGGATACCTGAACGTTGAAAGTAATGCAAGTAGGGGAATATCGGTAATAAACAATCAAAATTTATATAACTCGAAATATTCTTCGAATAATTCGAAAGAGATTCCTATAGTCGGGCGCGTTGCTGCAGGAGTTCCGATTACTTCCTATGAAAATTTGGAAGGAACCGTAGTAATTGATTCTTCGTTTTTAAAAAGGAATCAAGATAATTGTTTCGCTTTAAAAGTAAAAGGTGACAGCATGATAGAAGCAGGTATTTTTGAAAACGATCTGCTTTTAATTTCTCCTCAGCAGACAGCCGACAACTCCGATATAATAGTAGCGATGCTTGACGGAGAAGTAACTGTAAAAACTTTCATAAAAAACGATAATAATATTAGTTTAATACCTGCAAATAAAAATTATGAACCCATTAAGGTAAATTCAGGGCAGGAATTTAGTATTATTGGAAAAGTTAAAGGAGTTCTAAGATGGTTGAATTAAAGAAATATGAAAGGACTAAATCGGGTTTGTTTACCAAAGCTATTAATACAAGGAATGAGGTAAAATTTATTTATAATTTAAGAACCGTTAACATTCATCCGTATTATATATCCAAAAATAAATACGGACGAAAAGTTTTGTACGGAAGACTAACAAACTCTCAAGTAATAGAAAAATTTGAATTTAAATATATGGCGAACATAAAAATTTTAAGCAATAAAAAATTTTCACCGATTATTCCCATGGTGTCCTTGGTAAGTTAAAATGATGAGGTAAAAATTATGAATGAAGAAATTAAAAGAAAACAGATAGACCTTTTGGTAGAAGAATTTTGGAAATTGGGATACTTAACCGTAAGCAGAAAATTAGGCACGTATTTACCCGAGCCGAAAAATGTCGGTAAATACTCCGTAGATATTATAGGCAGGTACAATAAAAATTTTGCAATCGGCAAAACTTTAAATAATGATGATATAAACAATACCGACTTGTTGGAAATGATAAATTTTCTTGCAACGAGAAAAACCAAATACACAAATAAAAAAGTTATGTTGTTTTTAGGTGTTTTACCCGAACACTACCGGAAATTAAGAATCCTTACAAGCTCGCTCGAGGAAAGTGTAAGAAAAAATATCAAGCTGTTCAATTTGAAAGAACGGCCGATAAGCTCCAGACATTTAAGCAAAATGCAGACCGGACTTTTTGTTTCTTAAGGAAAATTAATTTACTCTAAATACCTTTTTCTTATCCGAACCTGATTGTCCTTTGCAATTATTAAGGATGGGAAGATTAATACGGCATTAAAT
>CAZAOG010000202.1:0-3039 GCA_964486645.1 uncultured Ignavibacteriaceae bacterium | reverse complement strand
TTAATGGAGCAGATGTCCTAATTTTTCTTTTTTAGTTTTAAGATAATTTTTGTTGTTTTCGTTCGGTTGTATTTCTATCGGGACTCTTTCAACTATTTCCAATCCGTAACCTTCAAGTCCGATAATTTTTTTCGGATTATTTGTCAGCAGTTTTATTTTCTTTACTCCAAGGTCTAATAAAATTTGAGCGCCTATTCCATAATCTCGCAAATCAGGTTTGAATCCCAAAGCCAAATTAGCTTCGACCGTATCTTTGCCTTCTTCCTGTAATTTGTAAGCAAGAATTTTATTTTTTAACCCTATACCTCTTCCCTCTTGACGCATGTAAACCACTACACCCGAACCGTTCTTGTTAACGAGATCCATTGCATGATTGAGCTGTGCGTTACAATCACAACGTAAGGAATGAAAAACATCACCGGTTAAACATTCGGAATGCATCCGCACTAATATCGGTTCATCCGAATTTAATATACCTTTTACAATAGCAATTTGTTTTTTACCGTCCAGCAGGCTTTGGTATAGATGGAGACGAAAATCCCCATGTTCGGTCGGAAGATGTATATCGGTAATTTTGTCAATCAATCTTTCTCTTTGAATTCTGTAGTGTATCAGGTCCCGTACCGTTAGAATTTTCAGTCCGAATTTTTCGGCAATTTGTTTTAACTGCGGTACCCTTGCCATTTCGCCGTTTTCTTTAAGAATCTCGCACAAAACCCCAGAAGGTTTCATATTGGCAAGCTTGCAGAGGTCAACCGCTGCTTCGGTATGACCGGCACGGCGCAGAACTCCTTCATCAAAAGCTCTGAGCGGGAAGATATGACCGGGTCTTGCAAAATCCGACGGTTTAGATTTCGCATCAATTATTTTTTTTATGGTCATTGCTCTGTCTGCGGCCGAAATTCCCGTAGTTGCTCCTTCAACCGCATCAACCGAAACCGTGAAGGGTGTACCGTGCAGGGCGTTGTTTTTGTCTACCATCATCGGCAAACCTAATTCATCCAATCGCTTTCCGTTAACTGCAACGCACACTAATCCCCGTCCGTGTGTTATCATAAAATTTATAACATCGGGGGTCACGTATTCTGCAGCACAAATAAAATCGCCTTCGTTTTCTCTGTCCTCATCGTCAACAACAATAATAATTTTACCTTGCTTTATCTCTTCAATAGCCTCTTCAACGGTACAAAACATAGCTCCACCTTTTTAGTTTAAAAATAATTTATGTGTGCAGTCCGATTATAATGGACAACACTAAAACATAAATTTCAGTTCAAATTATTTTAATATTTGCGAAATTGCGCTGCGTTCGAATTTCATTTTTACTTTGTTGCCGACGTCAAGCAAAACTGTTTTATCATCCAGTCCTTCAATCACGCCGTGTATTCCGCCGCTTGTTACAACTTTATTGCCTTTGGCAATTGCATCAAGCATTTTTTGTCTTTCTTTGGATTTCTTTTGCTGAGGTCTGATGATCATAAAATAAAAGATGACAAAAATAGCACCGAACATTATGATTGTGCTCATAAGACTTCCGCTGCCTCCGTTACCTCCTTGGGGAGCTACTGCTAATAAAAGTTCCAATTTATTCCTCCGTATTGTTTAATTCATTGATTGATATTTTATTAATTATTTCTTTTTTCCAAGTTTTAAATTCGCCGTTTAAAATTTTCTTTCTTGCCGTTCTGACTAAATTCAAATAGAAATAAAGATTGTGAATTGATGCAAGTTCCAACGCCAATATTTCTTTTGAAATAAATAAATGCCTTAAATAAGCCCTTGTGTGATTCGTGCAGGTATAACAATCGCAATTTTCGTCAATTTTATTAAAATCATTTTTATATACTGCGTTACGCATAGAAAGAGTTCCGCCGGAAGTGAACAAATAAGCATTTCTTCCGTTTCTTGTGGGCATCACACAATCGAACATATCAATTCCTCTTTCGATCGCTTCCAGAATATTTTCAGGTCTTCCTACTCCCATTAAGTATCTCGGTTTGTCCTCCGGCATAAAATCGGTAGTAAAATCCACCATCTCATACATTTTTTCCATAGGTTCGCCGACTGCCAACCCGCCTATTGCATAACCGTCAAAGTTTAAATTAACAATATCCTTTGCCGATCTCTCGCGTAAATCTTTGTAAACGCTGCCCTGAATTATCCCGAACAGATACTGATCAAACCCGTATTTCGGCTTTGAATTATCAAAAGCTTTTTTATTCATTACCGCCCAGTTTGAAGTTAATTCCTGTGACTTTTTTGCATAATCATATTCGCAGGGATAAGGCGTGCATTCGTCAAGCACCATCATTATATCGGAACCGATGCTTCTCTCAATATCAATTACTCTTTCGGGAGTAAAAAAATATTTTGTTCCGTCCAAATGAGAACGAAATTCAACTCCGTCAGGTTTGATTTTTCTAAAATCACTTAAACTGAAAACCTGATAACCTCCGCTGTCGGTCAGAATCGGTTTATTCCAATTCATAAATTTATGCAGACCGCCTGCTTGTTCGATTACTTCCATTCCCGGACGCAAGAATAGATGATAAGTATTTGAAAGAACAATCTGAGCTTTTATTTCGTGCTCTAACAGATTTTGATTAACCGCTTTTACCGTACCCAACGTTCCAACGGGCATAAAAATAGGTGTTTCAATTACTCCGTGTGCCGTATGTAAATTACAAACCCTGGCTTTTGAATTTTCATCTTTTGCAATTAATTGTGTCTCTAACAATTGAACCTGTTTTTATACTAAACCAAAAAAATTAGAATGTAAATTTACGGTAAAATTAACTCATGTACCAAGATAAAAGACCTTGCAAAATATAAAAAAACCTATTTTATCTCCAACGGAAAGAAGAAATATTAATCCGAACATCGTTTAGCCTCAAAAAATCTATTCCTCTTAAGAGGGAATTTAAAATTAACTTTATTTTCAATCCACAGAAAAACTTTTACGATTACCGCCCTAATTATTCGGTAACTTTTATTAACCCCGACACTTTGTGTTTAAATTTTCTCAAATTTTATATTTTT
>CAZAOG010000201.1:0-3105 GCA_964486645.1 uncultured Ignavibacteriaceae bacterium | reverse complement strand
GTAGAGACGAGTCGCTGACTCGTCTCCTTGTTAGCATGTAGGTTATCATGTTTTTCCGTAGAGACGACCCGGCGGGTCGTCTCTACGGAATTAATTATTATAATACCGTGTAAATGATTTGGCATAATCACAAAAAAATCCAGGTCAACGTTTGCTCTTATTTTTTTAGTGTTTAACCATTCTTCATTTACTATTTTTCCCAAATCATTTAAATGCATTTTCCCGTTTTTTACATTACCAAACCAACATTTTTTGTTTTTAGTACATATTGTAACATAATACCACCAAGGCGTGGTATAATCCCAAGATTTTAATCTTGCTGATTTAATTCTGTATTTATTTTTATAGAGCCCTTTCATCTAAAAAAATGTGAAGAGATGGTGTAAATTTAAATAAATAAAAACAAAATTCGTAGAGACGAGTCGCCGACTCGTCTCCTTGTAAGCACGTAGGTTATCATGTTTTTCCGGGGAGACGACCCGGCGGGTCGTCTCTACGGTTATTTTAATAACGTAATTACTGTTATTTCCGGTGTAGAGTTATAACGCACCGGCGCAATTGACACACCCAAACCGCGAGTAACGATTGCGGCTAAATTACCGAATTTAAAAATTCCGCGGACGTATTTTGTTTCAAATAAAGTGGGAGATAAATTTTTAAATGGAAACAAAAACATTATCTGTCCTCCGTGGGTGTGTCCCGCAAGATAAAGATCATAGTTATATTTTTTTGCTTTATCAATTAAAAATTGTCTCGGCTGATGAGTTAAAAATATCTTTAAGCCGTAATTATTCGTCTTATCCACAACGCCGTCCAGCACGGATTGAGAAATTCTTTGAACGTAAGTGTTTGTAACAAAGGTAATTCTTAAACTTGATGAATCAACCCTAACGGTGATATTATCGTTGTCAATCATTTTTATGTTTTTCTTTTTCAGCGCATCTTCAATTTCCCGCAGACTCCTTTTTGTGTCCCATCTGTAAGCCCAATTATCGTGATCACCCACGCTTGAATAAACACCGTATTTCGATTTTATCCGTCCCGCAAAAACAGCGGCTTTATTTATATACTTCGGTGTTGTGGTAATAAAATCACCGCCGATTAAAACAAGATCGGGGTTTTGTTTGTTTACGAGAGAAATAAATTTTCCGAGCTTGTTTTCGTTTGTGTAACGGTCAGCCTGCATGTCCGAAATAAAGACAATCTTAAAACCGTTCAGGTTATCCGGTAAATCTTTTTTTATAAAAACATAATTACTTACTTCTATGGTTTTGTAATCGTATAAAATTCTTAACGGGACATAAATGGAAAAGAAAACAATTATTAATAAAGTTATAACAGACGAATATTTTTTTATTCGTTCCTTAATATTTTTGTTTAAAAATTTTAGAATTAAATAGAGCAAATCAACCAAAACAAAAAGCAGGATGGATTGAACAGCCATCAACAATAAAATCCAAAACGGGAAGATTAAAAAGACATCGATTAAAAAACTTTCGGGAAAGACAAACTTGTTATTACCCGATAAAGCCGAATAAGAAAACAGCGAAAGCAAGTAAAGAGGATAAAGATTAAAAACTAATAAAAAAATTCTGTTAAATGTTTTTAATTTCTTTTTCGAGGACTTTTTAAAAACAAAATTTAATAACAAGTTAAATTTTTTAATAAAATAAACCTCAATGCCGGCAAGCAGAATTAAAAGAATGAAGACACGAATAATTATCCACATATTTATAATTTTTTGAGTTTTTCTTTATCGGGTTTATTTAATTTTTCAGCAGCAAGGAAATAAGAGTCATCTATCCATTCGTAAATAAATTTATCTTCAATGGAGTTATCAAGATAAACCGAATTCCAATGCTGTTTATTCATATGGTAACCCGGCTTTACGGCATCATATCTTTCTCTTAATTCCACTGCTTTTTCAGGGTCGCATTTTACGTTAATAAAATAAGGCGGGGTAAGATTTGATATCAAAAATATTTTTCCCATTACTTTGTAAACCGGCGAGTCATCATCAAAGGGAAGTGACTCATCAACACCCTTTTTAGAGAGACAGTATTCCCTTATTAATTCTAAATCCATAATAAATTATTCCTTGTTTAACAGTTCAATAGATTTTTGAAGCACTTCTTTAACCGTAATTTTGTTTATATCGTGTGTGGGTGATTGAATAGAAAGACAGTTATCTCCGGTTGGTCCCCACTCGTAACTTTTCGTCGGACCAAATAAAGCCAGAACCTTTGTGCCGGAGGAATCGGCAATGTGCATAGGACCCGTGTCGTTAGTGACATAGAAATTTGTTTGTTTAAGCACCGCACAAAGTTTGGTTACTTCAAAATTTTCGGCAACACCAAAATGTATGTTTTCTTTATTTAACAAACCGGTTATATATTTTACTATGTCTTCATCGGTATATCCTGCGGTGATTAAAAAATTCGGATTATAAATCTCGTTTAACTTTTTAATTACCGAAATAAAATTGTCCGTATCCCAAATGTTTTTTTTCTTACCGGCGCCCGGATGAATACCGATTAAAAGCTTTGTTTTATCTGGGAAGTTCTTATTTATAAAGGAATCAGCGAAAGCAAGATCTTCTTGTGTGGTTTTTAGTTTTACATTCTTTAATTCCTCGTTTGTCAGTCTGCAACCGATTTGTCCCGCGATATCTAAATTTCTGTCCCTTTGGTGTTTTTTCAATTCGTTCCAATTGAAATCGTTTTTAACATTAAGCAGGTATGAGTTTTTGTTTTTTTTTCCGTCGATGCTTTTAACCCCAACCCTTATTTTTGCACCCGATAAAAAATCAATAATATGAGAGGTTGTAGAAAGAGCAATGGTAGAGGGCACAAGTCCGATTTGGTATTTTGTTTTTCTAAGCTCCTTTATAAAATTAATGGAGGAACTTATGGTTTCCCTGTCTAAAGTAAGAACATTATCGATGTAGGGGTTTATTTTTTTTATCGGTATCGGGTAGTTTGTCTTTGCGGCGACGAGTGTAATGTGAGCTTCGTTATATTTTTTCTTAAGTGCGGCATATAATGGAAGCGAACAAATCATATCTCCTATTTGATTGTTTTTTCCGACAACCAAAATATTTTTTAC
>CAZAOG010000200.1:0-3117 GCA_964486645.1 uncultured Ignavibacteriaceae bacterium | reverse complement strand
AAAGAATTAAGAGATATAATAAAATAGAAAAGCCCGGATGGTGAAATTGGTAGACACGCTAGATTCAGGGTCTAGTTGGCGCAAGTCAGTGCAGGTTCGAATCCTGTTCCGGGTACAAAAAACATAGTTCCATTTTTGTAATTGTTAAACACCTGAAAAAACATGTTTGCAATGGAAAAAGCATATAAATCGGCACTGACCCTTGCCCAATCTCACTATGAAAATTTTCCCGTGGTTTCTATTTTAATACCGAAAAAACAAAGAAAACACATTGCAATTATTTACTGGTTTGCGCGCACTGCCGATGACATTGCGGATGAAGGGAATACAACCGACGAAGAAAGAATAAAAAAATTAGAAGAATTATCCGAAACAATAAAGTCTATTACCCAAGGTAACTATAAAAATGATTTTGAAGCTGCGCTTGGTAATACCATCAAAGAAAATAAGCTTTCAAAAGAGAATTTCCTTAATTTATTAAATGCTTTTAAACAAGATGTAACTAAAAAAAGATATGGCAAATTTGATGAGGTTTTAGCATATTGTAAAAATTCCGCAAATCCTGTAGGCAGGCTCATACTGGAATTAAATAATATCCGGAGTGACGAAGCGAAGAAATATTCGGATAAAATTTGTACGGCTCTGCAGCTGACAAATTTCGTTCAGGATATTGAAATTGATTACAAAAAAGGCAGAATTTATTTACCGGCAGACGAAATGGAAAAATTTAGGGTAGAGGAAAAAGTATTTCAACTAAATGAAAATAGTGATAATTTAAGGAAACTGCTGCAGTTTACGATAGTAAGAATAGAAGAAATGTTTGAAGAAGGTAAAAAACTTCTTCCTTTTTTAAAAGGAAGACTGAAGTTTGAGATTATTTGGACAATACTTGGAGGTAAGAAAATATTGGATAAAATTAAAAAATCCGATTACAAAATATTTGGCGGAAGACCTACTTTATCAAAGTTGAATTTATTAAATTTATTGTGTAAGTCTTTATTAATAAAATGATAAACACGGCAAAACAAATAGCAAAGAAAAGCAAGAGCAGTTTTTATTATGCATTTAAATTGCTCCCTCAAGAAAAGCGCGATGCAATGAACACGGTTTATGCATTCTGCCGTAAAACGGATGATATTGTAGACGACAACAATGCAACCGTAGACCTGAAATATGAAAAACTCCGCAAATGGAGAATTGAATTTGAAAAGGCTTTCCGCGGGCATTCGGAATATTCCTTACTTAACAAACTCGGAACAACCATTTCCCAATTTAACATTCCTCTCGACCCGTTCTTTGAACTGATTAGAGGGATGGAAATGGATTTACAAAAAAACAGATATTTAACTTTTGACGACCTTTCGCTTTACTGCTACAGAGTTGCATCAACAGTTGGACTGATGTGCATAGAAATATTCGGATACAAACACAAATCAACCAAAGAATATGCCGTGAATCTCGGGATTGCTTTCCAGCTTACCAATATTTTACGGGATATTAAAAAAGATGCGGAAGAAGGAAGGATTTATTTGCCTCAGGAAGATTTGGCCCTTTTCAATTATCCGGAAAAAGCCCTGCTTCAGAACACTTATAATTCAAATTTTAAAAATCTAATGGAATATGAAACCAAAAGGGCAAAAGAATATTTTGACAAAGCCAATCAAGTTCTTTTACTCGACGATAAACCCGGGCTTTTTGCCGCAAGGGCAATGCAGCACATTTACGGAAGAATGCTGAATAACATTGTTGGTACCGATTATAATGTATACGAAAAAGATATCTCGGTTTCCCTCTTTGAAAAAATCGGCATATCGCTTGGGGCTTGGGCAAAGTATAGTTTAGTTTTCTCATGAAAAAATGTGTCGTAATCGGGGGCGGCATTGCGGGACTAACATCCGCAGTTTACCTTTCCAAAGCAGGCTTCAATGTTGAAGTAATTGAATCTTCAAATAAATTAGGCGGAAGAGCATATTCTTTCAAAGATGAAAAAACGGGCTCCGTTATCGATAACGGGCAGCACATTTTAATGGGTTGTTATAAAGAGACGTTAAAATTTTTAAGATTAATAAACGCTGAAGATAATCTTATATATCAACAAAAACTTTCCGTTCCTTTTCTTAATAACCAATCCGAACTTTTTATGCTTGAGGCAACAAAATTATTTTATCCTCTTAATCTGCTGCTGGGACTGCTCAACTACAACCTGCTAAAATCCGAAGATAAATTTTCTTTAATAATTTTCTTTGTTAAACTTGCTTTCACCAATAAGAGCAATTTGAAAGATATTACCGTAGAGGAATGGCTTCTGAGGAAAAATCAAAGCAGCAATTTAATAAAATCATTCTGGGAGATTGTTTGCGTCGGGACTCTTAATGCAAGCATAAAAAAAGCTTCGGCGCAATTGTTTGCTTCAATACTAAAAAAGATTTTCTTCAGGGGAAATTTTTCCGCGGCAATGCTTGTTCCGAAATATGGACTGAGCGAAACATACTGCAATCCGGCAGAAGAATATTTGTCGAAAAATAATGCCCGGTTATACTTTTCCGAAAATGTTACGGAAATAATAATTGAAGATAAAACTGTAAAAAAAATTATAACAACCAAAAGAACTGTCGAAGATTTCGATTATGTCATCTCCGCCGTTCCTTATTCCGCACTTCTGAAATTTTATTCAAATACTCAATTGGAAAAAATTAAATTTGAAAATTCCTGCATCGTCTCAATCCATATTTGGATAAAGGAAAATACTCTTACTGAAAAATTCTACGGATTGGTAGACTCTCCCATTCACTGGATTTTTAATAATGACGATCATTTAACTTTGGTTATCAGCAATGCCAATTATTTGGTTGAAAAAGACAAAACCGAAATTTATGAGATGTGCGTTGTTGAACTAAAAAAGTACACAAACATTTCGAAAGATAATATTTTACACTACAAAATTATAAAAGAAAAAAGAGCAACGTTTATCCCTGTACCGGAAGTACTTTCTAAAAGACCGGGATTAAAAACAAATATTAATAATTTGTTTTTAGCGGGGGATTGGACGGACACAGGCTTACCCGCCACATTAGAAGGCGCGGTATTGAGCGGGAAACTTGCAGCCGATATGGTGCA
>CAZAOG010000199.1:0-3133 GCA_964486645.1 uncultured Ignavibacteriaceae bacterium | reverse complement strand
ATTCCAATTTAACGTGAGATTGTTTTGGTACATAAAATTCTATTGTAGTCATCGGGTTGAACGGGTTTGGATAGTTTTGAGATAAACTAAATTCTTTGGGTATATTAATTTTGTCGGAAGAAATACCTGTAACCATATCACCCATTTTGAGACTGTATATATACACCGTATTATCCGTGTCGGTTAAATTTATGGCGTCAAAATAGAATGTACTGTCAAGCATTTTAACATAACTGCCATTTGACGTAACCGGATCTGCTGTTTGATAGTCAGGTAAATAAGTAGTGTAATCATTGTCGGAACTAAAACTATGGAAATAAAATTTAGGTGTTTGGTTAGTTTGCATTGTTTCAAGTCCGACACCGGAACTATTAATTAAAAGGTAACCGTATTCAGAAAAATTTAATTCTTTTTTTGAAGCAACAGGCAAACCTGTAGTGTAATAATATTTGGGAGGATACTGTGTATTGTCACTAAATGCTATTTTAACATCATTATCGTTAAAATTTCCTCCGGTTACCACTACTCTTCCTCTACTACCGCTGCTGTCAATAGTGAAGTAATTGTCGGTGTTTAAACTATAGGCTTTAATTCTATAATTATTCAAACTGTCCTTATCAGTCCATACCAAAACATTACCATTAAAATCCCAATTTCCATCACGATTAAAATTCTTAGCAATTTGATAAGGTGAAAAAAATCCAAGTGTATAAATTTCTCCCGATTGAGTTATCCATGCTGCCGATGAACCGGCAGTAATTAATTTTTTATCTAAATATGACCAATTCCCGTCATAACCCACAAAGCCTAAATTCTCAGTGCTGTTGTCATTCATATTATACACCCATAAAGAATCCCCGGCAAACCAAGCATAATTATCATCCGCTCCTAATAAATGTAATTCGGAAGAAGTATTTGGTAAATTAATCTTTGTAAGTACTCCGTTTTTAGAATAAAAAGGAGAACGCGTACTATAAATACCCGTTCCTATCCATTCCATTACCGGTATGTTAGTATTAGTTAAAAATAAATTAACATTATAACTGGTATTGTCTAATGAAAAAGTTTGCAATGGCCGGAATCTTATAAAATAATCTACATAAGCTTGGCTGTTTTTGTTAAAATTGTCGGTTAAAATTGCAAAATTATCGTTAGTCAATTTTCTTACATTAACCTTGTGTCCTTTTACTATTTTATACATTAATGAATTATATGCAACATTCAACTTATATTTTAATCTTTGAATACCAACATCTGCAAAAGTACTTAAATCCGTTACTATTGCAACAATATCATCAAGGTCTTTAGTATTATTTAGCGTAAAACCGGAACTAAATACATTTTTTGATACAACATTACCTTTTCTTGTAACTACAACAGCTTCAAAATTTGCGTTAGTATCAATAGGGGTAAGTGTAAATGCAATTTGATCGTTTCCAACAGGCAACAGATTGGGTGAAATATGAAAATAGGCGGCTCCGTGTCTATATACCGTAGCTTGATACCATACATTGCCAAACAATCTGCTTTCAAGATAAATTTCAGGGTAATTAGCCCCCTCTTCGTAATTATATGGTGAAATTGTTTTTACATAATTTGTAACGAGAAAATCTTCGAACACATTTTTAAAATTCGTTCCGTGTAGTGTTAAAGCATCGTTTATTGCATTAAAACTGTAGTCGGTAGAATCATTATTATAATTAAGTGTTTTTTCCCATATCTCTTTTATTGTATTTCTTCCCCCTATATGTTCGGAAATATATCTGAAAAATATCCAGCTTCCGTACCAATGATTATTTTTTTCTGCATTTGTTGCATCTAACGCATACCAAGGCTGATCAAACCAATCAGTTAAATATGAATAGTTGTCATTTATATTGTCATAAACTTCGTCTTCCATCCAGGTTGCTGTTGCTTCTTCCAACCAACTTTTTGAAGACACATCATAGCCCATTTGGATCGAGTGAAAAAACTCGTGTGCAGCCGTTACTTGAATATTTTCTAATTGAGTGTGTTGAGGAAATTGGCTGTAATTATTATGCATGGCAATATAGCTGCCGGAAGCTTTTTTTTCTGTTACGGCAGAGTTAGGATTGTCTTTGTACAATGAATCCGGAAACGTAAGACCAAAAGTATTGGCACTGATTTTATAGATTAGAACTACATATTTTTTGTTAACTCCTCCCCATTTAGCTGCCGGAGGCGGAGCAGTAAAACCAAATGAATCTATTTCCGTCGTCCAAACGTGCTCGAAAACCGTCATCATAGTATCTATATAATCGGGTGTACCGTTAGAATCCGCATCAGTAGTTGAAATAGCGCTTGTGTCACCTGATGCAACAGTATACCAAAATTTGAAATGAGCGGATTCTCTTGTTGAATCCAGTTTAGAAGCAGGGACTAATGCACCGTTGTTGTTAAACCCGTATTTCTGAAGTTCTAATTTTGTTGATACGCTTAATTTTGACCAGTTATTAAATATCTCATTTAATATCCAAGTCTGCAAACCGTTTCTTTCTAAATTTTGATACTCTAACGGAAGTTTACCTGGTTCAAAAATGCTATAAACTATGTTTCTTGCCCATTGGTCAATCGTTATCTTATTTTCGGCAAGTTGTCGTTCTAATTTACTTTCTACCGAAGTAATTTCATCCTGATATAATTTATTGTCTTTTATATTTATTTGAGCAAAAGTTTGTGTCAAATTCATTGATGATAAAAACAAGAAAGTAAGAATCATATAAAATATATTGAAACGAAATTTCATTATTACTCCATAGATTTAGAAATACGCGAATAGATAAATTTTAGTAATTCTATCTATAAACAGTTACGGTTTTGGGGGATATAAAGGAATGGTAAGGCCGTTGTAATTATTACAACAATGAAAGTGGTTATTCATCAATAAGAGGGAAATAGATCAGACAAAACTATATAATCGCTTTGGTCTTATCATTAAATCCCCATTACTTTATGATGTTCAATATTTAGTAAAAATTAATATCTAATAAAGTACCTTTAATTAATTGTTTGTCTGCTTATATAATACGGACAATTTTGCTCTATTTACCAAATGCTATTTTAATAATATCATTTTTTTTGTTTCTACAAAATCACCGGCAATTATTCTGTA
>CAZAOG010000198.1:0-3330 GCA_964486645.1 uncultured Ignavibacteriaceae bacterium | reverse complement strand
CATTCCCTCCGACCCCAAAGAAACAGAACAAATTTTATTTGTGTTAAACTATAAATAAAATAAATTGAAATGCAAATTTATTTTAAAATTCACTTTCTGAATTTGCCAAAGCTTTAAAGCGGTCAATTGATTCCCGAAATCTTTTTTATCCTTTCTGTAAATGTAATAATGGCAAAGATTTCGGGAATCTTTTTTACAATAGAAAATAGTTATATAAATGTACGATTTATACGACAAAATTATGCTAAAACTGATGTTATTTTTTTATAGCTGAATATTACGGAAATGTAAGATATTTTTACAATAAAAATTAGTCAAACAAATGAAGCTAATGTAGAATAGATGCTGAAATTCCCGATGTTTTTCCGTTAAGGGAACCGGATGTTATATAAAACACCGGAAATTTTAGCATTTCTTTTTTATTCATTCTTACTTTAAAAGCAACATCTTTTTAGTCGATACAAATCTGTTTGCTTCAATTCTGTAAAAATAAACTCCTGAGGATAAATTTGAAGCGTTGAACGTGACTTTATAATTACCTGCCGCTTGTTCAGAATTTACAAGGGTTTTTACAACTTTTCCGAGAACATCGAATATTTTAAGAGTTACTAAACCGGGGGAAGGTATGCTGTAATTAATTAATGTTGTCGGATTAAACGGATTCGGATAATTTTGGGTTAATGAATAATTCTTGGGAATTGTACTGTTTATAGTTTTAACATCAGTTACCACATCCCTTACACCAAAAATATGATTTTGCGTTATAGTCGCACCGGATTGTATGGAAATAGTATGATGTATTCCTTGAAGCATTTCGTTATCCATTGGGGCAGCACCGCCGTTAACAGTATCCGCTCCGACATACCAAGCTCCGAATTTGTATTCATACGATAAATTTTGGTTTCCATTATAAGCCGAACCGACGAAATTAGTCGGTATGGTCATTTCTAAAGTCCAAATACTATCACCGGCAACTTCATCACCGTGTGTTCCATCGTTATATAATATTTTCATGTAAGTACCGCCGACAGTATCGTCGGTAGTCCAATTTCCACCGTCGAGCCAATTCCCCAAAAAGGACGAATTACCTCTCATTCCCACAAATATTAAATTGGTAATAGGTAAATTATTTCTGGCGTCCTTAGCTCTATTCATATTAACTTTAAAAGTTATATTAATCGGATTTATTAGAGGAGAATACACACCTTTATTAATTATTCCGCTTTCACCAACGCGCACACCTTCGTTTCCGTTGAAAAAAGCGACGGAATTTAGAGAAAAATTAGTCATTTTGGGTTCAACTTGCCAAGTAGCGCCATTATCGTGTGTAACAAGAGAGGTGCCCGAACTGCCAACCGCCCAACCGTCGATGTCGTTAAGAAAATAAATATCAAATAACGATTCCGTTGTTCCTGAAGTTTGAAGGCTCCAGGTCTCTCCTGCATCCGTTGTTTTCAGTATCGTTCCGTTTTCGCCGACAGCATACCCTTCCGTAGTGTCCTTAAAGAAGACCGAATTCAGCGGGAAATTAAACGGCGGAGATTGCCCATCATGAATTATTTTAAAGGTGCTGCCTCCATCGGTAGATTTTATAATTGTACCAGGCCAGCCTACCGCTACGATAGTAGGACCCTGACCAAAGACTGCAATATCTGTTAACGGACCAATATTAAGGTTTATAACGGCATTATTGGCTGTCCAAGTCTTACCGGCATCCTGTGTTTTAAATACTCTACCTACGGAAACATTACCGCTTGTCCATCCTACACTATCGTTTATAAAAGATATACCATATATTTGTGTTGTTCCGGTAAATCTGGAGGACCAATTATTACCGCCGTCGGAAGTATAAAATATTGTAAAACCATCCCCTACCGCATATCCTACATTACCGTCCGTTGGAAAAGTAATATCGGTTAATTGAACATTAGTTCCGAGAGCGACGCTTGTCCAAGTAGCTCCGGCGTCAGTAGAATGTATCAATGTTCCATTATCTCCCACAGCCCAAGCTTCACTTGGAAATTTAGTGTAAACTTTATTCAAATTTTTAACGGTAACAGGTTTATTTTGATACGTCCAATTCGCACCGTCATCGGTAGATTTCAATATTAATCCTCCGAAACCTACCATCCAGCCGGTTGAAGTGTTGTCAAAGCGAACGGAATAATAAATATCATTTGAATTTACAGTGGAGATTGTCCAACTGCCGCCGCCGTCAGTCGTTCTTGCAATTTTGCCTCCTGTTCCGACAATAATACCGTTGTTCGAATCGGTAAAATAAACTTCGTGCATAATTTGATTTCCAAAATCAGCACTTGTAATATTTGTAGTATTCCAATTAACACCGCCATCTGTAGTTTTTACCGGTTCGCCTGCACCGACTATCCAACCCACATTATTATCGATAAAAAATATACTTTGTTTCCATTTCCCGAATCCTGAAGGGTCTTCAGTTAGATTCCAGTTTTCACCGCCGTCGGTTGTACTCGCATAAGAAGCATCGGAGCCAACTGCATATCCGTGCATAGCATCGGTAAATACAATAGACGATAACCAACCGAATTGAAGACCCGAAGCTTTAGATGACCATGTTAATCCGCCGTCGGTTGTCTTAAATATATTTCCGAAAGCACCTGCGACAAATCCTGTATTTGCATCTAAAAAATAAACGGCGAGCACAGTGCTTGAAAAGGTATATACTTTTAACCAAGTTACTCCGCCGTCGACCGTTCTAAGAACGGAAGTTCCCCCGACTATCCATCCTTTTGAAGGTGAAATAAAAAAGACATCATTCAAATCATCATTTACGGGAGAAATATGAGGCGACCAAGTAAGTCCGCCGTCGATAGTTCTGTAAATTGATCCTTTAGCACCAACTGCAATTGCAGCTTGATTGCCGAATACCTGAACGTCTTTAAAATATTCGGATAGGGGCGGATTTACCACCGTCCATTGAGTTTGTGAGAAGAAAATGTTTACGTAAATGAATAAAGTGAAAAATAAAGTCAAAGCTTTACGCATAATGCCTCCGGTTAAATTTTATATAATAGAACTATTATTTTTTAAAAAAGAAATCTTTTTTACAGCCCGAGGTCATTTATCATAAAACATTAAAAATATGATACATCTATAAAGCTTAAAATCATTATTTATTAATTGTAATAAAATATAAGATTATTCTTAAATAAAGAAAAGAAAAAAATATTGTTCCTTTCATATCAATATAATAGACATTCTGAAAAAAATATTTTTTTTTCTATATCAAAAATTATTTGTTCCGATTTGAAAAATTATTTTATTTATATTTAACAATTATGTTTCCCAAAAAAA
>CAZAOG010000197.1:0-3460 GCA_964486645.1 uncultured Ignavibacteriaceae bacterium | reverse complement strand
TTTTCTAATTTTCACACAGTCTCTTTAATCGTGAGATTTTAAGGAAAAAACGAGATTTGTTTTAACCGTTTCACTTGTGCACCTTTGGTGTAACGGTTTTTAGTTCTTTTGAGACAGCCTCGTTTCGAACACCCCGAAATAAATTTGCCGTTTTTTAATATTCCAATCTTATTCCGAATCTTATTTGCATCGGCGGACCGAATAATGAATTACCTGTAGCACGTTGATAGTTTTGGTAATAGTCTATGTTTACGGCTTTGTACAGATTTTCATAGTCCTTCCTTTGATTTGCATACAGCGTACCTCCCAAAGCCGGGTCACTTAAATATCCGTCATTAAACGGCGAACCTGTTCTTAAAAAAACGTTTTGAATATTTTTTCTATTAAACAGGTTGATTACAAACAAATAAAGATTGACTCTAATTTTATCGAACAGTTTAAAAGTTTTATCTATTTTAAGGTTCACTTGATAAACCCGGGGTGTAACGGAAGAATTTATTTCCCCAACGGGGCTTCTGAATCTCGGATCGCTTTCAAGCGTTCCGTTAGCATCACCTTTACCTTCGCTCAAAGTATAAGGATGACCGCTTGCAAATGTAAATAAAGCGTTTATTCCAAGATTCGATAAAAATTCAATATCTTCTTTATCCGAAAATCTATAATCAAAATCAATATTCCCCGAAAAGATTCTGTTAAAATCCAATTGAAAATTATTTTGTGTCTGAAACACCAAATCTCCGTTTACGGAATTGAAATTTCTATTCAATAATTGTGAATAAGCATCTGCACCCGAACCGAGTGTGCTTTGAATGGAAAGGAAAGCGTTAACCTGAAGTCTTTTGGTTCTTCTCAAATAAAAAGAAATATCAATTCCTTTTGAAGTTGCGGATTCTCCGTTAACCAGGGAAGGATAAGCTCCCATAAAGGAACCCGCTTCCGTATTTTGAAAAGCAAATACAACCAAGTCTTGTATGTTTTTATAATATGCTGTAATATCAATCGAAGCAAAGTCAGTTAAAAATTTGGTAAACCCGATTTCAAATTGAGTTGTTTTTACGGGTTTCAAATACCAGGCTTTAGGAAAAACAAGTCCGTCGGAATTAAGTTTTGCTATGTTTGCTCTTACACCGTTATACATATCGGAAAGTCTTGATTGTTGTATGTATCTTCCGACTTGTGAATGTAAAATATAATTGTTTGGTAAAGCATAGGAAATGCTTACTCTCGGACTCAATGTAGAAAACGAAGGTGATTTTTTCAGTCCCGAAGGAATAGGATAATTATTAGTAAAATCCAAAAAAGTTTCCGGTTTAGCCGGATTGACAGGCATAATGTTGTCCACGTCTATATAGTCGTATCTCAGCCCGACATTCATAATAACGTTATCATACTTTATTTTGTCTTCGATAAAGAGTGCGCCGAATTTCGGACGCCTCGGTGCAAAAATTCCTTTATCCAAAAAGCTCTTAGCCGGATCGAATTTATCATTTACTTCATTTCCGAATACATCGTATCCATAGGAATTTACCCAGCGATATATTATTAGGTCTAACGGAATTGGTATTATACCCGTTTTAAGGTTATTTGCAATTTCTATTTCTTTTGCTATTACCGGGGCAAAAACATAAAATTTTCTGTAAGTATTTGTGTTAAATTCACCTCCAAAACTTAAAGTGTGAATTTGGTTTAATTTTTTCGCAATAAAGCCTTTTATGAATAATTGACTTCTTTTTGTCTTTTCAAATCCGCCTTGTAAATCTGAACCGAGAATATCATTAGGCGCGGTAAAACTAAAACCAAAAATATTATAAGGTGTAGGACGCTGATATGTGCCTAATCTGCCGATAGCGATATCACGATTTGTTCTATACCAGACAGCACCGGCATTAGCGTTAGCTGCACTGTCTCCGTAATCCATCCAATTTTCTTTAAGCAGCGGGTCCATCGCAGTGTTTGCAGTGGTAGAGTAACCGGCATTTAGTTGATAAAAAGTTGTGGGATTTAACTGATGGGAAAGTTGAACGGATGCTGCTGCATTGTATCCTCTATTAATTCCTATTCTGTTTAAATCCAAAATTTGTAAAATATTTCCCCCTCCGCCTCTGTCTCCGGATACATGAGTGTAAGTACCGAAAACATTTATCTTAAGCGGATTTAAATCAATTGTAAGCTTTGCCGTTCCCGTATATGTCTGCTGCGAAGCTCTGAATGTAGGTCCCGCCGGATAAGTAAGATTAATAGAATTCGTCTCCGGTGTAGAGGACAAATTATCGGTAATTGTTCCTAAATTAATTCCGGGAAACGGGCGCGGGTTTTTATCCAATTTCCAATTTGAGTTAATTAAAGCAAAGAACTTTATTTTGCTGCCGAATAATGGCCCGCTTGCGGTCGCTGTAAATTCGTTGTAACCGTAACTGTAGGCTCCCAAAAATGTATTTCCGTCAAAGCGTTTACTTTTGCTCTTAAAATTTAGATTATCCGTTATATATTCTACTGTAAATTTTAATTTGGGAGAGCCTGTTTTAATTTCGGTATTAATATAACCGCCGTTAAAACCGCCGTATTTTGCACTGTAGCCTCCGGTGTTAAACTTTATTTTGTTTATTGAATTGGGTACAATGGTAATGTTTTGTTCTCCCGTAAGTTTATCACGTGTATCAATTCCTTCCAAAAAGAATCCGGTTTCATCCGCTCTGCTTCCTCTTAAATAAATATTTCCGTTATTTAGCATTATACCGGGCGTAAGTGTTATAATATTTTTAAAGTCCCTAAGCGGCAGCTTTGATATATCTTTAGCAACAATATCTTTTTGTGAATTGACTTGGCTTGAATCTAATATGATTGGACTAAAATTAAAAGAAAGGGGAATGGACGGGATATTTTTTGCAAAAGTAAAGTAAGAATATGTGAAAATATAAAGGAAAAGTAAAAATGTTTTCATAAATCAACCCTCCAAGATTTTTTACACTTATAAAGTAAGAAATTTGTAATTAAAATGAAAAGGAAAAAGTGTGTCTGAAATTGAAGAGCAAAATTGTTTAACAAAATTTTTTAATAACAACATTTATAAGAATATCTTTTAAATATATTTTTTTATTCTTACATTTATTTATGGCAAAGTTAAAAATTATAAACATAAAACAAAACTTTCCAAAAGTAGAAGAAGCAAGAAAACTTTTTATTGAAGAACTTGATAAAGCAATTAGTGCAAATGCCGATTATGTTAAAATTATTCACGGTTATGGTTCAAATGGTGTAGGCGGTGCTTTGCATGACGCTATTCACAAATCTTTAAAATATCGACGTAAAGAAGGGAAAGTTAAAGATTATATCTTTGGTGAAAACTTTACTGCGTTCAACTCACTTACCAGAAATATTATTGATAAATATCCCTATTTAAAAAAAGACAAAGATTACGAAAATAAAAATTTTGGTATATCTATTGCAATTCTAAAATAGC
>CAZAOG010000196.1:0-3460 GCA_964486645.1 uncultured Ignavibacteriaceae bacterium | reverse complement strand
GATATAAAAGCTTTCTCGGAATTATTTATTATCGGACCTGACGGAGGAGCAATAAATTATAACGGAAATTCTTCCCTGGGGTTTACATCTACAGCAACAATTTTTCCTAAAATATTTTACTCGAAAATATTAAATGAAGGTTATACAAATGTTGCCGAGGCACACACGCTTTCAAAAATCGACCTAATACAGCAATACGGAGCAAACAACGTAAACAAAATATTTGTGTTAAGTAACACTCTTTTCGGTGATCCGATAGTATCCTTAAAAGTTCCTCCCAAACCTAATCTTAAAATTTCTGAAAACGATATTTTAGTTAACACTTCTGCCGTCGATGATTCTAAAGATTACCTGCCGGTTAAAATAAATTATTCAAATCTCGGCAGGGTCGAAGAAAAAAATTTCAGCATAAAGGTAATTGATGAATATACCGATTCAACTGTTTACGAAGAAACATTTACTAAAGATATGCCCTTACAATCCGACAGTCTTCAAATCAATCTGCCCGTTAAAAATTTATCCGGGGTCCATCGCTTAACCGTAACATTAGATAAAGATAATGAGATTGAAGAATTAAACAAGAATGACAATACCGTTTCCACTAATATTGATGTAGTTAGCGCATCCGTAAGGGCAATATTACCTTCAGCCGATTATAACCAGATTAACGGAACGCTGCGGTTTTTAAATCCCTCAAATAAGCCTGTTTCAAATAGTTTTAAAATAAAGATATCCGATAATATGGCTTTCGGTAATTCTCGAACTATAACCGTCCCTTTTGATACTTTTTACACGGACGTAAATTTGAAACAATATTTTAATTCCGGACGAATATGGGTGCGCTCAAAAGTAAAAGGAAGCGGTGAATACGGAAGCACGAACACATTTGTTATTGGAAATAAAAATAACTTTTTATTCAGTGACAGTTTGAGTTACTTAAATTCTGAAGTTCAAAACGTTAAATTCTCCAAGGGTAATCTGCACTTGGATTCCGCTAAGGTAAATTTCAAAGTAATTTCGGGCGGATTTAACGACGGTAATGCTGTCGTTATTCAAAAAGACAAACAAGATTACGTAACTTCTAATACACAAAGGGGGCACTCCGTCGTTCTTTTTAAGATAGATGATTACAGTTTTATAAAATATTATCATTTCGATATTTTTGCCGATCCCACCAAGGTTAACGATTATATAAACCTGTTGGATACACTCGATAATTCTTACTTGGTACTTATCGGTATTAAAGATGAAGGCAGTGTGAATCTTACCGCCGGACTGAGAAATAAAATAAAAGAATTCGGAAGTGTTTTTATTGACAGCCTCGGATTCAGAAATTCTTGGGCGTTAATCGGCAGAAGAGGAGCGGTGCCGGGTTCCGTACCCGAATCCTTTAAAAAAACTTTTAAGGGAAAAGCAATTGTAGACACGACAATAAATATTAGATATAATTCGGGTTTCATCAAAACCACTTTATTAGGACCGGTATCAACATGGAATAATTTGGAAACCGTTGAGCAATTACCTTTTGGAACTTCCGTCACTTATCAACCTATTGGGATAAAAAAAAACGGCGAAGAAGATACTTTGTCCGTTTTACAATTGGTAAATAATAAAGCGGATTTAAGCGTTATTGACTCAAAGGTATATCCGCAAATAAGAATACTTGCCGAGCTAAAATCATCTAACGGAATTGCTTCACCGAAAATAAATAAACTTGAGATTAACTACGAAAAGCTGCCCGAACTCGGTATTAATTATCAAACGGTTTCTTTTGATGCTGACAGTTTAAGTCCCGGTGAAAGCATAAACTTAAATTTTGATGTTGTAAATGCCGGTTATAAAAATGCAGATTCTGTTGAAATAAAAGTCGTTGATATTGCCGAAAGTAACGATCAAAAATTATTGTTGAAGGAAAAAGTAAATATAGATCAAAATGAAGGCAGAAAATTTAATCTTAATTTCAGTGCAGGTAATATTATTGGAAACCATAAAGTGGTAATTCAAGTCGATAAAGATGGGATAATTAAAGAATTATTCGAAGACAACAATCAATATATTTTGAGTTATTCTGTTAAAGCGGACAGTACAAAACCGGAAATTCAAATTACATTTAACGATCAGCAAATTTTGGATAATGATTATGTTTCCACTAATCCCGAAATAAAAATCGAATTAAACAGTAATTCACCCTCACCTATTACCGATACATCTGCTGTCTCGATTTCATTAAATAATAAGCCCGTTTATTTTGCAGATAATACAATAAATTTAAACTACGTTATAAATTCTGATAATCCGAAATTTATTGCGTTTTATAAACCGTTATTAAAAGAAGGACGTTATACGTTAAAAGTTACAGGCAAAAGCAGTACAACTCCTTTTGCCAATAGTACTATTGTAAAAAAGAGTTTTACCGTTTCAAATAATCTTCAATTATTGGATGTATATAATTATCCAAACCCATTTTCTGCATTTACTTATTTTACTTTTAAATTAACCCGCATTCCGGATATATTGAAAATAAAAATTTTTACGGTTGCAGGGAGATTAGTCAAAGAGATGAATCTTACCTCTCGGGAACTAAGTTATGACTTTAACAGAATATATTGGAACGGACGCGACCGGGACGGAGACCTGCTTGCAAACGGAACATATCTTTACAAAGTTATTTTATACGATGAAAATAAAACAAAAAGCGTGATTCAAAAATTGGCGATAATTAGATAATCTACAAAAACCAAACGTGAAATCTACATTTATATGTTAAAAAATAATTTCATTTCAGCAGTTTGAAGTTAAATGTTCCTTGATTTGTGCAGAACAGAAAAAAATACACTTTAAAAAGAATACAAAAATTTTGTAAATGGACTAGTGAAAAAATTAACCGCTTTTAGAGTTTGACTTGACTTTAAATAAATAATTTGTTTTTTTTGGATAGAATCATTACTGAAAGAACCCCCTTTAGTGTTAGTGCTACTGGGGATTTTTTCTTTTAAAGTTTTTATAAAGCTAATTTGTTTTTTAATGATTCTATTGATAGGAAAAATCCTTTAGCTTCTTTTCTTAACAGAAATGAAGAACTTGCTAAGTTTGGGGCTAAAACTTTTTTTAGTTTACCCTTTTTATGCAAATATTTAACAAGGCTATAGAAATCACCATCCCCCGAAACCAAAACAGCTTTATCATAATTATTAAAATCGATCATGGCCTGTAAAACAACATCTGCATCAACATTTCCTTTTCTTTTTCCATTACAGTCTTTATATGTAGGTTTAAATATCAAAATAAATCCGGCAGATTGCAGAGACTTATATATGTCATTGTTTGCAGCATCAAACCCTATAAAATAATATGCTTTTTCAACATTTAATTTATCTCTTAGGTAAATACGAAATTTCTTATAATCTACTTTCCACCCCATATCTTTTGTTCCCAAATACAAGTTTTGTCCATCAATAAA
>CAZAOG010000195.1:0-3523 GCA_964486645.1 uncultured Ignavibacteriaceae bacterium | reverse complement strand
CATCATTTAATAAAGTTGTACTCTCGTTAAATGGTGTAAAATATGAAAAAGCAACTATCCGTGCAACTTTCCCGGAAGATGCCGAATTGACTCATATTAACAGTGAAAGATTTTCCTTGACATTTGTACACTATTATGTTATGTTCACAGTTAGTGTACAAGAGTAAATAGTGTACAAAGAGAACGATTATGAAAACTGAACTGAAAATATTAGAAAAAGCGATAGAGCGGTTTAAAGAATTAACCGGATTAAAATTAGAAGTTAAACTTCCGGGGGACAGAACTATAGGTGCCAAAATAAGGATACCAAAACTTAATACTGATCTATATGCAGAAATTAAACTCAATGTAACCAACCAGACTCTGGGAACTGTCGTAAATCAAATAAAAGAATATAACGCTAACAAACGCGTATTGTTAATTACCAGATACATTACACCTCAGTTGGCTGATAAATTAAAAGAAATGGATATACAGTTTTTGGATATTGTAGGAAACGCATATATCAATCTTCCGAACTTACTTCTTTTTATAAAGGGAAATAAGGCAAATACAGATTTTACTAAAGAAAAACCCATAAGGGTATTTCAACCGGCAGGCTTGCAGCTAATCTATGCTATATTATGTAATCCGGGTCTTGAGAATAAACCCTACCGTGTAATGGCTGAAAAAGCAAATATTGCCAACGGTGCTGTAGCCCTGGCTATAAAAGATTTGAAAAAGTTGGGATATCTGGTAGAAATGGGTACAAAAGGAAGAAGGATTAATAAAAAGAAAGAACTATTGCAAAGGTGGGTTAATTTTTATGCAGAGTTGCTAAGACCAAAACTATTGATCGGCAGATATAGAACCGATAACACAGATTGGTGGAAAAAAGAGGATATAACAAAATTAAATGCAGAGTATGGCGGGGAGACTGCCGCTGCACTTTTTACTAAATATCTGAAACCACAAAACCACACGATTTACACTAATGAAAATAATGGGAAACTAATACTTAAGTTAAAACTTAAGAATGATCAGAACGGTAATGTTGAACTGTTAAGGAAGTTCTGGAATTTTGATGATGCAAGGAAGAAAAAAAATTTAGTTAATCCGGTTCTGATATATGCCGATCTTCTAGCAACCGGAGAAAATAGAAATATTGAAACTGCCAAAATAGTTTATGACAAAGAAATCGTTCGATATATCGGGAAAGATTGATAAATACAGATTGGGAATAATTAGTTTTATAAAAGAAACTTGTGATTCACTTGGTATTCCTTTCTTCATTATAGGCGCAACTGCTAGAGATATTATCCTTGAATATATTTATGGAAACAAGGTTTACCGTGCAACAAACGATATTGATTTTGGAATAAGGATAGATAACTGGGATACATTTGAATATTTGACTTCGTCTATACTGAGAAATAGAAAGTTTTCCATGGACAATAATATTGAACATCGATTACTTTATGAAAAAGTTTACCCAATAGACATTGTGCCATTTGGGAAAGTTGCGTCAAAAGAAGAAAGGTTCAATTGGCCCAAAAATAAAAAAGAGTTTACTGTCCTAGGATTTGAAGAGGCTTATGCTAACTCGGAAATGGTAAAATTGCGTAATAAACCGGAGTTAGTTGTGAACATTGCTTCACCTGAGTCACTAACCTTGCTTAAGATTATCTCCTGGGCAGAGCGACACCCGGAACGATCGAGGGATGCAACAGATATAGCTTTTATAATTGAGGCTTACATAGAGGCCGGAAACACAGAAAGGCTATATGAAGAAGAATCAGATCTTGTAGATGATAATTTCGATTTTACTTTAACTGGCGCTCGTTTATTGGGTCGTGATATATCAAAAGTATTTGAAAAGAAAACTCTTGACTATGTTATAAAAATCCTTGATAAAGAAACGGGGAATCAAAATCGTTATCGAATGGTGGAAGATATGATGACAAACAAAATTATAAAAGATGACAAAGATTTTGAGGGCTACTTAAATATTATCGAGGCATTAAAAAAAGGAATTAAGGAAAAACCAAAAAACAATTGATGAAGGCTATAAACAAATATGAAATAATGGATTCAATTCTTGAGTAACTCAAGGATCGAGCTATTTCACCAATACGATTACTAAACATCCGTTCATATTTAAGTGAAGTAAAAGTTTAACGGACAAACATACCACTAGATATACCGTTAAATTTAAAGAGACTTAATTTTGTTGCGAGCCACCAGGGTTTTAGCAATTAGTTTTCAATAAATGTTTTTAAGAGCATAGATTTTTTACCGCTCATTCTTGTATTAACCTTTTTGAATAACTGCTATTTACTCTGTTAACAAAATCCATTATTATATATTGTTAAGAAATTATTTTACAATTCCATCTTTTTAGCGGGAAAAATGAGCGGTAATAATTCTTCTAAAAGCAATGAACCACGTATGGGGAAAACTTTCCGGGATGATATCCATCAGGTAAAAATTAAAGATAATCTTAAAGGAGAATACAAAGATATAAAAGAGTATTTCCTTACAGACGACAGAAAAGAACAACTTAAATTGATGAACAGAGGTAAGAAATTCTTCATCATTCCATGGTGGCTGCTCAAATCATTATACTTTAAACTTACTCCTTTTCGAAGGACCTTGTTGGTGATAGGAATTATTTTCATCCTTCTTTCCGGAAATAATAAGATAGGTTCAGATAATATTTCTATCGAACTCTCAGGCGCCGCAATGATTGCAGGATTAATCTTTCTATTCATTCTCGCTCTTGAACTGAAAGATAAACTACTTGCAAAAACAGAATTGGAAGAAGGCAGAGCCGTGCAAAAAGCTCTTATGCCCGAAGTTGTGCCTGATGTTGCGGGTTGGGACATTTGGCTTTACACCAAACCCGCTAATGACGTTGGCGGAGATCTGCTCGATTTCTTAAAACTATCCGAAGATAAAATTTGTATTTCAGTCGGTGATGTTGCCGGTAAAGGATTAAGTGCTGCATTATTGATGGCAAAGCTTCAATCGACAATACGGGCAATTGTTCCGGATTATAATACCTTAATGGAATTTGGAGAAAAGATAAACAGGATATTTTGCCGTGATAGTCTGCCAAAACTTTTTGCTTCGTTGGTTTTTATTGAACTCGATATTACTTCGGGCAAAATTAAGATATTTAATGCCGGTCATCTTCCACCGCTGATAATCCGAAACGATTTGATTGAAAAACTTAAAAAAACTTCACCGGCTATCGGTCTTATTCCCGATGCAACATTTAATGAACAATCTGCCGATATACACCCGGGAGATTCTCTTATTATTTACTCTGATGGATTGACTGAAGCCATGAATGAAGAAGGAAACTTTTTTGGAGAAAATAAATTATTGACAATGCTCTCTAAAAATTCAAACCTATCATCGAAAAATTTAGGCGAGAAAATACTTACCGAAATCAGTGCCTTTATCGGAAAGGCAAAGACCTACGATGACCTTACCATCGCCATTATCAAACGTACAGCAGAATAAATTATTTAAAATAAAA
>CAZAOG010000194.1:0-3551 GCA_964486645.1 uncultured Ignavibacteriaceae bacterium | reverse complement strand
GCGAAACGGCGTTTCGCTTTACAAAATAATAATGTATTAACTCTTAGGTGCTTTTTTTCCCGGAAACAATTTTTGAAATTCTTTCGGTTCGCGGTTTTTCCAATTGCCTTTATGATAAGCATACCCTGCAATCAGCGGCATGGCAATTGTCGCTTCGGAATACACCATCTGCTCAAAAGTGGTTTCCACTTTACCCCAGGAACTTGCTTCTTTTAAAGTTGAACCGGAAAGCGCTCCGTCCCTAACATCGGCTACCGTAATTTGTACGGCGTATTTGTGCATAGGCGCGTCTTCCGTTAAAATATCTGCAGCAACCACAATGTCTTGTGTAAAGTTTTTCGGTACTCCTCCTCCAATCATAAAAATTCCGGTTTCTTTGCTGTTTAGTTTTATCTGCGTTAACTCCAAAAAGTCCTTGCCGGAATCAAACGAGACATGTTTATCGGGATTTTTGGTTTGGTGCATAACAATACCGAATCCTGCGGAGCAATCGGAAAAAGCCGGAACAAAGATTGGCACATTCTTTTTGAATGCCGCATAAATAATTGAATCATCAACTTTTGGTCCGTTTTGTTCATCCAAATACTTTCCGAAATGCCAGAGGAGTTCTCTTGAAGAATACGGCTTCGGTTCAAGGCCGTTAAAAATTTCGGCGGTAGTATCGTCGCAGATTCTTAATTCGTCTTCGTCGATGTAAGTATCATAAATTCTGTCAATGTGAAGTTCACGCAGCTCGTTATCATCGCTAAAAGGTGTGCCGATATAATGTTTAAAGCCGAGTGCTTCAAAAAAGTCCTGGTCTACCATCAGCGCACCGGTAGAAACAATAGCGTCTACCATATTATTATCCACTAAATCAAACACAACTTTTTTTAATCCTGCACTTATAATACTTCCTGCAAGAGTTAAAATTATGCTGCAGTCTTTATCTTTCTGCATCATATCAAAAATTTCGGCTCCTCTGTACAAATCCCTTGCAGAGAACGCCATTTTTTCCATAGCTTCAACAATAGGTACAACATTATGTTTTTTAATATCAAAATGTTGAATCGTTTCTTTTAGATAATCTTTTTTGGTATACATAGTTTGTTCCTTTGAAATTAGGCAAACAAAAATAAATTATTTTACTATAATTTAATAGGTAAATATTAGAGAAATTTAGAAATGAAAAAATTATATATTCAGAATATAACCTGCCGCGACAATCAGTACAAATAAACCGCCGTAAATAAATTCCCAAATTCCGAACACTTTTACTTTTACCTTTTCTTTTGAAACATAAAGTCCCCAATATGCTCTTATCAGCAAAAGCAATGACGCAAAAACAGCCAAGTAAGGGCTATAGCCTAAAATTGAAAAGAGTAAAAGAATAAGGGTAAAGAGAATTCCCTGCAAAATAGACGTAAGTTTTTTCGCAGGTTTCTTTTTAATCATTAAAAGTTTGGCGTGAACATAAAAAGTTGTAGGTATTGACCGAGCCAATAATATAAAGAAAAAGACAAGCACGTTTATCAATCGCCATTCTGCAAATAAAACTATGCTTAAAGTAATCAACGATATCGAAATGGGTGCAGATAATTCTGATATAAGTTCCCGGTTTTTTTTAAGGTAAAGAGATGTTATATAAATCATCATTATTACAACCGCTGCCCCAAAAGGAATGAGTGTATCAATTGAAACTTGAAAAAAAACAATAGCAAAAAGCGAAACGATAAAAAGAGAATAAATGCCAAGTACAATAAATGATGCTTTGTTATATGAACTTTGTTTTTTCCTTTTTAAAATATTCTTGAGCGGTTGATGAGAAAGGAACATGAAAAAAGTACAGAACCCAAGAATCAGTCCGGGAAACGAATAAGCTACAAGTAAAGATAAAATTAAAGGTTCAAGCACAAAACCCCACGAACCGTGTTCGGTAGGTAACGCAATTTGTCGAATATTTATTTTAGAGTTTTTCAAATTAATAAAATAAAAAAACCGAGAAGCCGGTAACTTACACTTTCATCTTTTGTTCTTTTTTAACAATTGAGTGACAAAATTACTAAATAATTGTTTTGTTTCAAAAAATCAGATTCCGAACACTGCCGTGTAAAAGATAATATTAAAATTATTAATAGTTATAAGAATTTAAGTTAAATTACATATTACAAAAAATAATTTTTTCAGAATTAGAGGTTTATTATGATTAAAAAAATGAAATTACTTATAACAGTTGCCGTTATCATTTTTCTATCAAATTCCAATATCCTTTCCCAGTCTAATTTTGAAGGAAAAATTGTTTTTCAAGTGAAAAATAAGTCTGTTTTAAACCAGATAAGTTATCTGGTTAAAGGCGATAAATACAGAATAGAGCCTAAAGCGGCAAAAGGTATGGGAACAATGTTATACAGCGGCAAGACAAAAATAATGACAATTTTAATTGCTCCAAATAAAATGTATATGGAAATACCTTTTGATTTGAGTGTAAAGAAGAAAGTAAAGAAAGAAAAGACTACAAGTTATTTTAAGAATACCGGTGAGACAAAAAATATTCTCGGATATAAATCCGAAAAATTTGAATTTATTAATAAAGGTAAAAAAGGTATAGCTTGGTTAACAAAAGATTTGGGCAGATTTTTATTCTTTAGAAATCCCAAAAATAAAACATTACCTCAAGACGATTGGAAAGCTGCAATTATTTCCGAAAATTATTTCCCAATGGTTGTGTCGGAAATTGATTCAAAAGGAAATCCAAATACGATGTTTGAAGTGATCGAAATAAGCAAACAAAAACTTCCGGATTCTTTATTTGTACCACCGGCAGACTATAAAAAATTTGAAGTGCCAAAAATGATGAACAGAAAGAAATAGGCGAGCTTATTCCGAAAAATCAATAATTATCACTAATCCTTTGTAAGGGTTTCAACCGTAAAAGGTACTTTCAAATTTTCCCAGTTCAGACAAACGACTGCGGTATTCGGCTTACCTCTTTTCTGCACATTCATTTTATCAAAAGAATAATAAAGCCATTCCGTAAAATTTCCTTTTTCGGGTTTTACTTTTACGCGCAGTGCGTCTTTGGCTTCGTTGTAAGTAAATGCACCCCATTGGTCATGAACATAGTTAAAAATTAATGTCCATTCTTTTTCGGTAGGAATTGCAAAAAAACTGTAAGAACCTTTCTTTAATTTTTTACCGTTTATTTTTACATCAGTGCCGAATGTAATTTTTGTAGCTTCGTTAGCACCTGTTCTCCAAACCTTATTATAAGGGACCAAACCTCCCCAAATTTTTCTTCCTTTTACTCCCGGTCTGCTGTAAGATATGCTCACTTTTGTAAGTCCTATAGTTTGAGAAACTTCGGCTTTGGGACTAATCCTTACCTCAGGTTTTTTCTTTTCTTGCGCGAATAAAAATGATGTTAAGAATAACGTTCCGCTTAATAATATAACCGCAGCAAAACTTCTTTTTTTAAACATATCGATTCCTTCCAAGGTTAATAGACTACCAAAATTTAATAATTGAAAATGCGAATAATTCTTATATCAATCAATCATTTAATTTAGAACCTT
>CAZAOG010000193.1:0-3598 GCA_964486645.1 uncultured Ignavibacteriaceae bacterium | reverse complement strand
ATTTTAATAATATCATTTTTTTTGTTTCTACAAAATCACCGGCAATTATTCTGTAGAGATATACTCCGCTTGCAAGTCTTGAAGCATTGAACTGTAATTTATATCTCCCCGTTTTGTATTCATCATTAACCAACTCTGCCACTTTCTGTCCAAGAATATTAAATAATTCCAATTTAACGTGAGATTGTTTTGGTACATAAAATTCTATTGTAGTCATCGGATTAAAAGGGTTGGGATAATTTTGACTTAAACTGAAACTTTTGGGAACTTGAATATTATTGTCATCTATGGAAGTAACCTGTCCCTGTTGAGTGTAAAGAAATATTTCATAATCGTTTCCGTCCCAGGCACTAAAAGCCAAGCGTTTATTATGCATATTAAATTCGAATATTGATTTACCTCCAAAAGTAGAGTCGGTCATAATTTTAGAAATTTTATTTCCGTCATATAAAAACAGACCGGGGAGTGTCTGATCGTTTCCGTACCAGGCAACTTTATTGCTGTCCACCACAAAACCTCCAATAGCGTCAGGCCATTTAGTCAGCGAATCTCTTAAAACTTTTAGCGTACCTTGGGACAAATCGGCATAAGCAATATAGTTTCTCCACCAATTTACCGGATCACTTAAATCCTGAAATTTCCAAGTTAAGAAATTACCGCTTATTTTCGGATCGAAATTTTCTTTTGTAGAGTCGTTTGTAATTTTAATAATAGTGGAACCCGTGGCTAAATAAATCTGGTGTTTACCCGAGGCATCGGGCTTGGCATAAACAATTTGACCGTTATCCAAATATGGCGGAGTATAATAAGAATCGCCTATATTTATTTGATCGGGAAACGGTACGGAGACATTCCCGTTGTAATAATATAAGGAATCGTCATTACCTCCGATAGAAGAAGTAATGGTCCACCACAAAGCTTCATTATTATTAAATTGCTCTATTGTATAAAGTGCGTCTATTCTGTAGGGATTTATAGGGGCGGGTATGGCACCCGAATTGGAAATAAAAATCGCCCTGCCTTTGTCTTTTAAATTGGCTTTGAACATTATTTTTTTATTACTAAAAAACAATTTTGATTGCCCACCGCCAAACCCCTCAAATAAATTATATTTATCATCGGTTATAGGTGTTGCATTATTTGATGTATTGTTGTAATAAAAAATAGCCGTATACGGTTGTTTATTCGCATCTAATCTATTCGCGAAGTAAACAAAATTAGAATCGTCTAATCTTGGAGATATTTTTGCACTGCCTGAAAGCAACGGTAAACTTTTTCTTGTACCGTCTTTCTTTTCCACATAAGCCGCTCCGAATTGATTGAGGTTTGCACTGTACCAGGAAACAAGATAATCGGTAACTTGCGGATCCCGGTCATCTTGATCATTAAAAGTTAATTGATATAAGTTAGAATTGGATTGAATACTTAATTTATAATTCAGACTATTTCCGTCAACTTTTTTGGCTGTACTAAAGTCCATAACAATTACCGCAATTTCATCAAAGGTTTTTGTGTTGTTTAAAGTAAAATTAGTGGAAAAAATGTTCTTGTTTACGGTACTTCCTTTTTTTGTTATCAACTGAATGCCAAAATCGGCAGTTGAATCTAAAGATGTAAAAGTAAAACTTATTTGGTCCGTACCGTTTGTTAAAAGATTGGGCGAAATACGAATATAGCTTGCACCATGCCTGAAAAGAAAAGTCCGATACAGCATATTTCCGTACATGGTTTTTTCAAAAATTATATTGGGATAATTAGTTCCTTCCTCATAATCATAGGGCGCAATGGTTTTTATATAATTTGCAGTAAGAAAATCCCTGAACACATTTTTAAAATTTGTAGAATGCAACCGCAAAGCATCGTCTATTTCGTTAAAGCTGTAATCGGTAGAATCATTTCTGTAATTTAGAGTTTTTTCCCATACCTCTCTTATTGTATTTCTTCCGCCTATATGCTCGGATACATATTTGAAAAATATAAAACTTCCGTACCAATGATTCTTTCTTTCTGCATTTGTTGCATCAAGCGGATACCAGGGTGCGTTGAACCAATTAGTCAAGTATTGATAATTATCATTTATATTATCGTATATTTCATCTTCCATCCAAGTTGACGTTGCTTCTTTCAACCAACTCTTTGTATACACATCATATCCATTTTGTATGGCGTGAAAGAATTCGTGAACAGCCGTTACCTGTATGTTCTCCAACTGGGTATGATCGGTGAACTTACTGTATTCATTTCGCATTGCCATATGACTTGTTGCCGAATTTATTTCTGTAACGGTAGAATTAGGATTATTTTTTATTAATGAATCCGGAGATACATATCCAAAAGTATTTGGCGAAAGTTTGAAAATAAACACATCATATTTAGAATTACCGCCAAAACTGCTGTCGGGAGGCGGAGCAGTATAACCAAATGAATCTACTTCTACGGACCATACGTGTTCGAATACAGCCATCATAGAATCGAGATAATCGGGAGTTCCGTTCGTATCGGTATCCGCTGAAGATATTGCATTAGTGTCGGCGGATGCAACCGAATAATGAAATTTAAAATGCGTTGTTTCTCTTGTTGAATCCAAGCCGGAAGGCGGCGCTAAAGCTCCGTTATTATTAAACCCGTATTTTTGAAGTTCTAATTTTGTCGATATATTAAATTTTGACCAGTTGTTAAATATCTTTGATAATATCCAAGTCTGTAAACCGTTTCTTTCAAGATTTTGATATTCTAAAGAAAGTTTACTTGGTTCGAAAATACTATATATAATATTTTTTGCCCATTCATCTATAGTAATTTTATCTTCGGTTAATTGCTGTTCCAATTTGCCTGCAACCGAAGTAATTTCATTTTGCTGTAATTTATCATCTTTTATATTTACTTGAGCATAAATTTGTTCTAAATTTATCACTGATAAAAAAAACAAAAGTGAAATTAAAAAAGAGCGTTTGTAAAAATGAGGTTTCATTAAATCCTCCGAATAATTGTAAATATAGAATTAGACAAATTCTATTTGTACCTTTTATATATAGTTATAGTTTTAGGAGAACATAAAGAAACGGCAAGACCATTGTAATTATTACAACAAGAAAGTAATTGGTTATCAATAAATAGGGAAAATAGAACGGACAAAACCATATAATCGCTTAGGTCTTATCATTATGTTCCCATTGCTTTATGGTGTTTAATATTTAATTAAAGTTAAAATCTAATAAAGTACCTTTAAATTATTTTTTATCTGATTGAAAGCTTTAAATAACCTTTTTTTGTCATTCCTTCGGGCAGCTGCCTGATTGTTTCAGAATCTCTAATTCGGCATGTATTAGAACCTTTAGATGCCGAAAACAAGTTAAGCAAGAGAACATAAACATGATTGTTCAAAACCTACTATTTATAGAATACGGACATTTACCCGTAATTTACAGAGGATATCAACCGATTATATTTATGTGAATATTACCGGAGAGAAAAAGCGCGGCGCCGCGGTAATGGATTCAACTCCCCGCAACATTCGCAAAATAAAAAACGGCAAAATACCACCGCCCGTCAATACAGCACAAAGCTTTAGGGTGTGTTGCAGAACAGTTCATTCTGA
>CAZAOG010000192.1:0-3635 GCA_964486645.1 uncultured Ignavibacteriaceae bacterium | reverse complement strand
GATTATTAATTCTTCACTAAATATTTTAATTCACCGTAAATTTCCGATATCTTTCTCAAACATTTTGGGAAGCTCATAAATAATTTTTTTTTTTGAAATACGAGATATGCTGAAATTACAGATATCGGGAATCTCCAATACGGCAGACAGCACAACTTTTAAACTTCAACTAAGTTCTTCTCAACAATTTCAAGTAATGAATTCCTCGTGTATGGTTTCGATATAAAATCAGAGAAGCCCGATTCCATGAATTTCATTTTGTCTTCATTTACAGCATAAGCCGTTTGGGCAATGAAAGGTGTATTCTTATAATTAATATTGTTTTCTTTTAAAAACTTCATCAACTCTATGCCGTTCATATCCGATTTAAGATTTATGTCCATTAACACCAAATAATATTTTTTATTATTACACATCAGTATCGCTTCTTTTGGTGTTTCTGCAGAGTCAACATAGTACTTTTTATCAAGAAATTTTTTTATGGTTTTGGCATTCAGTTCATCATCCTCTACCAGAAGAATTATTTTATTCAGCTTTTCCTCGGATTTTACCTTTATGCCATCGGATTTTCTATCTTCTTTTTGAACCTGTTCAACCGGTATTTTTACCCTAAAAGAAGAACCCTTTCCGTATTCGCTTTCAACTTCAATGCTTCCGTTTAACAGACCTACGAATTTTTTAACAATCGACAATCCTAATCCCACACCTTCATAATTTCTGGCTAATCCCTCGCTTACCTGTTTAAATTCATCCCAAATTAAATTTAGTTGTTCTTTTTCTATTCCTATTCCGCTGTCTCTTACTTCAAATGATAAAAAAGGATTTTTCCCAAGCACAATTTTATTAATATTAACTTCCACAAATCCTTTTTTCGTAAATTTTACTCCGTTATCAATCAGATGATTAAAGATAGTTGCTAAAAGTCTGTTGTCGCTTTTTATTATAAGACTATCTTCAAACATATTTAATTTATAATCTATTCCTGTTTTTTCGGCATCTATTTTGAATAATTTAAATTCATTCTGGGCAAGCGAATTCACATTCACGTTTTCTAATTCCAGTTTAAAGCTTCTATCGTCTATCTTTGAAAACTCAAGTACGGAATTTAACGTTCTCTGCAGGCGAAGCGAACTGGTGTAAATCATTGAGCCGTACTCTTTAAGTTCCTCGTTTTCGGCTTCGTCCTTAATTATTTCCGAAAAGCCCAATATGCCTACCAACGGAGTCCTAAGCTCGTGGCTCATATTAGCAAAGAATTTACTTTTTACTTTATTTGATTCTTCCGCTTTTTCTTTTGCTTTAATAAGTTCAAGCTCTTTTTCTTTTTTCTTTGTTACATCCCTAAATATGCATTGTATAATATTTCTATTATTATAACACACACGATTAAAAGATGTATCTATATATTTTGTCTTACCGTCAAGAGTTTTAGCCTGCCATTCAATTTTCTTCGGTTTTCCTTTCAGTACACTTTGAATTGTTTCACTTATTTTTTCTTCTGACGATACGGCTTCCGGCTGATATTCCGGCAAAAAATCCAAAGGAGATTTACCTATTATATCATCTTTACTGCAATTCAAAATTTCGGCAGCGGCTTTATTGCAGTCAATCAAGACTCCTTTATCCGAGAGTATAATACCGTCAATAGAATTTTCAAACAAAGACCTGAATTTATTTTCGTTGTTTCTTATTTCGGTCAGGGCTTTTAATTTATCTGTTACATCCTTAATCGCTCCGAAGATATGCGTCACTTCGCCGGTTTTTTCATTAATTACGGGGTACCTGTAATCCTCAACATAAATTACCGAACCGTCTTTTTTCTTTATTCTAAATTCCACGGTACTTTTTTCTTTTCTAAGCACTGTTTCGATATGAGCATCCAAAATATATTTGTCTTCCGGAAGAATTAAAGAAGATAGCACTTCCTTTTCATGAATTTCTTTTTCGGAATAACCTGTAATGCTTTCAAAGGCATCCGTTACCCATTCCCGTAGGAAAGAACCGTCCGGTTGTATACTTAAAGAATATGCAAAGTCCGACGTAAGATTAGATAAAATTTTATATCTATCTTCAATTTTTTTTCTTTCGGTTATATCACGAGCATTTACAACAAAACCTTTAATTTCATTGTGTTTGTTTTTATAAGGATAGTAAGTAGCATCAATATAACACTTCCCTTTAACCGGAAAATTAAACCACTCTTGATAATTAACTTCTTCACCGGATAAAGAACGCAATGCCTTTGGTTTTATTTTAGTTTCAAAAATTTCCTTGCCGAACACATCCTCCGCTGTAAATCCGATTACTTCTTCGGAAGTTTTACCAAATGCTTCAAGATATAATCTGTTACAGGTAAGGAATTTGAAATTTTTATCGAGAACCGCCATCAAATCGGAGGAACTGGAAACAATATTTTTATATTGAAGAAGGGCTTCTTCGGCTTGCTTGCGATCAGTGATATCAATAATAATGGCAATAAATACTTCTTTTTCCGACAAAGTAGTTAATTGTAAATGTACTTCAACAGGATACCTGGATCCGTCTTTTCGCCTGTGTACAGTTTCAAATGTGGTAATATCTTTTTTGCGGGTACGCAAAGGTTTTATCAACTTTTCAAAAACTTCAATTGTAAACTCAGGCTTTATATCCAAAGGTGTAAATCTTTTAAGTTCATCATAAGAATAGCCAAGATTTTTTCTCGCTCCTTTATTCACATTTATAAAAAGTAATGTGTTTGCATCAAATATGTAAATTTCATTCAATGAAGATTCTAATATATTTGCAAAGCCCATTATTTCATTTTCTAATTGTTTATACTCGGTTATATCTCTTATTACAGCCAAATAAAAAGTTTTATCCTTGCTCTTAAAGAAATTTAATTTAATATCAACGGGAAACTTTGTATTGTTTTTTCTTTTAGCGTATAAATTGAGTGAAGTCCCCATTGGTCTTGTGTGAGGATTTTTTTGGTATGACTGTCTAAGAGCAATATGTTTTTCGGTAAAACTTTCCGGTATAAGAATTTCTACGGGTTTGCCTATAACCTCTTCGCTTTCCCAACCAAATAACTTTTTTGTTTGAGGGCCAGCAAATGAAATTAAGCCTTTTTCATCTACCACCAACATACAATCACAGGAAGTATTTACCAGTTTTTCGTATAAGTCTTCTTTATTGAAGTTATCTTTTTGTTTTTTCTGAACTCTCATATTTTTATTTAATTGTAACTAACTCTTTTATTATGTATTATTTTATTAGTTATTATTATATAAAAAATTAATAATAATTTAACCATTTGGTTATGATCAATCAATGAAAAAATAAATAGGTAATCTTTTGATTTATGAATTAAAGTTAAGATCTTGGATTTTGAAAAATTTTGATACAATTTCAGCTTTTTCGAACGAATTGGGTATTAGTCAAACAAATATAAGCAGGTACTTGAACGGCAGCAGAAAGCCGGGACACGATTTCTATAAGAAAATAAATAAAATGGGGTGTGATTTAAATTGGCTTATAGGTGAGCAGAAAAAAGGAAACAAAACAAACTTAAATATATTAAAAAACAAAAAATTATTATTATTTACATAGATCTGCCAGCGATTCGGGGGCAAAATAATTTCAATTCTTAAACCGTT
>CAZAOG010000191.1:0-3752 GCA_964486645.1 uncultured Ignavibacteriaceae bacterium | reverse complement strand
ATTCAAAAATTGGCGATAATACGTTGATTAATTGAGCATCTTTATATTTTCTTTTTTGATGAATATCTTTTTTTAAAAAATCTAAACCCCGCAGCAATTTTTATATTTTTTACCGCTGCCGCAGGGACAGGGTGCGTTTCTTCCCACTTTAATCGATTGAAATTTTTTGTCTTTTTCCCTTGCCCATCTCATAACGTTTGCAGGTCTGCGACCTATTTTCAATTCGTTAGCCATAAACTTCATATAGGGATCGATGTAATTGAAAAACTTTTTATAACCTGCGCATAAATAATTAAGTCCGAATTCTCCGTCGGGTGTGGTTAGAAAACGGTTTTTAGGGCATTCTCCGTTGCAGATAAATTTCACCTCGCAGTTTCGGCAGTATGCAGGCAGTTTGTCTTTTTTATCCGTACCGAATTTATTCTGCTTATCCGATTCCACCATTTCAATCAGCGGATTTTCCATTATGTTGCCGAGTTTATTTTCAGGGAAGACATAATGATCGCAGGAATACAGATCCCCGTTGTGCTCTATTGCAAGTGCTTTGCCGCAGGTTTCGTTGAATAAACACAGAGGAGCCTGCAGTCCAACCCAGACCTCGAGCGAAACGTCGAATATCTGTACAAAATATCTGCCCACGTCATTAAGTACCCAGCGGTTAAAAATTTCAATCAGAAAATTGCCGAACCGTTCAGACTCCACCGACCACTCACTCACTTCTGCATTTTTATTACCCGGCAGAGCAATAGAAAGCCCGTCTGTTGTTTGTACTGAAATCCTCTCAACGATAGGGATGAACTGCATATATCCGCTTCCGACTTCTTTTAAAAATTCATAAACTTCAAGCGGATAATATGAGTTATCTTTCTGTACTACGGTAAGAGTGTTGAAATCTACCTTGTGTTTTTTTAACAATTTCAACCCGTGCATTACTCTGTCGAAAGTAGGTCTGCCTCCTTTGTCTACGCGGTATTTGTCGTGCAGTTCGCGGGGACCATCGATTGAAAGTCCTATTAGAAAAGAATTCTCGTTGAAAAATTCGCACCAATTATCGTCCAACAAAATTCCGTTTGTTTGAAATGCATTGTTGATTTTTTTCCCGTTGGCATATTTGTTTTGCAGTTGTACTGCTTTTCGAAAATAGTCAACACCGAGCAGAGCGGGTTCGCCGCCCTGCCAAACAAAACTTTCTTCGTCAGCATCGGTCGATTCTATTTTTTGTTTAATATATTCTTCAAGAACGTCATCTGGCATAGCCCAATTGTTTTTTCCGGGTTGTTTTTTGGAATAGAGGTTTTCTTTCTCAAGATAGAAGCAGTATTTGCAGTTTATATTGCAAATAGGTCCTATCGGCTTTGCCATTACGTGAAAACCGGGGGAAGCACTCATAAAATATTTATCAGTTTAATTTTTTAGGAATTGCCGCCCGCCATCCTTCGTGTAATTCCTTAGCAAGTTGTTTAACCAGTTTTTTGTTTTCGGGCAGGTTTCCTATATTCACGTTTTCCTGCGGATCTTTTTGACGGTCGTAAAGTTCAACATCGGTTAAAACACCCGGCAGTTTTTTGTCGTTATCCCAGTAATGCCATTCAACGTAATGGTAACGTTGGGTTGTCATCGAATAGCCCATATATCTTTTATGATCGGGAGTGTGCCGGGGTCGCCTGTGGAACTGGCTGAAAACAGCTGGTTTCCAGGGCAGTGCAGGATTTTTCATCAACGGCACCATACTTGTGCCCTGCAGATATGCAGCTACATTAATTCCGGCTAAATCAAGCAGGGTAGGGTAGATATCCACCAGCTCTACCAGTTTATCAATTTTAATTCCTTTTTTTAATCCGGGTGCTTTAATTATCAGCGGGACGCGGGTGTCTATGTCGTAGTTTGTCATCTTTCCCCAGCTTTTGTGTTCTCCCAGTTTCCAGCCGTGGTCACCCCATAAAATTATTATTGTGTTTTCGTATAGTCCCATTTTTTTCAATGCCTTCATCAATCTGCCTATCTGTGCATCGGTATAACTAACGCTTGCGTAATACCCGCGTTTTAACAATCGTGCGGTATCGTTAGGAACCCGGTAAACAGCAGGGCGTCCGATGTGTTTGAATCCCCAGTAACCGCGTAACTCATACATTCCGTTTATGGCATAAACAGGTGAGCCTTTGGGGAGATACGGATTAGGGGCAAGCGGAATATCAACATCTTTGTACATATCCCAGTATTTCTTAGGTACCACAAAGGGAAGGTGGGGACGATAGTAACCGAGTGCGTAGTAAAATGGTTTATCGTAGTTTTTAATTCTTTTTATTGTTTTTATCGCAAGGTCGGTTTGTGCAGCATCGTAAAATGCGGTATCGGGATTATCGGTTACTTCGAGTGCGGGGCCTGTATTCCAACCGCCGCCGTATGCGTTCGGTCTCCTTTTAATTATTTTCTCCCTCTCGATTTTTTGCTTTGCAATTGTTTCACCGTCGTGATAAAAAGTTTCGGCATCGCGATCCAGCATATCTTTTGTATTGTATTTTGGCGGTCGTAAATCCGGTTCGTCCCAGGAGACTGAATCGGGCATGTGGTTGTGGAAAATTTTGCCCGTTGAAACCGTGTAGTAGCCGTATTTATTAAAATACTGCGGCATAGTTACAACATCGGGAATTGTCTGTCTGAATTTATCTCCGAGATGCCAAACATGATTACTGTCCGGTCTGAGTCCCGTCATCGCACTCGCCCTTGAGGGAGCACAAACAGCAACCTGGGCGTAGGCTTTGGTAAAAACTATTCCGTCTTTTGCAAGCTTGTCAATATTTGGGGTTTTAATTTGTTTGTTTCCGTAAACTCCGAGTTCGGGACGTAAGTCATCTACAATTATAAATAACACGTTAGGTTTTGATTTTATTTTCAAATCTTCGTTTGTATTACAGCCGGTAAACAAACTTGTGGAAGTGGCTAATAATCCCATTCCTAACAGTGCCGTATTTATAAGAGGTTTTGCTTTTTGATTTAATAACATAATAGTTCCTTATTAGTTATTATAAAAATCATTTAAAACATTATTTTCTAATTGATCTTGCCGAAGTATGATATTTCCATATTTTCCATTTACCGTCTATGTTTTTAAGAACCGCTGTGGCAACACCTTGACGGCTTATAGTGCGTTCCTTTCTTTTCTTTTCTTTGTCAGCTTTTACAACAATAGTATAAATATATGTCTCCGTAGAAAAGGCATAGGGTAAATCAACGGAAACATCTACCTTGTAGTTGGTGAATTTAAAACTCTTAAACACTTTTAATTCCGGTTCTAAATGATGTTCTAAATAATTTTTGTAAGTACCTTCCAGACCCCCGGATTCGAAGACGGCAGAATTTTTTGTAAATAAATCGATTGTATTTTTGGCGGTAAGGTTTTCAATCGCATTTTTATATTCTTTCAATACTTTTTTTACATCTTCTTTTGCCGTTTCAATTTTTTTATCTTGAATATTTTTGGCAGCGGTATTACCACCAAATAAAACTACAAATAATATAAACGGTAATATTTTGATTGATAAAGTTTTCATAATTCTTATCTCTTAAATTTATGATTATTAAATTGTATCTGCTATCCGAATAAAACTGATTTGTTAGGCAAATTAAACTCAGGTAAAGTTCTTCGATTATTAAATATAATATAAATTCATTAAAATGACGAATCTGATTTCTTTTGTTAGCGATTCGGGAGCAAAATAATTTAATTTCTTAAACCGTTGAAACGGTTAACG
>CAZAOG010000190.1:0-3793 GCA_964486645.1 uncultured Ignavibacteriaceae bacterium | reverse complement strand
TCGTGGGATAATAAGAACTTACGAGTATCGTTAACCGTTTCACTTGTACGCCTTTGGTGTAACGGTTTAAGAATTGAAATTATTTTGCCCCCGAATCGCTGTCCGAAGAGGAAATAAACTAAGAAATGATAAGACTTATCGGTCTTTAATATTTTCGGGAAGTTTTAAATTTAAAAGACTCATCGGGTCAATCCTTTTATTGTACCATTTAGCGCCCCAATGCAGGTGAGGTCCGGTTGTTCTTCCCGTTGAACCTATGTAACCGATAATATCTCCTTTTTTAACCTTTTGTCCGGCTTTAACATTAAGTTTGCTGAAATGTAAATAAACGGTCGTCAATCCGAACCCGTGATCTATCAAAACAAAATTTCCGTTGTAATAAAATTTATTACCTGCTATTAATATTTTTCCGCCGGATGCCGCTTTTACGGGAGTACCTTTGGGAACACTTATGTCTATACCGTTATGCGGTGATTTGGGAATACCGTTCAATATCCGCTGACTCCCGTAAACACTTGTTAAATTGCCTCCCTTTACAGGACGTATAAATCCTTGTTCGAAGTACGGTACTTTTAACTTGCCGACTTGCTTCCTAACTTTTTTCATCTTTAAACTTTCTTGCTTAATTCTTTTTAATGCCTTCTTTGGAGGGGTTACCAGCGATTGTTTAATTCTGTTAATTCGCTGTATTTTATATTTCCTTTTTTTCAGCTTTAATTTTTTGATAACGGATTTTTTGTTATCGAGTACTACCTTCAGTATGTGTGTCCCTTTGGCATCTCTGTCAAAGCCGAAAATAAAAATCCCGGATGTGTCCATATCTAAAGGTCTATTGTCAAGCATAACCGCCTTTGCATTGTTGACTTTGCCGACAATTAAATAGCCTGGTTTAGGAGTGCCGTACAGTTCTATCTGCTGGGAATATGTTAGAACTGTTAGAAAAGTTATGAATATTAAAATATGTCTGAGTCGAAATTTCATTTAACGCCAATTTTTATATACAAATATCTTATTTAATTGTTAAGATAATTAAATTATAACTTACAATAAAAAAGAAAAACAAATTGAACAAAACACTTAAACGGAAACTTGAATATCACTATAAGGCTTTTGACAAATCAAAGCTTGAACCTGATCCGCTTCAATTTCCGCATAAATATAAAAGGAAAAACGATATTGAAATGATTGCCTTTGTTTCTTCGGTTTTTGCCTACGGAAACATTACGCAAATAATTAGAACGTTAAATAAAGTCACAAGCGTTTTGGGTGAACATCCGGTAAATTACATTTTACAAACAAATGAAATTCAAATCAAAAAGGATTTTAAAAATATTAAGCACCGTTTTTTTAATAATGAAGATGTTGTAAATTTTTTCCTGTTGCTAAAATATTTTTATTCAAACCATAATTCTTTGGAAGAAGTATTTTTAATCGATAATTGCTTAAAAGAAAAAAATATTGGATTTTGTCTCGAACATTTTTCCGCTTTTCTTTTGAAAACAACTAAAGTTTTACTCGGGAATAAATGTTTATCTAATGGAATGAAATTTATGTTTCCTTTACCGTCAAAAGGGAGCGCCTGTAAGAGAATGAACCTGTTTTTAAGGTGGATGGTTCGGAAGGATGAATTGGATTTCGGGCTATGGACGCGAATTGATAAGTCCAAGCTGATAATTCCTGTTGATACTCATGTAGCAAGAATATGTAAAGAATTGAAACTAACTAAAAGGGAAAATGTTTGCTGGCAAATGGCGGAAGAGATTACGAATAATCTTAAAAAATATGACCGGATAGATCCTGTAAAATATGATTTTGCTGTCTGTCATATCGGAATGAGGAAACTAAAATTTTAGATTTGCAAATATTTTATTTTAATAGCGAAGACTTAAAATGCAATTGATTACAGACGGAATTGACCACTTAAATTTGGAAGTAATAAATCTTAAGGAAACAGTAAGTTTTCACAAAGAAATATTCGGCTTTGAAGTAAAAAAAGAGCAGCCGGATGAAGACTCGCAGATAATCGGTAACGATAAGGTGAAGCTTTGTTTTTATGAGAATAAAAATATGCAAAAATATGTTAAAAAAGGTTTTGCACATTCCGGACTTCACATTCAAAATTTTGAAGACGTTATAAAGAAATGTGAAGGGATGGGACTGGAAATATACTACGGCGGAAAGTTGGATTGGGAGAATTCATCTTCAATTTATATTCAAGACCCTAACGGGTATGAAATTGAACTTTCCGGTAATTTTGGGGGCGGGTTGTAATTGAAAATTATTTTGGGATAAATATGAAAAAAACAAAACTTGATTCCGCTTCGGAAATAGCAATTAAAACCTGTATGGGTGCTAAAAAAAACGAGAGCATACTTGTTATCTCCGATGAATTTAAAAGAGAAATAGGATACTCGCTTCACAAAAACGCTCTTCGACTTGGCTTTAAATCGCTTTACGCGGAAATGAAATCCGGTAAAGTCGACGGTGAAGAACCGCCGGAAGCAATTGCGGATTTGATGAAAAAATTTGATGTCGTTTTTTGTCCCACCGATAAATCTTTAACGCATACGGATGCAAGAAGAGAGGCTTCGGCTTCGGGGGCAAGAATAGCAACTTTTCCCGGAATAACAAAAGAAGTAATGATTCGCGGTATGAATGCGGATTACAAGAAGATTTCAAAATTATCGTTAAAGCTTAAAAAAATTTTGGAAAAGGGAAGCAGGATAAGAATAACAACAAAGCTCGGTACCGATTTATCTTTTTCGATTAAAGGAAGAAGTGTTTTGGCAAGTAAAGGCTTGTTCCGCCAAAAAGGCGATGCGGGAAATCTTCCCACGGGAGAAACATTTTTAGCTCCCCTTGAAGGCACTGCAAACGGAGTGTTTGTTGTTGACGGCTCTATGGCAGGATTGGGACTTATAAAAAACACTAACTTAAAAATAGAAGTTAAAAACGGTTTCGCCGTTAAAATAACCGGAGGTCATCTTGCAAAAAAACTAAATAATATGTTGGATGCCGTCGGTAAAAAAGCACGTAACATTGCGGAGTTTGGAATAGGGACGAACGACAGCGCTAAACTAAGCGGCATACTTCTGGAAGACGAAAAAGTTTTAGGCACGGTTCACATCGCATTGGGCAATAATACATCGATGGGTGGAAAGGTAAATGTTCCGATTCATTTGGACGGCGTAATTAAAAGACCTACAGTATATTTGGATGATAATATTTTAATGGATAAAGGAAAATTACTCGTCTAATTTTTAATATTTTTTTGACATTATAACGTTATAACGTTAATTTAAATATCAAAAAGGAAATTTAAAATGGGATTGACAAAAAGAGCAACAATTTATTTTGACCCTGAGATACACAGAATTCTTAAAATAAAAGCTGCCGAAACTTCAACAACTATTTCGGAAATAATAAATAAAACCATCAGGCGCGAATTTCTTGAGGATCAGGAAGATTTGCAATCTTTTAACGAACGTGTATCCGAGCCGGTAATTTCCTATGAAAAATTACTGAATGATCTTAAGAAAGATGGCAAAATTTAAGATATTAATTAAAAAATCAGCCTCTAAAGAAATAAAGAAATTACCTCCCGTTTATTTGAAAAAAATTATCTTAAAGATTGGTGAATTAGCCGACAACCCAAGACCGGATGGTTGTGTAAAGTTGACTAATGAGGAAAAATATAGAGTAAGGGTGGGGAATTACGGAATTCTTTACGAGATAAAAGATAATGAACTTATTATTATTGTTGTAAAAGTCGGACACAGAAAAGATGTTTATA
>CAZAOG010000189.1:0-3848 GCA_964486645.1 uncultured Ignavibacteriaceae bacterium | reverse complement strand
CGTGTACAATTGTTGACTTTAATTAAGAATTAAACTAATTTATTATAATTACAGCTTCTTATAGGGGGATAGCCTAATATTTATTCATATATATTAATAAAAATTATGTCTTCAAAGATTGAATTTACAAGACTAAACGCTATAATAATTGATGATGAATTTGACGGAAGAGAAAATCTTAAAAAGATTATTGAAAATTTTTGCCCTGAGGTAGAAATACTCGGTGTGGCAGATTCAGTTGTAAATGGAAACAAGCTTGTTGGTGCTCACAAGCCTGATGTTGTGTTTCTTGATGTTAACATGCCCGTTCTTGATGGCTTTGACTTTCTCGATGATTATGATGAACCTGACTTTACTGTAGTGATTGTAAGTGCACATGAGGAACACGGAATTAAAGCTTTAAAAGCCGGTGCGGTGGATTACTTGCTAAAGCCCATAAGTATTAAAGAACTTAAAAAGACAGTTAAAAAACTTCTAAATATATATAACAAGAAATATAAAGAAGCTTCTATTGAAAATGATAAAATACTTATTCCCACTTCTCACGGATTTGATGTTTTATCTTTTGATAATATAATTCGTCTCGAAGCCGATACAAGCTATACTAAGGTAATTACTGTTGATGGAAAAAGTGTCATTGTTTCCCGCACTTTAAAGGACTTTGAAGACATTCTCCTACAAAATAATTTTTTTAGGACACACAAATCATACCTCATTAATTTAAAATATGTAAAAAAATATTCTAATAATGACGGATGTTTTGTTGTAATGGCTGATGGTTGTAAAGTTGACATATCACGCCGTAAAGCAACTGAATTTAATCAAAGAATAAAAACGATGCTAAATGCTGTTTGAGTATTTTAAACAATATTTAATTTCAGTTTTAATTATTCTCCTACAGGTTACTTCCCTTTATTCACAAACACCCCCTTTCTATCATTATACTACAGAAAACGGGCTTCCATCCGACAATGTTTTTGCAATGATCCAGGATACAAAAGGTTTTATTTGGTTTGCAACTGCCAATGGCATTAGCAGATTTGACGGAAAGAAATTTAAGAATTATGGAATTAAGGACGGCCTAAATTCAAGTACCATCACTTCTCTTACAGAAGGAGATAACGGAAAGATATACATAGGTAATTATGAAAAAGGAATAAATGTATATAAAAATGGTAAAATAGAAAATCTTCCTTTACTTGTTGATAATTTTTTTAGAATTGACAATTTATTATTTGATAAAAATAAGCTTTACGCTTATAAAGGTGAAGTTTATTCCTTCGGCGATGGTAAAACACAGGAAGTTTTACCATCTTATATCAGGAAAAGCATAGACAAGAAATTGAAGATTATATATCAGTTGCTGCGATTGAGAGATGGAACATTTATAGCACTTACAGATGCCGGTATTTTAAAATTAGAAAATGATAAATTTTCAAAATTTAATATCACAGGTTTCAAAGATTCTATTCTTTATTCTGCATTTGAAGATAGAAACGGCAATTTATATGCAGGTGGTAAAGGTAAAATCTACATTATTAAGAATTATAGTGTCACTGAAGAAATTAAGGTTAACAATAATAGTCATATATTAAAAATATTAAAAGACAGCCGTGGTAATCTTTGGTTCACAGTACGGGATAATGGATTTTTTATGATACCCTCCGAATCAAAAAAAATTATTAATTTTTGCAGCAAACTGAATCTTAAGAATGCCCAAATAAATAATATTTTTGAAGATAATGAAAAAAATATATGGATATCTACTTACAATAATGGAATTTTTAGTCTTAATAATCTCTTCCTTTTAAATTATGATGAGAATAATGGTCTAAGTAATGAAGATATACAGGCAATTGCTATTAATTCAGGTAAAATAATAATAGGAACATCAAATGGTATAAAAGTTTTTGATGGAGAAAAGTTTAAAATTCTAAATAGTTATTTCAATTCCGGAACAACTCATTATGTATTTGAAATAAAAATTTATGAAAATAAAATATACGTTAGTACTATTACGGGGAATACTAATATTGAAATTAGAAAATTTAGCAATATAGAATTTCTGTTGTTTCAAGCATCCTCTTTCTTTATAACAAATGACCATAAATATATTACCGGGGATTGGACAAATGGAATTCAAATTCAGAAAAATTTTAATAAAGTGATAAATGATACTTTAAATTCAAATCCTGTGTTTGGCGAAAAATTTAAGGCAAACAGAATTAATAAAATCTTTGAAGATACTAAAGGGAATTTATGGATTGGAACAGCACTTGGTTTATGTAAAATAAGAGGAAATAAAAAGAAATTTTTTCCGGATGATGAGGTATTAACAAGTCAAATAAGAGCAATTAATTTAGACCGGCAAAATAAAATTTGGTTTGCTGCAGAAAAAGGCATAGCATATTATAATCCTGAAAGCGATACTGTAATAAGTTATAAAATTCTAAAAGGATTTGATATGTCATCATTAACTTCGCTTGCCGTAGATAATAAGAACAGAATATGGATCGGAAGTCTGAACGGGTTGTATCTTTATGACGGTATTACAATAAAGTATCTCAATACGTCAAACGGTCTTCCTTCTAATGAAATATCTTCTCTTAGTTATGACAGCACAAAAAATTTCTTGTATATCGGCTCAAAGAAAAAGATTACATTTCTTGATGTGAATTATTTTGACAACTATAATCCTTCTCCTTTAAATGTAATAATTAATAGCATACAAGCAGGAGATTCTGTTTATACCAACTACAGCAATTTAGTCTTTGCGCCCTCGGATAATAATATACATCTCGATTTTAAAGCAATAAGTTTCTCTTCACCTAATTCAGTTAAATATAAATACAAACTAAACGATGATTGGATTGAAACAGATCAGGATTACCTTGATTTTAGTTCGCTGCAGAGCGGTATTTATAATTTTCAAATAAATGGTAAAACGCTGAATGCCGACTGGGGTAAACCATCTTATCTTACTTTCGAAATAAGCCCTTATTATTATGAAACAACGTGGTTTAAACTGGGAATAGTTTTGATTATTATTTTTGTTTCAATATCCGGGGTAAGATGGCGCTTCAAACAAAATGATAAAAAAAATAAGTTACAGTTAGAGCAGAAAGAAAGAATAAATTCTCTAAAACACCAGGCATTATCTGCAATGATGAATCCGCATTTTACTTTTAATGCTTTGAACTCAGTTCAACATCTTATAAACAGCGGAAAAAATGAAGAAGCGAATGATTACATAGCCATGATGGCTATGTTGATAAGAAGGAATCTTGATACGGCGGGAAAAGGATTTATTTTATTATCTGAAGAAATAAAGAGGCTCAGGCTTTATTTAAATATTGAATTGTTAAGATTCAGACAAGGGTTTAGCTATGATATTATAACGGGGTATGATATTGAAATAGAAAAAATAAAAATACCGAACATGATTATACAGCCCTTTGTTGAAAATTCTTTATGGCACGGAATAAAAAATTCCGGCAAGCATGGTCGCTTAACAATTTCCTTTTTATTTGCAGATTTTGAATTCGGAGAAAATAAATTAAAGACATTGATGATAAAGATAAATGATAATGGAATAGGTGTAGTAAAAGCTGCAAAAATCAAAGAAGAAGATCACATCTCAAGAGGTATTCAGATAATAGAAGAACGGTTAAAACTACTCAGCGCTGAAATGGAAATTCCTAAACCGATTATGATTGAAGACTTGAGTGAGCGCAGTGAGGATTCACACGGCACAGAAGTAATCATATCACTCCCTCCGCCGCTTTATAAAATTATTAACCCGGAAAATGATAAAGCTGTTAAATAAATTGGGTTGATAAAAAATCATT
>CAZAOG010000188.1:0-3874 GCA_964486645.1 uncultured Ignavibacteriaceae bacterium | reverse complement strand
GCTTTTTCACCTAATTTAACTCCTCCCAACTCCCTCTCCGTTACATAAATAATTAATTCAACCCGGCTTAAATCGGAAATTCTTAACAACGACGATCCGGGGTTTACATATTCACTTTCTTCAAAGAATTTTTTTACGATAAATCCGTTTAACGGCGAAATTATATAACTGTCATTTATTCGTTTTTTAACGAGACTAAGATTTGCGTTTGCTTCTTTTAATCTTGCTTCAGCCTGTTCCAGTTCTTCCGGACGCGTTATTTTGCTTACTTTTAAAAAATTCTCCTTTGCGGATTTGTATTTTGCCAAAGCCACTTTATAAGCGGCGGTAATATCGTCATATTGTTTTTCCGAAACGGTATTGGCTTTGTATAATCTACCAATTCTTTCTTTATCTTTTTTAACTTTGTTAAAGTTTACTTCGGCTTGTGTCAGCAGGGATTTAGCCTGAAATACGTCTTCTTTGCGCGCACCTTTGATAAGCAGTCTGAGCTGCGCATCTGCCATTTGCACGGCGGCTTCCGACCTTTGAAGCTGTATGTTCAACTCGTCGGTGTCAATAATGTATAAAGTATCTCCTTTTTCAACTTTTTCTCCTTCCGTAAAAAGTTTATGTTTTATTACGCCTCTAACTTTCGAGCTGACCGTTACATTTGTAGATTCTATTGTTCCCGATGCTTCTATTTTATTTTTAAAATCGGAATTACATCCGGCAGCGAATAGGAATAAGAACAGTACAATAAATTTTAAATATTTCATTTATTTGCTCCGATATTTAAACTTTTAAAAACTTTTTTACCTTTTAATGTTAGGATTCCGTTCATTAATATTTTAATGCTTCCTTTAAATGTTTTCTCAACCGAGAAATTTTTGCGTAAAATAATCTCCGGATTAACAATACCCCTGATTGCAGAAATGAATGTATTAATTATTAAGGAAGTAGATTCGTTAATAAAATATCCTTCTTCTTTTCCTTGAATTATAATTTTAGTTAAATTTTCTTTTAAGAATTTTATTCTGCGTTTATCAATTTCACGCCATAAATTTGGAGCATAATTTTTCAAATCGCTTATAAAATTTTCCGAAATGTTCATTAAAACCACCCCGATAAAATTAAAAAGTTTATATGCTTTCTCAACAGCATTATCGTTAGAGCTTACAATTGTCTGTACTAATTGATTATTCGTCTCCATAAAATTTACAACGGTTTCTTGCAATAAAATTTTTTTTGACGGAAAAAATTTATAAATAGTTTTTTTGCTCATTTTCAAATTTTGAGCAATTTCGTCCATGGATGTATGGGAAAAACCCCTTTTCAGGAACAACTCTCGTGAAGAAATTACGATCTTTTCTTTTTCTGTTTTCAAATTATTAATATGGAAACTTATTTTGCTAATTTTAGTTTCCAAAATAATGAATGGGAACTCATTTCACAAATTTTTGTTTATTTATAAAATAGATTTTTTATTCTTAATAAATTTTTATATATTAAATTGTTTATTAGCCTTAACAAATATTCAACTCAATAAGACTTTAAGGAAATGTATAAAGATAATTACAAAGGAAATGTAATTAATATTTATTTAGTAGGTAATTTTAGGGTTGTTGAAACATTTTTTGCCAAAGATGTTAAAATTCTAAAACATACCCACAGCAATGCTATGTTGTCTATAATAGAGAGTGGAAATTTTATTCAAAATATTTCAAATAAAAGCATTAGCTTGAAAAAATTTGATATTTTATATAAACCTTCCTTCACTCCTCATTCGAATACATTTATTACAAACGATGTTCAATGTTTAAACATCGAACTGCCGGAAGATTTTATTAAAAGGGTTGAAAAGTTAGGGCTGGATATAAAAAACGTTTTTTATATAAGCGGTTCAAAAAATTTAAATTTATTAATACGTATAAAAAAAATGTTAAAAAGGAGCAATTCATTTTCGGAGAAAATTTTAGAAGGAATTATATATGAGATATTTGAAACCGAATATATAAAAAGGAAAGACGAGAAAACCAATACTCCGGAATGGATAGATGATTTGTTGAATAGAATTAATGAAATCGACTATAAATTAACTTTAAATGATTTATCTAAAATAGCCAATAAACATCCTATTTATATAATTAACTCTTTTAAAAGATACTTAAATACAACACCCGGTGAATATTTAAGGAGAAGGAAATATGAGTTAATTTGTAATGAATTAATAAATACAAAAAGGCCTATTGCAGACATAGTTTATCAGTTTAATTTTTTTGATGAGTCCCATTTTTATAGATTTTTCAAGAAATATACCGGTAAAACCCCTTCATATTATAGGCAGATTCATAAGAACTAAAAGATAATTTTTGTACAGTGATATTAATTTTATACAATATTTATAATTTCCTAATTAACATTTTGGTCTTTCAATGTGAGAATATACCTATTAACTCAAAATAAATAACTTTTTTTTATAAAAACTGTAAGGAGTAGTAATGAAAAAAATTATATTCTTTTTTTCGCTTGTTTTGTTTATCCCGATATTAGTTTTTGGACAAAATCCGACTACAATTCAAGGAAAAATAACGGACGAAAATGGTATAGCTCTTCCCGGAGCTAACATTATTATTAAATCACTTCGGTTCGGTACTGCAAGTGATGCTAATGGTCTATATAAATTCGTAGTTCCTGGAGATGTATCAAACAATCAAACCGTGGAATTATCTGCTAATTTTGTAGGCTATAAGGAACAAACCGTTAAAATAATCCTGAACGGAAAAACCGTAGAACAGGATTTTTCTTTAGAAACCGATGTTTTTCAGAGTAGTGAAATCGTAGTAACCGGTATAGCCGGAAAAACCTCAAAAGCAAGGTCTGAAATTGCCGTTGCCAGAATTGATGCTAAAGGTTTTACTGACAACAACGATTATCAAACAATGTCACAGTTACTTGCCGGAAAAGTATCGGGTGTTCAAGTGAGAAGCACTTCCGGCAACGTCGGTACCGGATTTAGATTTTATATGCGTGCCGGCGGCGGTATAAACGGTAATGAACAACCTATCATCTACATTGACGGTGTTAGAGTTGACAATTCCGAAACAGGTGCCTTTGGAGTGGGTGGTCAAAGAAATAGTGCCTTAGCTTCATTAAGCCCGGATGCAATAGAAAAAATTGAAGTCTTGAAAGGACCTGCTGCCGCAGCTATGTACGGAACAAGCGGTTCCAACGGTGTTGTTTTAATAACAACAAAAGCAGGAAGAACCGTAGTAGGCGGTAAAGGTATTGCCGTAACTTATAGATACAACTATGGTTTTAATGAACAGTCTTTTGATTATTCTACAAACACTTATAAATCCGCAAAAGATGCCAACGCTAACTTTATTAAAGGTTATATTCGTGACCATAACGTTACAGTCAGCGGCGGTAATAATTTTGTGAAATATTTCGGTGGCTTTTCAAGCCGTTTTGAGGGCGGTATTATGCCGAACAACGACCTTCAAAGGAAATCCGTAAATTTAAGTCTGACTTCATTCCCCAGCAAAGAGTTGGTAATAAAATTTAACGGTACTTTTAATTATACGGATATCAACAGACCTCAAAACGATAATAATATTTTCGGGTTTTTAGGTAACACTTTGTTGTTTTCTCGTTCGTACAGATTTTTGGACAGCACTTCAATCAGAGGTTTAACTACTCTTTCAAGAAAGAATCAATTTATTGGAAGCATAGACGTAACATACAATCCGATTGAAAATTTGGAAATTCACGGAACGGCAGGCGTTGATAACAGCAATATCAGAGAAGACCAAACTTATCCTTCAAATTTATACTACCCGTTTGTTACAAACGGTGAAAGAGACTTAAACAATCGTTTGAATAAACAATTTAC
>CAZAOG010000187.1:0-3875 GCA_964486645.1 uncultured Ignavibacteriaceae bacterium | reverse complement strand
AAACCTAAAAACAAAAATTTAATCAGAAATTCAGATAATGTTAAAAAACAAATAATTAATAGATATAATGCTGCAAGATACCGCTGCGTTAGGGGTGTGGTTTTTGCAGGTTAGTAATATCTTATGTGAAGAAATACGGAGGTGCCCGGATGACAAAATCAGTCTGGCTAGAAATCATTAAACAACATACCGTGCCTATCAAAGACCAAGATCACGAGTTCGTTGTCACGACACACGGAAACAAAGAAGGTTACATAGAAGTCTTCTTAGAAGGAGCGCAACATATAGACTACGGCGGAGGTGGTTCAAATCAGTTTTTGGCTCAGAGAATAAGAATAGATTCAGACGACTTTCTTATCCTTTACCATCATAAGGAATGGAGCGACGGTGAACGGGATACCATCAGTTATATTCTGTGGAAGGACATACGGAACATCAAGTTTTACTGGAAAGGCCGTAAGTAACAAATGTCTAACAAATCGCTGCACCTGACCGTTATTCCGCTGTGCTTCGACTCTGTGCTCAGCATAAACGCTACATGGCGGCAGGTGTGCTTGATCGTTAGGCTGTATAAACAAAAAGGTGAAAAATGTATTGGCTGTGGTTTTTTATTTATGCTTTTATTTTTGGTTTTCTTTCATTACTTGCTGTTAAAGAAAAAAATAGGGACCAATTTGGCTGGTTCTTAATCGGATTTTTCTTTGGGATTTTTGGATTAATAGCTGGATTAATTGTGTCCAAGCACAAGAACAATGGAAGCAAGAATATACGTTCGACATTTAATTCCAATAATTATGAAAAGAAATGCCCTGATTGTGCTGAAATGATAAAACTTGAAGCAAAAATTTGTAGATTCTGTGGTAGAAAGTTTTCTGAAGAAGAAGTTAAAAGTCTTATTGATAAAGAGAGAAATAAATTTGAAAGCATACCACGAGCTAAAATAGAAAATGATATTATAACCTGTCCTAAATGTAAAAAATTAAATCCTTCTAATTTTGATAAGTGTAGAATTTGTGGTACAACTTTGATTACTTAAAATAGTATAGCTGAATTTTAATAAATCAAAAGGTGGAAAATGAATTGGTTATTGTTCTTTATTTATGCTTTTATTTTCGGTTTTCTTTCATCACTTGCAGTTAAAGAAAAAAACAGAGATTAATTAAGTTGGTTCTTCATAGGATTTTTATTTGGAATATTTGGCTGGATCACAGCTCTTGCAATTTCAAAAGTCGAAAATAAAACTAAAGAGAAAGAAGTACAAAAGTATGAGGATGAAACAAAGAAAGATGAATAAAAAAGTATCATATATTTATTTACTAAAGGCAATAAAATGAGTACTTATTTGGTAATTATAATTGGGATTGCACTAATAGCAATAATTACAACAGCCATCACTTTTAATAATACTATTATTACAAAAAAGTGGCGCAATGTAACTCCGAATGAAGAAGAATGTTGGAGGTGGGGTTTCATTTATTATAATCCTAATGACTCAAGAATTTTTCTCCCGAAAAGGACTGGATTAGGCTTTACACTTAATTTTGCAAAGCCAATTTCAATATTTATTATTTCAGCAATAATAATATTCATCGTTTTGGCTATAATATCAAAAGTAAAATAGCTCATAAGGAAAGTCAAAGAAAGTTAAACGAGTAAGCTACGCACACTAACCGGCTTTTGCACCCGACCCCGCCAAAGGCGGGCAAGCGGGTAAAAAGCAACGCCCTTAGGAGCAAAAAAGGATGAAACAGAATACCATCTACTCAGATAGCATCGTGAAAGTATATGAAAATGGAATTCTGTTCCGGAATTATTACTTCCCGTTTGTATCCAAGTTTGTTGAATTCTCCGACATAATTAGTCTTGAAAAGAAACCGCCGACTCTCCTAAATGGGAAATGGCGAATATGGGGAACGGGTCATTTTATGGCTTGGTTCCCTCTGGACTGGAATAGACCTCGGCGAAGCGCGATTCTCTTTCTTCGCCCGGCTTCTCAGAGGACCCGCATTGGCTTTACTGTTGAAGATACCGAAAGATTCATTGAGATTATGAAATCAAAGGGAATACGAATTGACAACTCTTAACAATGCGCTGCAGCGAACTGGTACCGCCGCCTGCGGTGTCGTTTCCGGTCGCTGAGCTTGAGAGTTGTATGGCAAAAAATACATTGAATTGCTTTATAGGTATACGTATATTAATATATATATTATACGTAATTATTAGAGGCAGTTATGAATACCAAGTTAACGCTAAAACTTAATAAAAAATCTATCGAAAGAGCAAAAAGATATGCCAAAAGAAACAAGCAAAGTCTTTCCGGAATTGTAGAAAATTATTTTGAAATAATTGCAGATAAAGAATTGTCAAACGATTTAGAAATCTCTCCAAATGTTCTTGAACTGGCTGGGATTATTAAATTATCAGAAGATGTAAATATAAAAGAATCATACGGCAAACATCTTGTGGAGAAATATTCAAAATGAAAAAGATTTTTATAAATTCCGATATCATATTGGATTTATTTGCCAAAAGAGAACCGCATTATATTTATTCCGCTAAATTATTTACTTTAATTGACCAACAAAAGTTTATTGCATATACATCTCCTATTGTATTTGCAAATCTCCATTATCTACTAAAAAAAAACACCTCAAATTCTTCCGCCCTAAAAAACTTAAGAAAATTGAAAACCTTTATAAATATATTACCGGTTGATGAAAGAGTAATTGAGCAATCGCTAAATTCAGAGTTTAGTGATTTTGAAGATGCTATTCAATATTTCACGGCAATAAACAATGGAATTAGACTTTTATTAACAAGAAATAAAGTTGACTACAAGAAAAGTAAAATTCCCATTGCTACTGCAGAAGAGTTTTTGAAATCTTTGAGTGTTAAGTAATTGCCATATAACCGGCAAATCAAGGCGACCGCAGAACCGGTGGGGATTTTGTGGCTTTTTTTTGGTTTTGCGTTTTTCGTTTAACATTGTAATTTAACAGTAGTGCAGTTACAGAAATTTTAAAATAATTATCTGCCTGCGTAAAAACAACTTCGGCGGACAGGTTGGCAGTAATTTTTTATACAACATATTAAATATCGGGTATCGATATGAAAAGATTATCAATATTATTTGTTTTGTTTTCATTTCTGCTAAATTCCGCGTTTTATTCACAGAGCATTAATGAGAACAACTTTGAAAACGTTTCATCAAACTTAAAAGGATTAAATTCTATCATTGTGCGTGTCGGATTAAAGATGAACTCAAGTTCAAATGCAACAGCAACAATCTCTAACGTTAAAGCCGAAACAAACTTTACCGGGTCTGTCGGATATCAATATTGGTTTGACAATGAATGGGCTGTCAAAACATCCGTCGGTTTCTTTCAAGCAAAATCTGATATAAATTTTACCGATGTTTCTACTATTAGTATTATCCCTTTGCTATTTGGGTTTCGTTACTATCCAAATGCTTTATATTTAGGCGAAGCAGGCAGAGTTTATTTTGGCGTTAATACCGGAGCTTATATTGGAAGTGGAACAAAAACCGGTTTGAGTATAAATAATTTTGGGAGCAGCGCAATCACCGAAACGGTTTTTGGCATTAACCCGAATGCGGGTGTTGATTTTTTTATTTCTAAATCGTTTGTGATTTCACCGATCATTTCCTACGATTTAATTGCCGAATTTAATGAATTATCAACCGATAACTTGAATTATAGCGGTTTGGTTTTATCAGTTTCAATAGGTCTGCTTTTGTAAAATAATATTAGGCTGTATATCCGGCTTTTGCACCCGACCCCGCCAAAGGCGGGCAAGCTGCGAAAACGGTGCTGATTTTCCGTCTCCGTCCGGCGGACAACGCAGTTATACTTACG
>CAZAOG010000186.1:0-3965 GCA_964486645.1 uncultured Ignavibacteriaceae bacterium | reverse complement strand
TCAATTTTAACAGTCATAGATTCTGAAATAAACCTGTCTACCGACAGGCAGATTCAGAACGACAATATCCGATTTTTTATAAAATTATAATCTTCCGGAAGTCTTTTTATTATTGTTTTTTACACAGCAAAAAATTTACGATTGATTTATATTTTAAATTTTCATTGACTTTCCTAAAGAATTACATAATTATTATAAGTTAAATAATAATTTTTAATACTATGAATACTCCTTAATAATATGAATAATATCAAACTAAAAATCGAAGAATTAGAAAAAATATCCAAGCAGCTCGAACCATCGGCTGAAGTAAGAGAACAAACCAGAAAAAAAATTGTTGACTACACTGAAGATTTCATCGATAACATTTACAGCATCAATGCATTCAATTTAACTGAAAACACGGGCGAAGGTTTATTGGACGCACCTATTTCCGAAGATCCCATTACAATTGACAAAGCCGTAGAGTTGTTCAAAGAAAATGTTGACTTCCCAAACTTAAATCCGGCATCCGGCGGACATTTGGGCTACATACCGGGAGGCGGTATTTATAACTCGGCACTCGGAGATTATCTTGCCGATATAACCAACAACTATGCGGGTATTTTTTACGCAGGACCCGGTGCTGTAAGAATGGAAAATATGCTTATTCGCTGGATGGCAAAAATTGTAGGCTTTCCGCCCGAAACCGTCGGTAATTTAGCATCAGGGGGCAGCATTGCAAATCTAATTGCAATAGTTACCGCAAGAGACGCATTTAGTTTAAAAACAGCCGATATCGGCAAATCAGTAATTTATCTCTCTCATGAGGTGCACCACTGTATTGATAAGGCAATCAGAATTGCCGGGCTTGGGGAATGCGAAATTAAATTTGTTGAGTTGGATGACAATTTCAGAATAAAAGCGGATGCAGTTAAAAAAGAAATTGAAAAAGATAAAAAAGACGGCAAACTTCCCTGGTTAATAATTGCTTCGGCCGGAACGACTGATTTCGGAGTTATAGACCCTCTCGATGAATTATCCGAAATTGCTAAAGAAAATAAAATGTGGTTTCATGTGGACGGAGCTTACGGTGCTTTTTTTGTCCTTTCGGAAACGGCAAAACCAAGATTGAAAGGAATAGAAAATGCCGACTCGTTAGTAATGGATCCACATAAAGGTTTGTTTTTACCTTACGGTTTGGGTGTTGTGCTTGTAAAGGATAAAAACAAATTAAATGCCGCTCATTATTACAACGCTAATTATTTGCAGGATGCCGTTGCAGTGCAGGAAGAGCCATCTCCGGCGGACCTTTCACCGGAATTGACAAAACATTTCAGAGGTCTTCGCCTTTGGCTTCCGTTAATGCTGCACGGTGTAAAACCTTTCAGGGCGGGACTCGAAGAAAAACTTTTGCTTACAAAATATTTTTACGAAGAGCTTAAAAAAATAAATGGTTTTGAGATGGGACCTGAACCCGAACTATCGGTTGCATCTTTCAGATATATACCGAATAGAGGCGATGCAAACAAATTCAATCAATTGCTTCTTAAAGAAATATTAAAAGACGGACGTGTATTTCTTTCTTCAACAAATATTGACGGAAAGTTTATTATAAGAATTGCCGTGCTTGCGTTTCGAACTCATTTGCAAACTATCGATCTCACTCTTCAATTATTAAAAGAAAAAGTTCAGTTTCTTTTAAAAGACCGGAAATAATTAATATTCGGTAATCCTTTCTTTATCATTGATTAGATGCGTCAGGAAAGTTATTTTAGTAATAACTTTGACGAGCACGCAAAAATGAAAAAATGCGTTAAAATAACCTTAATAATTATTTTCGGTTCAATTTCTCTTTTTGGTTTTTCGGATAAAGATACAACGGCAGCAGAATATTATCAGGCAGGGAAAAAGTTTGTTAAATCCGGTGACTTAAAAAAAGCCGAATACTTTTTCAAAAAATCAATAAGAGAAGATAAAACCGCCAAAGCTCAATTTGAACTCGCTAAAATTTATATATCCAAAAAAACAATACGCGGCAGGTCCATAGCCAGGAAACTACTTACAAATGCCCTTTTCAAAGATCCAAAAAACATTGAAATAAGACTTTTAAAAGCCGCATTGATGGAATATTTCAGTGACGGAATGGCTTTTAAAGAGTATGAAAAAATATTAGATATTGACAGTACAAACGTTACCGCCCTTTTTCAATTAGGCAGATTGAAAGAAAAAGATTTTAACGATTATCATAAATCCGTTTTCAAAGATGATCCTTTTAGCCCAGAACTAAGTCTGGAAAAATTTGCCTTGGAAGATTTTAAAGAATCGGAAAAATACTTTTTAAAATTACTAAAATTCTATCCTGACAATTCCCAGGCATTGTTACATTTAAGTACCTTGTACGAAGATGTGGGCAAACCGGAAAAAGGTATTCCGCTTTTAGAAAAATTAACGAAAATTGAACCTAAAAAGTATTTGGCTCATCTTTACTTGGGATTACTTTGTTACAAAAATTCTCAAATCAAAAAAGCACACGATGAATATAAAAAAGCGCTGAAACTGATGAATCCTGACGAAAGAGAAGATTTTGTTTTCAATTCCGTTAAAGAATTAATAAGACCTATTTTTAAAGAAAAATTTGATGATTACACTGACGCCGAGTTAAGGTTACTTATAAATGAATATTGGAAAATTAAAGAACCTCTATATCTTACCAAATACAACGAAAGGCTTCTCGAACATTATTCACGTGTGGCTTATGCAAATTTACGTTTCAGTGTCCCCAAAAGAAAAATACCCGGCTGGCAGACCGACAGAGGAGATATTTATCTTCGCTACGGTGAACCGATAAACAGGGTCAGATTCAGACCGCATATAAACGCCGGCGGAAGAACGCAGGTAAACTTAAAGACGGATGTTTGGTATTATACCGATATGGTCTTCGGTTTTACGGATGATTTTATGAACGGAAATTTCAGGTTCAGCACGCCTACGCCCGGCAGCAGGTATGTTTCCCAGTTTGCGGGCAACAGTTACAGGTTTGCCAATTATGTAAAATCAGTAAGAAACGAACTTTATGATCCTAAGTTTGAAGGACCGAAATTTAAAGTACCATATCTGATTTCGCAGTTCAAAAATTTGAGTAATCCAAACGAAACAGATGTTTACGTTAGTTACGGACTCGATGCTGCCGATTCTCTGCTCAAAAATAATTTATATGTCTATCCTCACGTTGCGGGATTTTTCTACAGCGACGGTTATTATAATTTGAAAAATTCTATTATCGATACGATCAATAATTTTAATAAATCCGAAGTGATTATAACCGGCGGTTCGAAAGAAATCTTTGTTAATTCTCTAAAATTAAGTTTACCTCCCGATTCGGGTTATTTTGCTTTGGAATTACAAAGGAAAACCGACAAAGGCGTTTCGGCAAACCACGATAAATTAGTCGTTAAAAAATTTGATAATATTAATCTTGATATAAGCGATATAGTTCTGGCCTCGGATATCGAAACAGAAAATGAGAATAATTACACCTTTAAAAGACGTGAAATTAATATCCTTCCAAATCCTACCGGAATTTTTACGGATAAAAACAAATTGTTTGTTTATTACGAATTGTATAACGTAAATCTGAACAAAGGTCTCGGAGAATTTGAACAGACGCTTACCCTTAAAAAAATTGATGACAGATCAGGGTTTGGTAAAGTAGTAAATTCAGTGCTGAATATCTTCGGAATGGGAAACGAAAGCAAAGAAATCATTTTAACAACGAACTATCAGGTTACCGAAAAAAATCCGCAGATATATTTCCGGCTTGATATGAATAAATATGAAGAGGGGGAATACTTAATGGAATTGTTTATAAAAGACAATAATTCCGGTGAGGAAGTAAAAGCAGAAAGAATCTTTTTTTGGAAATGATATTTTTATATTTAATTAAGGAAATTGTCTATTTGGTTTTATACACACTTAAAAAATAT
>CAZAOG010000185.1:0-3967 GCA_964486645.1 uncultured Ignavibacteriaceae bacterium | reverse complement strand
CCTAAAGAAGGTTTGGTTACAATAAAGATATATGATATACTCGGCAGAGAAGTAATGACACTTGTAAATGAGTACAAATCAAAAGGAAGATACAGTGTAAACTTTAATGCCGGAGACCTGCCTGCCGGTAGGCAAGGTCTTGCAAGCGGAGTGTATATTTACAGAATAAAAGTAAACGACTTTTCTTCCGCTAAAAAACTTTTGTTGATGAAGTAAGTTAAAACATAAAACAAAAGAAAGAAAATGTAATAAATTCCCGAGGTTTTAAAAACATCGGGAATTTGAGTATGTTTTTACTAATTTTGACTTCTATAAAATACCAACCAGCATATTTTCAACAAATACCTTTTCTGTTTATTTTATAAATAATTATACTTTTTGTAAATTACAGTACGAATTTGAACTCAAAAATTTCGGGGTCAATAATTGTTTTCAAAATTATATTCGAGTGCAACTCTGGGGATCAACGCATATTTAGTTGAAGTAGAAACACATTTCCAAAGTCAAGTTCCTGCAATTACCATTGTCGGTCTGCCCGACAACGCCGTTAAAGAAAGCAGAGAAAGAGTAACAGCCGCAATTAAAAACAGCGGGTATGAATTCCCCATAAAAAGAATAACAATAAACTTGGCTCCGGCCGATATAAAAAAAGAAGGAAGCGGATTCGATCTGCCCATTGCCCTCGGCATTCTATCGGCAGATAAAATTATAAAAAACGAAAGTTTATCCGATTCGGTTTTTTTGGGCGAGCTTTCTTTGGACGGAAGATTAAGAAACATTAAAGGTGCTCTTTCCATTTCCGCCGAAGCAAAAAGGAAAGGAATTAAAAAAATATTTTTACCGATTGAAACCGCAAAAGAAGCATCTATTGTTGAGGGAATTGAAGTTTACGGTGTGGAAACTCTGAAAGAAACCGTTCAATTGCTGAACGGTGAAATTAATAAAACATCCATAAAAACCGATACAAAAGAAATTTTTTCGCAGATAAACAAATACCACTTGGATTTTTCGGATGTAAAGGGACAGGAAAACGTAAAACGGGCATTGGAAGTTGCCGCCGCAGGCTCACACAATATTTTAATGATAGGACCTCCGGGTTCGGGCAAAACAATGCTTGCCAAAAGAATTCCTTCCATCCTGCCGCCGATGACTTTTGAAGAAGCATTGGAAACAACAAAGATTCATTCCGTTGCGGGAATTCTTTCGTCAAAAAAAGCTTTGGTTACCGAAAGACCTTTCAGAAGTCCGCACCACACCATATCCGATGCGGCGCTTATCGGAGGCGGGACGTTCCCAAAACCCGGCGAAGTTTCGTTTGCCAATCACGGCGTTTTGTTTTTGGATGAATTGCCTGAATTTAAAAAAAACGTGTTGGAAGTTATGCGTCAGCCCCTTGAAGACGCAAGGGTAACCGTAAGCCGTTCAAAATTGTCTCTGGATTTTCCGGCTAACTTTATGCTGTCGGCCGCGATGAATCCATGTCCCTGCGGCTTTTATACTGACCCGAATAAAGAGTGCACCTGTTCACCGCCGCAGATTCAAAAATATATGTCAAAAATTTCAGGACCTCTGCTCGACAGAATTGATATACACATAGAAGTGCCTGCCGTAAAGTATAAAGAATTATCTTCAACGGCTAAAGGAGAAACTTCAGAACAAGTGAGAGAACGGGTAATTGCAGCCAGAGAAATTCAGTACAAACGCTTTGAAAGTATTCCCAACATTTTCAACAACGGCGGAATGAGTTCAAAAGAAGTAAGACAATTCTGCAGATTGGATACTGCCGGAGCCGAGTTACTAAAAATGGCGATGACCAAATTAGGACTTTCTGCAAGGGCATACGACAGGATACTGAAGGTAAGCAGAACAATAGCAGACCTTGAAAACTCGGAAAATATTTTATCCCGGCATATCAGCGAAGCAATTCAGTACCGCAGTTTGGACAGGGAATTATGGAACCACTGACAACTTTTACTTTTAGATATTTTTACCCAAAATATACTAAAAAGGAATTGACAAAATATTAACCCTAAACAATTGCCGGCTGTTATAATAGTCTTTGAAAGAATAATTCATTTTTCCGAAAGAAATATTTTTTTGTTCAACGTTGTTCTTCTTTTCCGGCCATTCTGCTACATAATTCGAATAAAATAAAGAGCCTAAGACCGGCGTTAAAGATATGAATATAACCTCGCCGGCGTTTAATGTTTGCTGCAGGGAACCAAAAACCAAAGCTAAAACAACACCGCCGCCTGCACCGTAAGCCGAATATTTAACGGTCTGCCAAAATGAATGTTTCGGATTCTCGTGTTTGGCTATCAAATGTACACCCAAAGCAGAACCGAATATCATAGAACCGGGAATAAGAAGCGTAAAACCTACAGTACTTAATGTAGTTTCTTTGTGTGAAAAAGAATATCCGAACGCGGCTCCGGCAGATATAAAACCGAGTCCTAATTCCGAAACGGATCCGAGTAATCCCTGTCCGATTAAACTGCCGACCGAATATTTTTTGTTTAAAATACTTTTTGAAATAATTGAATCCGAAAGTAGCACGGAGTTATCAATTAATTGCTTCGATTCCGTCTTTAGATAAAGAATAGAGATATGATTTGTTTGTGCAAAAAGGCTTGAACTAAAAAGCAGAAATATCAGAAGGGAATTTTTTTTCATTTCTAACCCCAAATTTGAAATATAAATGTTAACTTAATAAAAAATATTTATTTCCAAAAATTATTATTTCTTAAGAGACAATGTTTTACATAGATTTTTCGGATAAAAAAAGTTACTTTTTGTTTTTAATTTAAGCTTTGAGTTATAAATAATTTTGGAATTGATATGAAGAAATTCAATATGGTTATTTTACTTGCTTCACTTTTGTTTAACGCCTGCGGCAGTGAGTCTTATTTAAGTAAAAACCCGAATAATAAAATGATAATTGACGGAAAATTATTTGACTGGGCCGGCGACTTAAAATATATAGAAGACGAAAAATCGGCGGTAGGAGTTAAAAATGACAATGATTATTTATATGTAAGTTTTACTACTTCCGATAGGACCAAAATAATGCAGATTTTCGGCATGGGTTTTACCGTTTGGATAAAACCGGTAAATTCAAAAACTCTGGGAATCCAATTTCCTTTAAAAACAGACAATATGCCTAAATTTAATTTTAGTATGAGAAGCGGAACGAAAAAGAATATTAACAGAATGATTAAAAATTACCTTAAAAAAAACAATGAATTCTTAATTTTAAACGATGATAATTTCCCTCTTTACGGGGCGAAATTAAATAAAAACACCGGATATAAGATCGGATTAGGCTATCAAAGCGGAAAGTTTGTATATGAGTTAAAAATACCCTTCAGCCGCCATAACGATAAACATATTCCGATTATCAAAATACCGGATAAAAAATTTGAAATTGAATTTGAAACGGGAGAAACAGAAAGTAATTTAAGTACAAACAGCAAAATACCGTCCGGAAATTCCGGAATAGGCTTGGGAGGAGGCAGAGTAGGCAGAAGGGGACCCGCAAGAAGTACTTTCGGAAGTCAAAGGATTCCTGAAAAAATTGAAATTAGTTTAGACGTACAATTACAATAATATATTGTTTCTGTTCTTGCCGCTAATTTCTCCAAAAAGTATGTGTTAATCCTAAAAATAGCAGTAAAATGTATTAAATTATAATTTGCAATTTTAATAAAATAGCAATATATTTGATGCTCGTTTATATTTTTGGGCGGACGCCGGAGTTGGAGAGCCGGGGCGGACTGTAAATCCGTTGGCTGACGCCTTTGGGGGTTCGAATCCCTCGCCGCCCACTGCTGCTTATCCCCTTTATTTTAAGGGGGTATTTTGTGTTTTTAAATAGGAAATATGTTCATTGTATAAATCTGATTGTTGAGTGTCTCGGGAGTAACCCTCCTGCGGCGGGTAAACTTAATTTGGCCGGAGTCATCCGTCA
>CAZAOG010000184.1:0-4309 GCA_964486645.1 uncultured Ignavibacteriaceae bacterium | reverse complement strand
TCCAACACCGTTGCTGAACCGCAGGTAGATATCTCTCAAGAGGAAAACGATGATCTGCCGTTCTAAATATTTGTATAACAATTGAGGAAATTGAAAGTTTTTGGATACTGACTGGCAACTTAAATTAATTATTCTCCTCATTTTATTTTTACTATCAGCTTTTTTCTCGGGTTCTGAAATTGCTTTATTTTCATTAAACCGTAATAAAATAAAGGATATTCTAAAAGACCACCCTATTTTATCCGGCTATATGCAAAATTTATTGCAATACCCCAGAAGGCTGTTGGTAACTATTTTAATCGGAAATACAATTGTCAATGTTGCCGTTGCAATTGCATCGGTTTCCTTGGTGCTCGATAATGCTCAAAGTATTGGTATATCACAAAGTTTGGCATTAACGCTTCAAATAATTGTAATTACAATTTTAATAGTAATCTTCGGCGAATTGATACCCAAGGTATGGGCTGCTAAAAATCCTATTTCATTTTCTAAAGCAATTGTATTTCCGATTTACTGGATTTCTGTTTTTCTTTATCCCGTCTCTGAAATAATTTCGGAAATAATAAATTTTATAATTACAAAAGTAAGATACGATAAAACCAAGTCCGCGATTACTCCCGAAGACATATCCAATTTAGCGGTAATGAGCCGCGAAGCCGGAAGCATTATTAAAAGAGAAGAGGGCTTAATCCAGGGTATTGTCAGCTTCAAATCGGTACAAGTACACGAAGTGATGACTCCGCGAGTTGATATAACCGCGGTTTCCCTTGATACTGATTTTGACGACATACTTAAAATAATCACTTCTTCGGGACACAGCAGGCTGCCCCTTTACAACGAAGACATTGATAATATTGTAGGACTTATTTATGCGAAAGATCTGCTGCCGTACATAAAAAACGAAAATTTGAGAGATGAATTTTCATTGAAAAAGTTAGCACGCAAAGCAATGTTCATTCCCGAAACTAAAATGATAAGCGAACTTATGAGAGAGTTCCAGGAAAAGAAAATGCACTTAGCCATTGTAGTAGACGAATACGGCGGTACTTCCGGTGTTATAACTCTGGAAGATATTTTAGAAGAGATAATAGGTGAAATAAGAGACGAATATGACAAAGAAGAAAACCCGATAACAAAAATTGATGACAATAATTTTATAGTTTTGGGTATGCTTCCTATTGACGAATTAAACGAATTACTTAATGATGATTTTCAATCGGGAGATTACGATTATGAAACAATAGGCGGAATGATTTTTAACTATGCCGGAAAAATACCGGAAGAAGGGTACACTTTTAATTTAAAGGGCTATTCATTCAAAGTTGCAGAAATTTTTGATAAAAGAATTACAAAAGTAAAAATTTCTAAACTGCCAAGTACTAAAGTAGTTAAATGAAAAAAGGGTGCATACTAAGGTTAATTTTTATCGCCACAATTGTTACTGCCGTTGCTTTGTATTTGCTGCAGCAAAAATTTGGCAGTTTAATAAACTTACCCCAAAAAGAATTTGTACTCCCTTTTACTAAAACCGACTTAAACAAAAAACTTGACTTTGTAAAAGATTCACCCGAAAAAATTAATTTTGAAAAAATAATTGAAGATGCAAAAACCGGAATTGATTTTATCAAAGATCTGCCTTCGGATCAAATTAATAATTTAAGTGAAACATTTGACAATATATTTAGTGACAGCATTATAACAGAAAAAGAATTAAATTATGTGCGTGAATTATTTAAGAAATTTAAAAAATGAAAAAAGAACGTAAAACCGAAATAAAAGTAGGCGTTACAGTAATTATCGGAATATTTATATTTATTTGGATATTGGGCTGGGCAAAAAATTTTTCTTTTTCTTCCAACTATAGAATTCTTAAAGTCCAATTTGCAAATACATCGGGTTTAAGTGTCGGAGATAATGTAAACGTAAACGGTGTAAAAAAAGGTTTTGTAGAAGATATAAACTTACATAAAGGCGGAGTTATTATATCTTTAGCAATAGAAAACGAAGTTCAGTTATATGATGATGCTTCGTTCAGAATTGCCATGCTTGACTTAATGGGCGGGAAAAAGATTGAAATAAGTTCGGGCACATCCGGAGTTGAACTTGACTTCGGCAAGCTGTATAAAGGTGAATTTTTAAATGATATTCCCACACTTATAGCCAATTTGGGCAACATACAGACCAATGTGGTAAATACTCTTTCCAAATTAGATACAACTTTAACGAGCGTGAACGATTTGCTGGGAGATAAAGAATTCAAGTCCGACTTAAAAAGCACTTTTAAAAACATGAACTATATCTCAATTCAATTTTCTGATCTGCTCGATAAAAATAAAAACCTATTGAAGGAACTTATTTATAATGCCAATTCTTTAACCCTTAACGCGGACAGTTTAATTAATGAAAACAGGAAAGAAATTAAAACCACTTTGAATAATTTGAATAGACTTTCTAATAGGGCGGATACATTATTTCAATTAAGCAACAGTTTTATATCGGAAATTAAAAACAAAAAAAATAATTTAGGCAAGTTAATCTATAATAAATCGTTTTACACAAATTTAGATTCCGCGCTCATTAAACTGAATAAGCTGACAAAATTATTATTACTTCAGCTCAAGAATGAAGGGCTTAATGTAGACGCGAACATAAGTATTTTTTAAAAAGAGATTTTAAACATTGGTAATAGGCATAGGCGTAGACATAATAGAGATTGACAGAATCAAAGCAAGTATAGAAAAATACGGCGATGGTTTTCTAAACAAAATTTATACTAAAACCGAGTTGGATTACTGTCTGAATAAAAGTAATAAATATCAGCACCTGGCAGCAAGATTTGCGGCAAAGGAAGCAGTGTATAAAGCATTAACTACCGGCACACAGGAAAAAGCAGGGTGGCAGAATATAGAAATTTTAAATAAGCAAAACGGTATGCCGATAGTAAAACTTAAAGGTTCGTTGGAAAATTTTCTTGCAAACGGCAGCAGTTTGAAAATTTCCATCAGTCATTCTAACAATTACGTAACTTGTTTTGCAATTGTATATAAACAGGCGGAATAAATATGTTTGTTAAATATTATAAAATCATTGATTTGAGTTTGTTAGTTGTAGTAGCAATTTTGCTAATTTTGATGATAGCTAACTTGGTACCAAAAAGTTCATTTGAAATTATCTTATACATAAGTATATTTTTGTTTGTAATAAAAATTATTTTAAGGATTCTTGTAAAAAAGAGCGTCGGTGCACAAAAGGAGGCAAGCGTTCGAGAGGACTCACAACTATAACGGAAAGTTAAATGCAAAGGTTCTTATCTTAAATCAAAGTTATGAACCGTTATCAATTTGCAATGTAAAGAAAGCAGTAATTCTAATCTATCTGCATAAAGCGGAAATTGTACTGCGGAATAAAAAGAAAGAACTGCATTCGGTATCAAAATCTTACCCTTGGCCCAGTATAATCAGATTGAGCAGATATATTAAAGTGCCCTATAAAAAGGTTGTACTGACCAGAAAAAATATTTTAAGAAGAGACTCTTACAAATGTGCTTATTGCGGAAGAAGTGATTTGCCTCTGACAATTGACCACATAATACCTAAAGCAAGAGGGGGAAGCGACAGCTGGGATAATCTTGTTTGTGCCTGCACATCTTGCAACAATAAAAAAGGCGACAGAACACCCGAAGAAGCAAAATTGGACCTTATCTCAAAACCGTTCAAACCAAGTCATATTATGTTTATTAAAAATGTGGTCGGAAGGCTTGACGAGAATTGGAAACCGTATCTTTACATGTCGTAGCGTGAGAGTAAGACCCGTCAAAGCCCGGCATTTTTCCTTTTCCTTAAACCGTCGGTTATCACATAGTGATTACTTCTAAAAAACTGACGTCAATGTTTTTTTACAGTAACTCTAAAACAAATATATTTAAGTTTACACAATCTGTAATTCGTATAATTACTTCGTTCCTAACGAAATGGTCTCCCGAAAAAATCGGGGCAGGCAGTTACAACCCGGAAAAATTCTTTCCATAGTTGTTGTAAATTTTCCACCGGACTCTTACGGAGAAGTGCTTCGCACTTTTTGCAGTCTGGACTGCGAAGCAGTCGAATTTATAATAGCCGCGTATGAAATACGCGGGAAAAAAGAAAGGACAGGAAAACAACTGCGGAGCAGTTGAATTAGAAAATTGCAGAAATAACCTTGAAGCGCCTGACGGGATTGGTGAACCTGGCAATGTTTTTGGAAAAACTCTATTACAAATTTCTTTTTATTTTACAAAATCTTTAATTCGTATAAATCAGACGGAGGCAAA
>CAZAOG010000183.1:0-4333 GCA_964486645.1 uncultured Ignavibacteriaceae bacterium | reverse complement strand
GCAATGTAAGAAACCTAAAAATTCCACGCAGAATAATAAAATAAATTGTTTTAAAAATAATTAAACCATATATTTGTTATTCTTATTTTTGAAAGAATGTTCTTCAAATATTGTAAAAAAAGAATAAACGGGGCGTAGCGTAGTCCGGTTATCGCGCCTGCTTTGGGAGCAGGAGGTCGCAAGTTCGAATCTTGCCGCCCCGACAAAAGAAAAATTAATGTTCTTTGTTTTTTTATAGTTAGATGTTATTTTGCTAACCTGCGCCCGTAGCTCAATAGGATAGAGCAACAGCCTTCTAAGCTGTAGGTTAGTGGTTCGAGTCCACTCGGGCGTACAAAACATATTTATGATTTACTTTTTATATATTTATAAAAGAATCATTTTTTAATATGGTGGGCGTAGCTCAGTTGGTAGAGCATCAGGTTGTGGCCCTGAGGGTCGTGGGTTCAATCCCCATCGCTCACCCTCCAATTTTTATTTTTTTTTGTAATGGCCCCATCGTCTAATGGTTAGGACCTCGCCCTTTCACGGCGGTAATAGGGGTTCAAATCCCCTTGGGGTCACAAAGCCCTTTTGATTATTATTTAATCTTAAGGGCTTTTTTATGTTAAGCGATTTCTCTGTCTCAACAGTAGACAAATCGAACAGCTTATGTGTTTTCTTTAAGTTAACGGTAATTATTGGTCTTGAGCGAAACGGCGTTTCGCTCTACTGTATACTATAATTATAAATAATAAAAAAACAGACCAACAAAAAATTAGTTACTTCCTCTCGAAATATTGTCGATCCCGCCTGCGGCAGGCAGGAGCGACATTATAAAAAAAGAAAAAAAACAATACCACAACTACCGTATTTTTCTATCTTTAACTGCCTATTAAATTTAACGTAGTATCCTATCCGAGCAGGGAAGAATGCTTCTGTTAAGCTGTTTATTAATCGTTCACCTTCAAATACTTTTTTTATTTTAATGTTTTGGAAAGATGTGTCTTCACCAAACAAAATCTTGATTTTATAAGTTAAATGAATGATGGTAGGTATTTTAAGATTTAATTATAAAAATTTAAAAAAGTTTTTTTTGCTGATTATTTTCGTAATCTTTGGTTATGAAATAAATTTTAAAGTTTGTGATGTCTATTACATTTTTCAAATCCATTTGATATTAAATATAAATTAGAATTATTTTACCATAGTAATAATTTCTCTTAAGGATTCAATGAACTACAACAACCTTCCTGACGTTAATTTAAACCTTAATGTACGGGGACTGCCTCAATCGGCAACTATAGCTATAAATGAAAAAAGTAACGAATTAAAAAGACAGGGAAGAACAGTTTACAAACTCGGTTTGGGACAGTCGCCTTTTCCCGTTCCGCAGTCGGTTGTTGAAGAATTGAAAAAAAACGCTCATCAAAAAGATTATTTACCTGTAAAAGGATTAACAAAACTAAGAGAAACCGTCGCAGAATATCACTGCAGAAAAGATGGTATTTGTTATACCCCCGACGATGTGCTAATTGGTCCGGGATCAAAAGAATTGATGTTTTTGCTGCAGTATGTTTACTACGGAGACCTTTTAATACCTACTCCAAGCTGGGTTTCGTATGCACCTCAAGCACAAATGATAGGCAGACAAGTCCGCTGGCTTTGTACTTCAAAAAATAATAACTGGCTTTTAACTCCGGAAGAATTGGAAGCCCGTTGTAAAAGTGATTCTTTTAAACCGAGAATTGTTATTCTTAATTACCCTTCAAATCCCGTTGGGGCAACCTACACGGAAGATCAACTAAAAAAAATAGCTGACGTAGCAAGAAAACATAAGATAATATTACTTTCGGATGAGATATACGGTGAACTTCATCATAAAGGGAAGCATATTTCCATAGGAAAATATTATAACGAAGGTACAATTATAAGCAGCGGGTTAAGTAAATGGTGCGGAGCAGGCGGCTGGCGGTTGGGTACCTTTACTTTTCCTTCTTCCCTAAGGTGGTTGTTGGATTCCATTTCCGTTATGGCAAGTGAAACTTTTACCTCTACAAGCGCCCCTATTCAATATGCGGCAGTCCGCGCATTTAGGGGCGGCGAAGATATAGAAAATTATTTGTGGAGATCGAGATGGATTCTTGAAAAACTTGGAAATAAAATTGCAAATCAACTTCAAAAAGCCGGAATAGATACGGCAAAGCCTGAGGGAGCATTCTATTTATTCTTGGATTTCTGTAATTTTAGTGACAAATTAAAAGAAAAAAATATTTTCGATAGTTCTGCCCTTTGTTCCGGATTGCTCGAAGAAACCGGAGTTGCCATACTACCGGGCAAAGTTTTTGGTATGAAACCGGAGGAATTAACGGCAAGACTTGCTTACGTTGATTTCGACGGTGTATCGGCAATGCAGGCTGCTGAAAAAATAAATTCCAAGGACTTAATTGATGATGCTTTTTTGCGGAATTATTGTCAAAATGTACTTAAAGCAATTTCTTTAATTATCGATTGGATAAATAATTAGTGTATTATTCAAAATTATTTTATAGTATATAAATGTGGAATTATATCTTTGTCGGATTAGGTGCTGCACTCGGCGGCGGATTTAGATACTGGGTATCGAATGTAGTTTATAAGTTTTTACCTACTATCTTCCCTTACGGAACTTTAGCGGTAAATGTTTTAGGAAGTTTTTTACTGGGTATTTTCATTTTTTACTTCGATAAAAATGATTTACTCGGACAAAACTTAAAGGTGTTTTTAACAATAGGATTTGCCGGGGGTTTTACTACATTCTCAACTTTCTCTTTTGAGACAATAAAACTATTTCAAAATTCTGAAATTTATCTCGGAATACTTAATATTCTTCTTAATGTTATACTAAGTCTTTTGGGAATATATTTAGCATATGTTTTATCAAAATTATAAAAAGGTGGGATAATGCAAATTAAAGGCGAAGCTAAATTGCTGAGAATTTTTGTCGGTGAAAGCGATAAAGTCGGCTCAACACCTATGTATGAAAAAATTGTTTTGGATGCCAGAAAATTTGGTTTAGCCGGTGCTACCGTAATGAAAGGAATAATGGGATTCGGCGGTGAAAGCAGAATTCATACTTCGAAAATTTTAAGGTTATCACAGGACTTACCCTTGGTAATTGAAATTGTTGATGAAATATCTAAAATTGAAAAATTCCTCCCTATTATTGACGATAATTTTGAAAAAGCCGACTGCGGAGGACTGATAACTATTGAGAAAGCCGAAATAATAAAATATATCTCTCATTCGAAGGATTAAAAAGTAATACGTTTTTATTTGTAATATTAATACTCTTTCTTTAATTTCATCTTCATTTAATTATTATAAAAACAATGAAGATGATCAAACCCAAAAAACTGCAGAAGAAAGACACTATCGGACTTATCTCTCCCGCTTCATTACCCGAAGACATAACTAAAATAGAAGAGGGCGTAAAATATCTTGAAAAAATAGGTTATAATGTTGAAGTGGGAAAAAATGTAGGCAAACTAAACGGATATTTAGCGGGAAGCGACAAAGAAAGAGTGGATGATTTGCACTATATGTTTCAAAAAAAGGAAATTAAAGCCGTTTTTTGTCTGCGCGGCGGGTACGGTTCGGGTCGCCTTTTAGATAAAATAGATTTTAACATAATAAAGAAAAATCCGAAAATATTCGTCGGTTACAGCGATATTTCCGCGCTTCAATTAGCAATTTTTAAAAAAACAAAATTGGTAACTTTTGCCGGTCCGATGATTGCCTCCGATTTTTTGAACGACTTGAATAATGAAGCGGAAGATTTTTTTTGGTCAATGCTGACTTCAAGCAAAAAAATAGGCAAAGTAAAATCAATCGGTGAGAGACAAATTCAGGCTTTAAGGAAAGGAAAAGCGCGGGGGACATTATTGGGCGGTAATCTGTCCGTCTTGGTTTCTCTTTTGGGAAGTAATTATCTGCCTAAATTGGATAAAAATATTTTGCTATTGGAAGAAATCTGCGAACCGCCTTATAAAATTGACAGGATGTTTAATCAGCTTAGACTTTCCGGTGCGTTTGGTAAAATATCAGGTGTTATTTTAGGTGCATTTAACGACTGTCTTGAAGAAAACACCCAAAAAAGCACATTAACACTCGGAGAAGTAATTCAAGATTATCTGGGAGATTTAAAAATACCCGTACTTTACAATTTTAGTCACGGACACATAAAAGAAAATCTGACTTTACCAATCGGATTAAGTGTAAAAATAAATACGAGTAAAAATTTTATAGAATTTTCCGAAAGCGGGGTAGCTTAAGTTTTTTTAGCGGAATCTAAAAAGGAAAAGAAACCCGGTTT
>CAZAOG010000182.1:0-4353 GCA_964486645.1 uncultured Ignavibacteriaceae bacterium | reverse complement strand
CGTTTCACTTGTGCACCTTTGGTGTAACGGTTTTTAGTACTTTTGAGACAGCCTCTTAAATCTATCCGCTTTTTTTAGTACGATTCATATCCTGAAAACATCAGCTTTTTTTGACCGGATATAAAATTTGCTGAATTTTATCTATTCCAAATTGTATCTGAGCCTTAGTTTCAGCGTTAGACTTTTTTGATAAAGATTTCTTGAGCAAAGTATTTAAATTTATCAGTTTAGATCTCATTAAAGATACAGCTTCGCTGGGCAGAGGTGCCTGAGGTCTTCTTCTGGAGAAACGTGAAGACGGCCGTGTACTCTTCGGCTTGGGGTTCAATTTACTATTTATAAGTTCCAGGTAAGCACGCTGTAAATTTCGCCTGTAAATATTAATTGAGATTCTTGAAGATTTTAATTCACTCCATATACCATTCTGGAGATCGGTTAACATTTGTTCAAGAGTATATTGACGCGGCTGAATTGACGCAGTATTTATTAACCTGCTTAGCCTGTCGTTATTAAGTAAAATATTTAATATTCGTATCTGACCCTGCAGAACTCTGCCTGTGTTTCCATCAGGTTCAATTAAAGCAAGTATTTCAGGTCTGATCAAATATTTTGGAGCGCGGAAGGCTTCTTTCTGTAAGTATGCCATAGCTTTTTTCTGTTTTCTTTTTGATAGAGGTTCATATATTTTCCCTTTATCACCGGCGTACCTTTGCGTAGTAATTACTCCGCCGATATAATTAGCAACGTGCCCAAGCTCCCTGTTTCTCTGCGAATATATCTGGTTATACATTTCTTTCAGATTACTGTAGTCTTGTCCCGGTTGAGTGGTTGCTTTTAACAGGTAACCCATTACACGTTTCAGATTTTTCATTCCATATTTAGTAGCTGCAATAGCATCATTGCCAAGGTCTTCGGTCTGAGCAGTCGGATCAATCCCGTCGGCAGTTCCGAATCTTAAATAAGGCTCTGTTTCCTGTCTTGAAACAATTTTATCCAGAGCGGATTTTTCTTCTTCGGGAGTTTTAGCACCAATTATAGGAGTGTATCCCCATACCACTGCAAATTTATCATAAGGTCCGATTATCGGAATTAAGGCGGCATTATCGCCCGGTTGTGCTATATAATTGAATCTTCCATAATCCATAATTGAAGATTCGGTGCCGTATTTGGCTGTAAAAGTCGCACTTCTTAAACTATCAACCGGATACTGCGAACTTGCTTTCATGTTATGCGGAAATCCAAGTGAATGGCCGACTTCGTGAGTGACTACGTATTCCAGCATTCTTCCGATCAAAGAATCCGGCAATGGAAGTTTCCGGGCAGCGGGATTATTGGGGCTTGCCTGAACAAAGTACCAGTTGCGAATAAGATTCATTACGTTATTATATATACCGATATCCGCATCAAGTATTTCCCCGGTACGCGGATCACTAATATGAGGACCGTAGGCATTTTCTACGTTAGAAGGAAGCCACCTGATTACGGAATACCTGGCATCATCCGAACTCCAGTAAGGAGATTCTTTTTCAGAAGGAGGGTCTTTTGCAACAATTGCGTGTTTAAAACCCGCTTCTTCAAAAGCAACATTCCAGTCTTCAACTGCTTTGTGCAGCCAGGGGCGCCATTTATCCGGTACTCCTTTGCCGATATAAAACACTATCGGTTTAACGGGTTCAACAAGTTCGCCTCTTAAAAAAGCAGCAGTGTCTTTTGGTTCCAGCCTCCATTTTGTAATAAAGGTTCTCTTTTCGGTGCGATGTCCCGGAAAACCATAATCATAAAGGCTGACTTTAAAATATCCAACCCGTTTATCTTCCAGGCGTGCTAACATTGGTTTTTCAGGTAACCGCACCATTGAATTATGAATTGTTAAAGTAATGGTGCTGAGTGAACGTGAATCAGGCACCTTGGAAGCGCTATAAGTCATCGTTGCTTCAATTTCAAGGTTATCCGGAAATGCTTTAATAAAATTGATGAATGATCTTTTAGGGTCAAGCTTTTTGACTTTATATCGTTCCCGGGAAAATCTGTTCATGCCAAGTTCTGCAACATCGGTAGAAAATAAACTTGTAACATCAATAACAATTGCCGAACTGTCATCGTTAAAAGCTTTAAGATTAAAAGCCATTATTACCGGAGGCCGGTTAGCCCGTTTTACAGAATATGATACAGGTAAAGAATCGGCAGCCGTTGCAGCAAACATTTTACTTCTTAATAAAATTTTGTTTCCCATTTTTTCCCATCTTACTACCTGATGATTTATTGCATCACCCTGGTAGCCTACACCTGCCTGAGTTTCTGCCTGAGTAGTAACGAGCAAGAAATCTTTATCGAATTCTTTTAACGGTATTTCAAAGTAATATTTGCTTTTTACTTTGTGCACGGTAAATAAACCTTGACCGGTTATTGCATCTTTAGTGATAACATCACTGTATGTTTTAGGACCGTTCTTTAATTCTTTCTGTTTCTTGTTTGGTTTTTGCTGAGCATAAATATTTATGCCAATCAAGGAATAAACAAGAAAAGAGAACGCAAAAAGTTTTAATATCTTCATATTATTGATTCCCGGATGTTGTTATTGAATACGGTTGGTTAGAAAAAATATTTTTTATCCTGTTTTATAAAATTCACTTACTATTGTTTAATCTAAATATTGTTGTCTGTAATAGCAATAAATTTAGTATGAATGGAAAAGCTGTTAATGCAATCACCAAGTGCGACAGTTAGTAGAAATTATTTAAGAAAACGTTAATGCGATTCTTAAATATTTTTCATTTCGACTCTTTTAGCAGAAGGGTAAACTCCGGGAGAAATTTTTCACTGACATCTTACAGAAAAAATATATCCTCATCCGGCAGCTGCCGGATGAGGAATTTTTCAATAAAAATTTACTTTGCAACCGCAAATCTGTTTGCTACTTCTTCCCAATTTATAACATTAAACCAGTTTTCAATGTATTCAGGTCTTCTGTTTTGATACTTTAAGTAGTATGCGTGTTCCCAAACATCCAGTCCCAAGATTGGTGTCCCTTTCTTTTCAACAACGTCCATCAACGGATTATCTTGATTCGGTGTAGAAGTAATTGCAAGACTTCCGTCGGATACAATTAACCAAGCCCAGCCTGAACCGAAACGTGTAGCGGCAGCTTTGCTGAATTCATCTTTAAATGAATCGAATGAACCGAAAGCGGAATTTATTGCATCGGCAATATCGCCGCTCGGTGTGCTTCCGCCGCCTTTCATTACTGACCAAAACAAAGTATGATTATAATGACCGCCGCCGTTATTTCTAACGGCTGTTGAATATACCGAGATATTTGCCATTAATTCTTCCAATGTTTTATTTTCTAATTCAGTTCCTTCAACGGCAGCGTTTAGCTTGGTTACATAACCGTTATGATGTTTTGTATGATGAATTTCCATAGTCATCTTATCGATATAAGGTTCCAATGCATCGTATGAATACGGTAATTCGGGTAATGAAAAATTTGACATTTTTTTCTCCTTTAAATAAATAATAAATTAAATTTCTTTGTATCAAACGCCGAAAGATTCGCCGCATCCGCAAGTCTTTGAAGCATTCGGATTATCAAACACAAATCCTTTTCCGTTTAAACCGTCTGTAAAATCCAATGTTGTACCTGAAAGATAGAATAAACTTTTCCCGTCTACAAATAATTTGATGCCTTTTAAATCGAAAGTAGAATCGCCTTCATTTGCTCCCGAATCAAATCCGAGGGAATAAGTTAAGCCGGAACATCCTCCGCCTTTTACGCCTACTCTAAGTCCGTAATCATCAGGTATGTTATTTTCTTCCATAATTCTTCTTACTTCGTTAGCTGCTTTATCGGTAATTTGGATATCACTTTCCAATTTGGTTTCAGTCATCAATTATCCTTAATACTTGGTTTGTAATTTAAAAAGGGTCACCGGGAGTAACGGTTTGAAAATCGGGATTATTGACCTTCCAGGTTCTATTATTAATTTTTATGAAAATATTCTTTTCTTCGAGAAATTTTCCCAATTCCCGAGCAATTAAATTGGCATCAAAAGAAGAAATTCGGGTTTCTTTTTTCTCAAGATATTTCTGTATCCCGAATTGGAAATCTCTGAAAAAGAAATTGGAATTATGGAAAAACGGATATCTTGCTTTGAGAAATTCAAGCAAACCCGTATAATCATTTTTAAAACTTTGTAAAGCTTTTTGTGTGTTATTCATATCAACATAAATTATTTAATAAATAGGCTAGAAGAATGAACAAAATTATAAACTTTTAGATTAAAATACAATGATATACGACACATTATACAAACTTCGTTTTCGTTAATTAAGAATGAGACAGATACAAAGTAC
>CAZAOG010000181.1:0-4377 GCA_964486645.1 uncultured Ignavibacteriaceae bacterium | reverse complement strand
TAAAATATGATACAAAAGAATATTTTATCCTCATTTCAAAAATTTGTTAAAATTGAAAGTTTTAGCGGAATTTTATTATTAACAGCAACAATTATTGCTCTTGTTTGGGCGAATTCACCGTTCGGGGATAGTTACCAATCACTTTGGCAATATAAAATTGGTTTTACAACTCAAAGTTTTGAATTAAATAAGCCCATAATATTATGGATTAACGACGGGTTAATGGCAATTTTCTTCTTCTTAATCGGATTGGAAATTAAAAGAGAATTCCTAATTGGAGAGTTGAATTCCGTAAAAAAAGTAGCTTTTCCGCTCTTCGGAGCATTGGGCGGAATGTCGGTTCCCGTTTTGTTCTTTTTGGTACTGAATCAAAACCCCGAAACGCTTAAAGGCTGGGGAATACCAATGGCTACGGATATTGCTTTTTCTTTGGCAATATTAAAACTTTTAGGCAGCAGAGTTCCTTTAAGTCTTAAAATATTTTTGACTGCTTTTGCGATTGTCGATGATATAGGCGCTGTATTGGTAATTGCCATATTTTACAGCGGAAACATTGATATAGGTATGCTGGCTGCCGCGTTAATACTATTGGGAATATTATACACATTATTTTTTAAAGGATATTATTCTAAATTCTTACTTATCATTTTCGGTGCAATAATCTGGATACTGTTCTTAAAATCCGGTATTCATCCGACGATTGCAGGAATTTTATTAGCTTTTTTGGTTCCTATCAGACAGAAAATTGACACGCCTTCATTTATAGATAATTTAGTGAGCATAACTAACAATATTAAACAAGCCGTAATAACAAAAAAACCAATACTAACCAAAGAACAAATTGAACAGATTGATGATTTGGAAGACTGGACTAATAAATATCAATCTCCCCTTCAGCATTTGGAACATAAATTACACAATTGGGTTGCTTATTTTATTATTCCCGTCTTTGCATTAGCCAATGCGGGAGTGCTTATAAACAGCGGTATTGTATTGGAAACAGCACTAATAAGAAATATAATTATTTGTTTGGTTTTAGGTAACAGTATCGGCATTACATCTATTATACTTTTGGCTAAAAAATTAAAACTCATTGAAGTTCCGGAAGATATCGGTAATCGGCAAATTGTGGGAGTTTCGTTTTTAGCCGGAATTGGATTTACTATGGCTATTTTTATTGCAAGTTTGGCTTTTGAAAATAGTCCGGCTTACATCGACTCCGCCAAAATCGGAATACTTATCGGTTCTTTTATTTCCGCATTAATTGGTTTTACCGTTTTAAGATTTAAAACAAATAAAAAAACGGCAGCCGGTACGTAGAAAATATTTTATTAAACCATTTTATCAATACCGGAGAAATGGTTAAACCCGGTTCGTGCAGTGAAAGAGAAATTGAAATAAATAAGACCGCAAGCAATTGCTTGACCATTTGTTAACATTTAAAAAATAACTGATATGGACGACGGAATAAAATACTATGACGATGACGGGACGGAAGTAAATCCTGACTTCTACCCCAAACCACAACTTTGTTTAAGCTGTAAAAAGAACGATGACCCAAACGAAGAAATTCTATGCAATTTAAATCGACTTGACCAGCGGGACGAGAAAGAATTCAAATGTTTCGCTTACGAAAACTTTAACAGCGAAAACAAAAAAAATTGAACAAGTAAAAATAAAGTGTGCAACCTGAATTAAATTATGAACATACTCTTAGTATATCCCCTAATGCCTGACACTTTTTATGCAATGAAGCATTTTATACATGTGATCGGGAAAAAGGCAGCTTATCCGCCTTTAGGACTATTGACTATCGCCTCGTTATTACCCGAAAAATGGTCTAAAAAATTGGTGGATATGAATGTGGATGCTTTAAGCACAAAAGAACTGGAGTGGGCGGACTTCGTTTTCCTTTCTGCTATGAACGTGCAGGAAGAGTCCGTAAGAGAGATTGTTGAACAGTGCAGACGGGCAAAGGTTAAAATCGTTGCCGGCGGTCCTTTGTTTACGCACGAGTACGAACGTTTTTCTGCCATCGACCATTTTGTATTAAACGAAGCGGAAATCACTCTTCCTTTATTTCTGGAAGACTTAAAGCAGGGTAAACCGCAACCTATTTACAAAACAAACGAATTTGCAGATATTACCACGTCCCCTTTACCTGCCTTTGAGTTGGTGAATATGGATCAATACATTTATTCAATCGTGCAATATTCGCGGGGCTGCCCGTATAAGTGTGACTTTTGCGATGTTACCGCTCTTTTCGGAAGATATCCCCGCACTAAGAACAGCGACCAGATCATCAGAGAGTTGGAAGCCATTGACCGGCAGAACAATGTCCGGCTCGTACTATTTGCCGATGATAACCTGATAGGCAACAAAAGGATACTGAAAAACGACCTGCTGCCTGCTTTAATCAATTGGCGGAAAAAGAAAAAACCCGGTTTCTTTTTTGCAACTCAGCTTACCATAAATCTGGCAGACGATGAAGAGTTGATGAATTTACTTTTGGAAGCGGGATTCAGGCATATATTTATCGGCATTGAAACCCCGGACGAAAAAGGTTTGGAAGAATCCTTTAAGAAGCAAAATCTGAAACGTGATCAACTCGACAACATCCGTAAGCTTCATAAAGCAGGTTTTATAATTTCAGCAGGATTCATTGTCGGATTTGATACCGATACAACTTCTATTTTTCAACAGCAAATAGATTTCATCCAGCAAAGCGGTATACCATTACCCATTGTCAACATTTTGAAAGCACCTCCCGGTACGGAATTGTTTGAAAGGATGAAAAAAGAAAGGCGTTTGAGCAAACGGTTCGCCTTTGCAGAAGGCGAAACAAACATAATCCCGGTTATGGATGAGAAACTTCTGTACAATGGATTTATTGAAATAATTACAAACATTTACAGTCCTGAAAAATCTTACCGACGGCTTATCAGATTTTTAAGCACCTACAAAATCCCGAAAACATTTATGAAAGTACCCGCGAAATACGGACTCAAAGACATAAAGATAGTTCTGCGGATTCTATATCTTTTGGGAATCAAAGATCGGCATCGGAAATTCTTCTGGAAATTAATCTCGTGGTCTATCTTAAATAAACCCAAATACCTGGATTTGGCAATTCTTTACGGGATAATGATTTACCAAATGAACAACACGTATTTACACATAAAACAAACCGTAAAAAAGCAAAACGAAAATATTTTTAATCATAAAGAAGAGATGCAACTTAACCTTAATCTTTAGAATGTTTTTGGGGATAGTCTTGTATTCATTGTTAAACCGTTAAACAACAACAATTATTCTATTTATCAATGATAATTAAACTCTGAATTTTTATCTTTTTAGAAAAACTCCGTAAAGATAATTGACTTTTCTTATCATTGTTTTCAAGAACTTTTGCCACTAATTCACGAATAATATTTGAATTAATTTGTGCATTTGCAATTAATTATATTTATATTTGTGTTACTATATGAGTAACAATAAGACCTATATATTGGGTCTTTTTATAACACAAAAGGTAATGGCAAACAGCGTTTATATATCAACAAATCTAACAAAAGATCAAATCCTCTTTCTTCAATTACTGAATGAGAATGAAATAGAATATTTTACAATATCTGAAATTGAAGAACAGTTAAACCATAAATTCAACAACATCAATGAAGTATTAGAAAATTTATTTCAAAAAAACTTTCTTAACCGTCTTCAGAAAGGTTTTTATGCTGTAAAAGGTTTCAATAACCAAAACGTAATCGGTACATTTATATCCCAAGATAGCGCAGTTGCATATTGGTCTGCATTGAACATTCAAGGACTAACAGAACAATTTCCGAATACTGTTTTTATACAAACCACACATAGGAAAAAAAGCAAAACGATTTTGGGGACAAAATATAAATTTGTAAAAATACCGGAGCATAAAAGAGCGGGAATAATTACTCTTGGCTACGGAAACAATAGTTTTCCTATTACGGATGTTGAAAAAACAATTGTCGATTGTTTTGATTTGCAGATGTATTCCGGTGGATTCGATGTCCTCGTCGGTGCATTTGCGCAAGCTAAACTGCAAAGCGATAAGTTGATTGAATACACTGAAAAAATAAATAATATAGCCGTAATAAAGAGAATGGGCTTTTTATCCGAACTATTTAATAAACCAGGTTTGAAGCAATTCATTAAATTTTCTCAATCAAAAGTAAATAACAAATTTAATTTAATAGATTCAAGCGGATTAGAAACCGGTGAATTTATAAGACAATGGCGTTTGAGATTAAATGTTTCAAAAAATGAACTATTGGAAATTGCTAAGATAGAATCATAGTTGATACTTAAAAGTGAAATAGCAAGAAAAGCGGAAGATTG
>CAZAOG010000180.1:0-4382 GCA_964486645.1 uncultured Ignavibacteriaceae bacterium | reverse complement strand
TATGGATTGGGTTTTATTTTTTTTACATCTTCCTTCCTATCACTTCCGCAATCAGTTTTATTTGTTTCATTAATTCCGAGAATTGATCGGGCAGTAATGCCTGCGGACCGTCCGATAGAGCTTTTTCCGGATGGTTGTGTACTTCAACCATAATCCCGTCAGCGCCGGCGGCAACTGCCGCTCTTGCCATCGGAAGTACTTTGTCTCTTATGCCCGTTGCGTGCGAAGGGTCTGCTATTATAGGCAAATGACTTCTTTTATGGATTACCGGAATAGCCGAAAGATCAAATGTATTTCTGGTGTAAGTTTCAAAAGTTCTGATTCCTCTTTCGCAGAGTATTACATTAGAATTGCCGCTTGAAAGAATGTATTCGGCAGACATCAGCAAGTCTTCCACTTTCGCGGCTAATCCTCTTTTAAGCATTACCGGTTTGTTTGATTTACCTACCGCCTTCAAAAGAGGAAAGTTCTGCATATTTCTCGCACCTATTTGGATAATATCGGCGTATTCTTCGAGCAAATGCACCTGCTTGGGTTCCATTAGTTCGGAAATTACAACCATATTATTTTTATCCGCAGCTTTCCTTAAAAACTTCAGTCCTTTTTCTCCCAAGCCCTGAAATGAATACGGGGAAGTTCTCGGCTTAAAAGCACCGCCCCTTAAAATTTTTGCTCCGGCAGCGGAAACTATTTCTGCAATTTCAAATACCTGTTCTTCGCTTTCCACGGAACAGGGTCCCGCCATTACCTCTACTTCGTTGCCCCCGATTATAACCCCTCTTATATTTATCTCCGTGTTCTCTTTTTTAAAGGAACGGCTGGCTAATTTATAAGGTTCCGTAATTCTGTAAACTTCGGAAACGCCGTCCAAAACCTTTACTTTTCTTATATCAAAATTAGGATGTACACCTATTGCACCCAAAACTATTTGTTCTACACCCGTGGACCTATGAACCGCAAATTCAAACTCTTCCAGTTTTTTTATTATTGATTCTATTTTATCTTCCGCAATATTTTTTTCTAAAACTATTACCAATTTTTATCTCCGTTTTTGGAATTTTTAATGAAAGTTCTTCTCACCCGCTTTTACGGCCAAATCAATATAATCATCCTTTGTGGGAACCGCACACGAAAATTTTGCACTGTAAGCACAATAAGGATTATAAGCAAGATTAAAATCAATTGTGTACGTAAAGTTTTCATCTTCGTTCAGTTCAAAGTCCAAGTATCTTCCTACCCCGTATGTTTCTTTCCCGGTCGTTTTATCAATAAACCAAATCGAATAGTATTTTTCTCCGGTTTTGTTCGTGCCTTGATAAATATCCATCTTATAATTTTTGTTTTTATAATTAAATTTTACATAACCAAATCTTACCGACTTTCTTACTTCTCCTTGAGTGCCGTATATGTCCACGGTATCTTGTTTTGCGTATCTGAACAATTTGCTTTTGAATACAAAATTCGGGTTAACGGGATAATAATTAAGCGGATGAAAAACGGCATTCGAATCAACGTTGAAAGGCGAAGCCGGATTGTTCTTCATATAATCGTCTTTCTCCTTCCTCATTTTTTCAACTGATGAAATATATTTCTGTTGTTCGGGTGTGTATTCAATTCCGCATGAGCTTAACGTTAATGTTAGAAGAAGAAATAGTGCTGCGCCGTTTAAAAAATATTTCAGACTAATTTTAATCATTGCCTGTTTCTTCCTTAACTTTTCTTTTTAGTTCGTTTAATTTATTCAATGCTTCAATGGGAGTAAGTTCATCTATTTGTATGTCCGCAATCTCGCCTCTAAGTTTATCGTCTTTTATTTCAAACATATTAATTTGATTTTCATCTCCTCTGTTTAATTTACTCAATTTTTCTTTTCTAATCTCGTAAGGGGTCAGTTCTTTTGTTTCCAAATTTTTTAAAATTTCTTTGGCGCGGTTGGTAACAAATTTGGGCAGCCCCGCCATTTGTGCAACCTGTATCCCGTAACTGTGGTCCGCTCTTCCGGAATTTACCTTGTGAAGAAAAATAACCTTGTCGTCAATTTCTCTTACTTCAACTTTATAGTTTTTTATCTTCGGAAAAATTGCCGCCATTTCATTCAGTTCGTGGTAATGAGTTGCGAACAATGTTTTGGCAGATACATCGGGATTCTCGTGTATGTATTCGGTAATTGCCCACGCAATTGAAATTCCGTCAAACGTGCTTGTGCCTCTGCCTACTTCATCCAACAAAATTAAACTTTTTGACGTTGCGTTATTTAAAATATTTGCGGACTCCTGCATCTCGACAAGAAAAGTACTTTCTCCGGCGGAAATATTATCGCTTGCACCGACGCGTGTGAAAATTCTGTCAACCAGACTTATTTCGGCTTCTTTAGCCGGAACAAATGAACCGATTTGAGCAAGAAGAACAATCAGTCCTATTTGCCTGAGATAAACAGATTTACCCGCCATGTTGGGTCCCGTTAACAAAATAATCTGATTATCTTCCGTATCCAAGGTATAATTATTGGGAGTAAATTTTTCGCCCGGAGGAAGCAATCTTTCAACAACCGGATGTCTGCCTTCGATAATTTTTATATGTCCGTCTTCAAATAATTCCGGTTTTACATAATTGTATTCAACGGCACACTGTGCAAAGGCAACAAAGCAGTCAAGCATGGCAATTAATCTTGCATTAGTTTGAATAGCTTCCGTTTCGGCGGCAACCTTTAATCTTAATTCGGTAAACAGTTCGGTTTCAAGCTCGTAAATTTTTTCTTCTGCGTGGAGAATTTTTTCCTCGAATTCTTTTAACTCGGGAGTAATAAATCTTTCGGAGTTTACAAGCGTCTGTTTTCGAATGTAATTTTCCGGCACTTTATCTTTGTGAGCGTTGCTTATATTTATATAATATCCGAATACTCTGTTATAACTTACTTTTAACGAAGGGATATTTAATTTTTCTCTTTCCTTGTTTTGAAGATCCGTTATCCAATTTTTCCCGTTGAGCGAAATGTCTCTGAGTTCATCAAGTTCCGGACTGAAACCTTCCCTAATCACTCCGCCGTCAACAACTGCAAGCGGAGGAGAATCAACCAAGGTTTCATCTATTATATTCGTTAAATTTTCCAACGAATCCAATTCGTCCCCTAACCGGTTAAGGGTTTGTACATTCACATTCAGCAATTCTTTTTTAATTGAAGGTATTTTTTTAAGCGAAAACTTCAAGTTGACAATTTCCCTCGGGTTGGCTCTGCCCGTACATACTTTTGAAATCAGCCTTTCGAGGTCGCCGATTTCTTTTAATTGATTATACAAATTTATTCTGACGGTTTTATTTTTGAATAAATCTTCAACGCTTTCCTGTCTTCTTAAAATTGATTCTTTTTTTAACAGGGGCGCCGAAATCCACTTTTTCAAAAGTCTTCCGCCCATCGGGGTTACCGTTTTGTCGAGAATGTCAATCAGAGTTCCCTCTTTACCGCCTTCCTGCATTGAATAAGTTATCTCAAGATTTCTTTTGGTGGCTTGATCCAAAATCATATAATCAGACGGGTTGTATGCCGATATTTTTGTAATATGCGAAAGAGCAACCTTTTGCGTTTCCTGCAGATAGTGTAAAACAACACCGGATGCAATTATTCCCGGTGTAAAGTTTTCCAATCCGAATCCTTTTAAAGTAACGGTTTTAAAGCTTCCCAAAATAAGGTCTTTGGAATATTCGTAATTAAAGATCCAATCTTCAATTTTTGTAATTCTTATAGATAAATTCAACTTTTTAACAAAATCCTCGAATAAATCCTTATCCTGTTTCCTGATTAGAATCTCGGAAGGAGTAATTGATTCGATTTGCTGCAAAACTTTATCTGCCGCAACTTCATAAGAGTAAAATTCGCCTGTAGAAATATCACAAAAAGAAATTCCGGCATAATCATCTTTTATGCATACAGCCATTAAATAATTATTTTTCTTATGGTCAAGAATTTTATCGGAGAAATTAACTCCGGGGGTTACAATTTCAATTACTTTCCGTTTGACAATTCCTTTTGCAAATTTCGGATTTTCAACCTGCTCGCACACGGCAACCCTGTAACCGGCTCTAATCAGTTTCGGCAGATAATTGTCTATCGCGTGATGCGGAAAACCGGCGAGCGGGGTTTCGCCTGCCGCGCCGTTGGCTCTTTTTGTAAGCGTAATACCCAATACTCTTGATGCAATTTTGGCGTCTTCTTCAAAAGTCTCAAAAAAATCCCCCATCCTGAACAAAAGGATCGAGTCAGGATTTTCCTGCTTAATCTTAGAATACTGTACCATTAAGGGGGTTTTTGCCATCAGTTTTTTACGTTAAAAATTATACGTTAGCTAACCGATAAAATTACCTGAATATTGAACGAATATCAATTA
>CAZAOG010000179.1:0-4390 GCA_964486645.1 uncultured Ignavibacteriaceae bacterium | reverse complement strand
AAGATATTATTGGAAGCATCTCCATAAAGCTTGCAGTAATATATAGAACTAGAGTAATTGTTTTGTGTCCAAGCAAGTTGAAAATATAGAGTGCTTTCGTAGTCTTTTACCACGGCAATAGTGGGAGTTATAGAAAGGTTGTCTGTGCCGGATAATCCCTTCTCATTATACCAGGTTACTGTGTTGTAGCTTAAAGATCCATATTTACTGACAAGTCCGTCTGTAAGACCAAACAGCCCGGTGTATTTTCCTTCCCATACCACCATTACCTTGCCGTTATAACCCCAGCCTATTACCGGGTTGGCATTTATGGAATATGACTCATTTTGTTCTGCTCTAACCACCGAACTTACGCCGAATATGTACTGATTACCATAGGCATAAAATGTATTAAGCACAATATCATAACCGTTGCCGTTTTGTTGCTGAAAAACTATACCCACTACGTTGCCGTAATAATCTATTGCCGGTAGTTTGCCCGCACCGCTGTCAAGGGGTTTGCCACCGTTCATTAACTGCCAATTTGCTCCGTTATCCGTGCTTATCTCGTACCAAACACGTCCCAAGCTTCCGTAAACCAAATGCATCACTCCGTCGGGTGTGCGTACTATTTTCCTTTGGCTGCTGTTGGCAAAGGCATTTATGTTGTTTGAGAGCTGGTTGCCTTTATAAAGTGCAGATAATTCCATATTGCTTGCCGGTGAAAATGTTCTTGCCGTCGTTGTAACGCCGTCACTCCATTTAAAAAAATTATAGCTTTTATTGTTCTCAATGTGGGTTAATGGCGCTATAATATTACTTCCATAAGGTTGGGTAAAAATATACTCAGTTAAAGGTAAATTCTTTTGTGCACCATCCAATGTTACAGTACCGCTGTAACTTGTATACCCTTCAGGTTTTGCATTAAATTTAACACTAAAAGTTTTTTTATAATCCGCAGTAAATGTTTTATCTTTATCGATAATTTCATTATTTCTTTGAATAGCTGTGCTGTTATTTTCTTTCCAATTTCTGAACTTATAATGAACCGCCTGATAATCAATTCCGGATGCTTCTCCCTTGAAAGTATGGTTTGAATTTAGAGCCCATATAAATTCGTGCGGTGAATTATAACTAATAAAGTTATTATTTTCCAAATCATAAATTTTGCCAATATCGTGTCTGCCCTTTACTTCATTTCTCACGGTAACGAACCTACCGCCCTTTATGGAATAATTTAAGAATACATTACTTTGGTCGGTGGTTAAATTTGGTATTTCGGATATAAATATACTGCCGAAAACATTTGGAGTTATGCTTGTTAACGATAAGTTAATTTCGGGAATATAGTTTAATATTTTTTTATCTCCGATTAAAGTACCGACAATTGCCGGAAAACCGCTTAAGTCACCCCACGAGCTTAGATTTGATATATCGGTTAAATCTATTACCAATTCGTACCCATCGGCTTGGTTACCTATAATTTTAATTATACCGTTTATTTCACCGCTTAGATGTTCAACTGAAGTAAAGCTCAAAAGTGGAATATTGATATCGGCGGTAATAGCCATATCCGTAACAATAATTTTTACTTGGTTGTTCGCTAATATATCTATAGATGCTCCATTTATATTAACGTACCAATCGGCAAGACCGAAACCACCGGTATAATCCCCAAAGTTTAAACCCCTTGCCGCTATTATTGTGTTTAATGCATTATTTACCTCATTTTCATTTATTTTTATGGTAAAATCATTCTGTGCTTTTATACTAATTGCAAATAAAAAAAACACGACTATTGCTATTTTATAAATTTTCATTTTAAACCTCTTATTTTAATGTGCCTTTATAAATAAGCGCTTTTGCATTGCTAAAAACCTGCCCTACAACAAAAACCGTTTTATCAATTGCAAATACACTTGATAAAATATCACCGCCCGGCTTACGATATATTTCGTCATATCTGTGCCAGGTACTGCCGTTGTAATGCAGTATAATTCCAAAATCACCAATAATAAAAATGTTGTTTGCCGAACTTCCCCGCATATGTCTCATAAATGTATTATCATCGGGAATCGTTTGCATATTCCAGCCCGATTTAACACTACCATTAAAAAAACCCAATGAAGACCAGTAATAAACATTATTAGCCGAACTTCCCCAGACAGTTGGAACGTGACGTCCTATAGTTTGTGAAGAAGAATCCACTATAGTTTTCCAGTCATTACCGTCGTAATGCAATAGAACTGCGTAGCTTTCTGCATTCCCGCCGCCACCGGCATATACATCATTTGGTGCAAAGCCCCATACATCTTGCAGAGAATAACTTTTACCGCTCTGCATTTTTGTCCATTTACTGCCGTTATAGTGTAAAATTATGCCTTTTGATCCTACTGCAAATAAATCATTTGAACTTGTTCCCCATATTTTATTTAACGGTTCCGTGTCGGGAATAATCTCCTTTGTACTCCAGGTATTTCCATCATAATGTGCAATTAATGCATCTCTAAAAGGATAGATTGGGTCACTTCCTACCGCCCAAATATCACTTTCACTAAAACCGTATATGCCTTTTAAATCAGTCTTAAAATAATTTGCAGCTTCCCATTTTTTACCGTCATAGTGCAGTACATTTGTACCACTATTTCCTAAATACAAAAAACCAACAGCCCACACATTATTGGGAGAAGTTCCCCAAACATCACTTAAATCACTCATAAAATCTCCCAAAGTATCAGCCTGCCAAATAATTGTATGAGAAGTCGTGTCGGGTCCTACCGGAGGAGGTGGAATTACCGGATTATCTTTACAACCAAATAAAATCAACAGTACAGACCCTATTATTATAAAAAATATTTTATTCTTCATTCTTTTTTCACTCCTAATAATTTATTCCGGCTGTTGCATTAAGCCATTGCCACATAAGTCCGCCGAATTTTTTGACATAAAAAGTAGCATCTGTCTTAAATAATATCATTGCTTCAAAATAATGTGGTGTATTAAAATAATTGTAATTTAGATTATACAAATTTACCTCGTTAGCATTTAAAGATACATTTAGATTTGTTTTATGCAATACTGGAGTACCTCCGACATCCCAAATCCAAAGTTATACCATAGTACAACTTATATTAGGTTTAATCTTTAGTTTGTCAGGATTTTCATTTACAAAGTAAATTTGAAAGTTTGTTTGTGAAGTTATTGCCTCCAACCCTAACGTAATAATTAGTTTATTTGTTTCAATTCTTTCGCTAAGTATTATATTATTTATTGATATGGGTCTTTGAGCCAAAAAACTTTGACTATTTATTTTATCTAATAATTTGGAAGGGTACAACCAGGGTTTATAACTATTATATTTTAAAATAACCAAATCTTTTAACCATTGTGGAATATCTGTTAAAGAATTGACTTTTGCCGGTAAATCCACAAGGAATGCTTCAACTTGGGTTGTTGAAATACTAGACTGGGGAATATCAATATTTGGATTTACTTCAAAATCATAATTCCAAACATTTGAACCCAAAACCGCATTAAAATGAAAACTGAGTAAGATATCTAAATTATTATTTGCAAAGTCAATGTTTGGTCTATTAAGTTCAAGTGTATAATTGGCATTGCCAAAATTCGGTATATTGATTGTGCCTGTAAAAGTTTTAAATATAAAATTAGGCTCATTAAATTGTGAAACCAAGGCGCGATTCACTGAAGTTTCTGTAAAAACAAAATCTATTGAAAAGCTAGGTTGTTGAGCAAAAATGAGGGGAAAAATTGTGAATATAGCAGCAATCATTAATTTCATTTTATTACCTCCAATAATTTTATTAATAGTAAATTTATTATTTTAAGAAACAAACAAAAAGGTAGAATACAGCTTACCAGGCTGTTAAGTATTGGCATAACCTAATTTGTTTGTATCTACCCATCCCTGTGGTACTACACCGGGATGGGCTTTGTTTTGCTTTGGTTTTTCCCTCCTAATTAATTTTGATAAAATTAGTTCCTTGTAACAATTGTTATTGCTCCCTTTTCTCCTTGCCAGCCTACTGCAGCTATTAAATTACCTTTAACTTCTAATTTTAAGAGGATATTAATTGTTGGCGTATTGATTGAATGCCAACTATTACCATTAAAATGTAAAATTGAACCTGTTGAACTAAGCCCAAATATATCATTGTAATTTTGTCCTCTGATTCTATATGTAGTATTTACATCCTGTCTGTTAATCTTCTCCCATTTATTATTTTTGTATAATGCAACACCATCACCTCCCGCTGTATAAATTAAGTTATTAGATTTACCCCATATTGACAATATAGTCGTATTAGGTTCTCCATTTATCCTAGTTGATTTATTATCATTATTTATTTTTAACATTGCACTACCAGCCGCCAGATATTTATTATAACCA
>CAZAOG010000178.1:0-4524 GCA_964486645.1 uncultured Ignavibacteriaceae bacterium | reverse complement strand
GGTTCAAGCCTGCCCGCCGTAGTTTTAACGCAGGCGGGTCCATATCGTTACGCGCAAAATCAATATCTGTTTTTACGCAGTATTGTTCGGTGGTTTTAGTGAATTAACAAGCGTATTTATTAATTCGCTTTTTGAGAAAGGTTTGGCTAAAAAATTTGAAAAGCCGCTTCCTAAATATTCTTTCTTCTTATCGGAAAGAGAATAAGCTGTTACTGCTATAATCGGAACGGAATTATAGCCATTTAACTTTCTTATATGTTTGGTTAATTCACTTCCGTTAAGTTGAGACTTCAAATTGATATCCATTAATATAATATCAAATTTATTATTTCTAACTTTGACTATCCCTTCAATACTATCCTTGGCAACAATTATATTAAAACGATTACTTAAAAATCTTCTTACTATATCAACTGCTATAGCATCATCTTCAACGTACAGCAGCAGAGGTAATTCTTTTGACGATACATCTGCATTTATAACTTCATCTTTCGAAGAATCCGACTTTGTGTCGGATGTAGAATAAAACCTTACATTTGTAGGAATAAACACGGTGAATGTTGAGCCTTTGCCGAGTGTACTTGTTAAAGTTATTTTGCCTTTCAATTCTTTAACATATTTATTTATGATAGTAAGTCCCAAACCCGTACCTTCATATATCCGGTTTATACCCTCACTTACTTGACGGAACTCTTTCCAAATAATTTCCTGTTTATCTTGAGGGATACCGATGCCCGTATCTTCTACTTTTATAACAACATATTCGTAATTTTCAGAAACATCTACTGTTATATTTACGCCTCCTTTATCGGTATATTTGACTGCATTGTTGATAAGATTATTTATTATTTCATAAAAAAGTCTGACATCACTACGTATTATCAGTTTATCTAAGTTAGTATTTACTTTAAGAGAAAGATTTTTTTTAAGTGCATTATTTTCAAAAAACATCGCACTTCTGTTAACTTCTTTGATCGCATCAAATTCAGATAATTTTATTTCTAAAGTTTCAGATTCAATTTTTGATAAATTCAGAATTAAGTTTAATGTTTCCAAAAGACGTTTACCGTTTTCATTTATTAATTCGGCAATTTTTTTATTCTCCGGTTCTATGGTGTCTTCTTCTAAAATTTCCGAAAAACCTAAAATGCCGACTAACGGAGTTCTAAGTTCGTGACTCATATTAGCAAGGAAATTGGATTTTATTCTATACATTTCTTCGGCTTTTTCTTTTGCTTTTATTAGTTCCTCGGTTATTTTCTTTTTCTCTGTTATATCATCTTTTATTCCGATATAATTAAGTATATTTCCTTCCGCGTCTATTATGGGTGAAATAGTTAAACTTTCCCAAAAAAGTTCACCGTTTTTGCGTTTGTTTAATATTTCTCCTTTCCAGGTCTTTCCACAAAGTATAGTATTCCACAGTTCTTCATATACAACTTTTGGCGTATGACCGGAGTTAAAGATTCGTGGATTTTTGCCTATCAATTCCTTTTGAGTATAACCTGTAACTTCTGTTATTCTGGGATTGGCATATTCGATATTCCCTTCAACATCGGTAAAGATTATCATATTGGGACTTTGTTCAATACCGCGTGATAGTTTGGATATTTCAGTTTGATATTTTTTTCTTTCAGTGATATCGAAAATTGTTCCTTGTATTATGTTGTCGGAAATTAAGGTAGCATTTATCAACGTAGAAATAATTGTCCCATCTTTTTTAATCCCCTTGGCTTCAAAATAAGAGACTTCTTTTTGGCTCATTATTTTTTTTAAGAATAATTTTCTGCCTAAGTAAGATTGGTATAAATTATTTGAATTAATTTTTAATATTTCTTCTTTGGACTCGTAGCCGAACATTTCTACAAATGCTTTGTTGCATTCAATTATTTTACCGTCGGTAGAAGTTACAAAAACAGCTGTTATATTATTTTCAAAAAGTGATTTATATTTCTTTTCGCTTTCTTTTATCTTTTCTTGTGCTTCGATAAGACGGGTGATATCTGTACTGACAGAAAGTGTTACCAGCTCATTCTCATATTCTATTGTGGTTATCATTACCTTGGTTAAATAGACGGAACCGTCTGCTCGTTTTTTCTTTTCAACAAAAGACAAAATTTTATCATTTTTCAAGTCATTTTCTCTTTGTGTTTTTAATTCGGCGGAGCTTTCGTCAACAAGAAAATCGTTGATAATATTCATACCTACAAGTTCGGATTGTTTATAACCGGTTTGAGATTCGGCAGCAGGATTGGCATAAATAATTTTACCGGCATTCTTGCCTCCTATTTTTGTTAAAAACACTGCATTAGGAAGATTCTCCAACAATAATTTAAATTTTAATTCGCTCTGTTTTAGTTTATCAATATTTCTTTTTCTTAAAGTTATATCATCAACTAAAGATGCTATACCGTTAACCGAACCGGAAGAATCCGTAATTGCTACATTATACCAATTGCATAAAATTATATTGCCGTCTTTTGTAACATTTTCGTAAGTACCTCTTGCACCGCCGGTTTTAGTTAAAAGATCATCAAATAACACTTGTACTTGTTCTTTTAAATCGTCAGGAACTATTAGGTCATTTGCATGCTTTCCTAAAGCTTCATATTTAGAATAGCCAAAAATTCTTTCGGCAGATTTATTCCAATCGGTTACTCTAAAATTCCTATCCCAAAAAACACAGGCAAGAGGTGTATTATCTAAATGACTGGCAAGACGAATTTGGCTTTCTTTTAATTCCATTTCAGCTTTTTTACGTGCCGTAATATCAAGTGCAACGGCAAAGAAAACTTTTTGATTATCAAAAACGGTTTTTTGAAGATGAACCTCTACATCATAGGTTGAACCGTCCTTTCTTTCATGGACCGTTTCAAAAATAATTTTCTTTCTTTTATTCGTAATAATAGGCTCTAACAGAGCTTCAAAACTTTTTTTGTCAAGTCCCGGTCTAATATCATACGGAGTAAGCTTTAACAATTCACTAAAGGAATAACCAATATTTTTTTGCGCGCCCTTATTGACATAGATAAACTTATAAGTATTTGAATCGAAAATGTAAATTTCATTTAAAGATTCATCAAATAGTTTATTAAACCCTTTAATTCTGTTTTCGGCAATTTTACGTTCGGTTATATCTAATCCTATACCGATAAAGTAATCGAATTCTTCTCCTTTGAAGACAGGAACACCGCGCCATTCAACCAATAAAGCTTTACCGTCTTTAGTTAAAACGTGATTTTCATTTAACGTATTCTCATGAAAACGTGATAATTTTTGAAATAAATTATACAGCTCTTCTCTTTCATTTTCGGGGACAAAGGTTGACAGATAATCTTTACCCAGCACCTCACTTTTGGAATAACCAAGTGCATTAAGCATTGACCGGTTCATCATTAATAATTTGCCGTTGGAGTCAATAGCGACAAAAAAAGCAGGAGAGGATTGAATAAGAATATTGTTAAAATCTCTTTGGCTCTTTAGTTCGTCAATTAATTTTATATTTTCTTCTATTTGTCTTAAAAGACGATTATTTATTTGCGAGGCAAGTTCTTCATCTCTAATAGTTTTATCTTCCATTTATTAGTCCTTATAACTTACAGCTTTAAGAAACTGATTATGATTAAAAACTTCGGCATAAAGTGGAAAAATATTTTTTACGTAATAATCTTGTTCAAATTCAGTAATTCCATAAGTACAATCGGATAGAATAAATACTTTATAACCGTTATCAAAAGCATATCTGGCGGTCGAGTCGATACAAATAGAAGTTACAACGCCGGCTAATACGATATTCTTAATACGATGATTTTGAAGAATAACATTTAGATCGGTTTTATGAAAAGCATTAAGACCGCGTTTGCCGGGAACTTCAATTATACGATCTTTATAATGGTGAAGCTCTTTAACGGTTTCAGAGCCTTTGGTACCTGCTTGAAATGCATTATTTTCTTTAATTGTTTTTAATATACCATAAGGTTCGGTCAGCTCTTCGTAATCTTTGGTAAATTGTATCGGAGTTGAAATGATTGTAATTGAGGAAGGAATTAATTGTTTAATTATTAAAATAGTGTTGTTAAGGATTTTGTTAATATTAGATGAATTTTCGATAAAATTACTCAAAACTCCGGTCTTAGAGAAATAATCGTTTTGGTATCCTATTAAAATTAAAGCTGTATTTTTTAATTCCATTTTTTATTATCCGTTGTATTTTGTGTTGTGGACTTATAGCGGTTAAAGACAAAAAATATGAGGAGATAAAATTGATAAGAGAAGTAAGCAGAAGAGAAAATATTTAAGAAAAACCTGTTCAAAATCATTACACCTCCGCCGTAATAATTATTGTTCTATAAATTTTGAATTCAATAATATTTATCGGATAAATACTAATAATTATAAATAGAGGGTTATTTATTTTGGATTTCGATTATACCCCGAAGCTAAAATGCCGTAACAGTTTCCCTCCTAATTAAAAGCACTTTATAAAATTAGGATTTTTTTGGAAAGATGCAACATTGAAATAAT
>CAZAOG010000177.1:0-4538 GCA_964486645.1 uncultured Ignavibacteriaceae bacterium | reverse complement strand
TAACAAAATTTTGTTATAAAGTTGTTTTTAAAAGAAGCATTTAAATATTTATATTAAGAAACCCGGTTTCTTAAAAAAATCAAAAGGTAAAAGAGGCTGTCTCAAAAGTACTAAAAACCGTTGAAACGGTTAAAACAAATCTCGTTTTTTGCTTAAAATCCCACGATTAAAATCGTGGGTTACCTAAAATTTACACTTTTGAGACAGCCTCTTCTCATAAGGAAATTCTCTTGAGTGAATTAAACTCTCTTTTAATTTTATTCGGCGTGGGACTAATTGCCGGATTTATAAACGTTAACGCGGGCGGTGGTTCATCGTTAACTTTGCCTACGTTAATTTTTCTCGGCTTGGATTCTGCCCTTGCAAACGGAACCAACAGAGTTGCGCTGCTGATTCAAAACGTTGCCGCGGTACAATCCTTTAAAAAAGAAAACTACAGCCAATTCGGATTAAGTTTTAAGCTTGCCCTGTTTACTTTGCCCGGTGCTATTGCAGGCGCGGTGTTAGCGGTAAATATTGACGACCTTCTTTTCAAAAAAATTCTCGCTGTCGTTTTGATTGTAATCGTAATTTCAATGCTGTTCCACAAAAAGAGAAGCGGAAACGAAAACAATGCAAAAGGAATAGTAACCCGGATCGGTTATCTGAGTATGTTCGGAATAGGATTTTACGGCGGTTTTCTGCAGGTCGGCGTCGGATTTCTGTTCATGGCTGCATTAAACTATTTAATGAAGTTCGATTTGATTGTAACAAATATGCACAAGGTTTTCATAATTTTAATTTATACCGTTCCGGCACTCATAATTTTTGCAATTACCAATAATGTTAATTGGCTGTTCGGCGTTACACTTGGAATTGGCAATGCAATAGGCGGATGGTGGGGGGTAAAATTGTCGCTAAAGAAAGGAGAAAAATTTATCCGTCTTGTTTTGGTTGCCGCAATTTTAATTATGGCGGTTAAGTTGCTTGGCTTTTAAAAAAAACAGGTTTCTCCAAGTAAGCGGGTCTCTCAAATTCTTGTAAAGCGAGCAGTCTGCTCGCTCCACAAACCAACCAATTGCATTAATTACAAAATTAGAAGAATCACGAATTCTCTTCCGTTTATCTCATTGGTTGTGACTGTGTACCCGAACTCACCCCCTATTATAATTAATCTAAGAGTTAAGATACAGACCTCCCCCTCTCTTGGCAAGAGAGGGGGATTTGAGGGGGTGAGTTTGAAAATCTTATCACGTCCGAATCCATAGTTGTTATAATTTGAACTGCTATCGCAGTTCGGTTATGTTTGTTATTTTTTCCACCTATGGACTTCGTCCATAGCTATTGTAAATTTAACTGCTTTCGCAGTTATGGAAATTGAGAAATAACAACTGCGAAAGCAGTTGAATTTAGGAATGTTAAATTTGTAATATTTTAACACAGACAACACGCGTAACACAAGCAAAACAAAATCCTCACAAAGTTACATAAGCTTACCTGAGGAAAGTAGGAGCGACATTATAAAAAGATTAGAAGATTCCCGAAATCTTCACCGTTTAGTATTGCACTCCCAAAGATATCAGTCTATTTTAGTTTAATTATTTATAGAAATTTTAAAAAAGATTTCGGGAATCTGTAGGGATTAGAAACCCAGTTCGTCAGCTGACAGACTGGATTTCTTAAAGAACTATCCAACCGTTATTTACCCTGCTCCATAATTTTCTTCAATCCTTTTTCATCAACTTTAAGCTGACCCACTTTTACAAGCCGCGGGGTTAATATCGCCCAATTTTTATCTTTTGCAAAAACTTCTTTGAACATAGGCAGGGCTTTATCCAATTTACCTATGTTTGTTAAAGTTACCGCGTGCCAGTATTTCATTTCCAAATTATCGGGGAACATTTCTTCCGCGGTGGAATACTCTTTCATAGCAAGAGCCATATCGCCTTGTTCAACCGCCAAATCGCCGGCGTTCATGTGGTCGTATGCCCTGTGCACCCTCAACAGTCTTTTTAATTCTTTAATTGGGGTGGGACTGTCTTCAACGCGCAGGTCAATCGCTCTGTCTTCCCAAATTTTTCCGGTTGATTTCCCTTTTACAACAAGCAGAGCTGCGGATTGTTTTCCCCTGATATCACCGCCTACGCTTTGAGCGGCTTCCAATGCCGCTACCATTCTTTCCGCCAACTTACCCTTTGTTTCCCTGAAAGCTTTTGCCATTGCAGGCCATACTTTATCGTTAGCCATCAGATTTGCCTGAACCGCAAAATCTTTACCCACTATTCCGCCGGCTGCAGGGATATTCTTTTTGCCGGTATAATTTGCGGGTTTGTGCGTGCCGTCTAAAATTGCTAACTGACGGACATCTCTTCCTTTATCGTTAGTGATAAGCATTTTCAAAGTCTGTTCGGGTGTTAAACCGTTTTTTAAAAGTGCCAATCCTTGTGGTCCGAATGCCGGATTTACAAACGACTGCGTTGCAATAACGCCTACACCCGCTTCACCCCAGGTAACAATACTGCCTACGGAAAACCAATGTGACTGAACGGCAACGCCCATCTCTCCCGTCTTCGTATCCCTTGCTACAATTGAAAAGGTATGAGCCAAAGGTTCTTTACCGAAAAATGTTTGTGCGTTTCCGTCAAACAGAAATAGTGTGATGAAAATTAGAATAAAGAATGCTGTTTTTGTTTTCATTTTTACGCCTTTTAATTTTAATTAATTTTCGAAATTTATTTTGTTGTGGGTACCGTCGCAGAACGGTTTGTTTTTAGAAGCACCGCATCTGCATAATGCAGCCTTGTCTTTTGTTTCCAAAACTTTTCCGTTGTAATCGGTTATTTTAAATTTGCCTTTAATCAACAATGGTCCTTTTGAAGCAACATCTATTTGTACGCTTTCCCCGTCGTCTATTTCAGCCCGTGTCGTATCATCAATTAGTTTTAGAGCACCTGAGGGACAATTTTTTACCGCCTGTTCTATTTTTTCAACAGTAGCATTATCCAAATTGATCCAGGGTTTATTATCTATGTTAAAAATTTCGGGATGATTGTTCACACACTTTGCGGAGTGAGTGCAAATATTCGGGTCATAGCTTATTCCCAATTCATCGTTTTTATATTCTTGAATCTCTTTACCCATAATTGAACCTCTTATAAAATTTATTTAATGAAACTTATTAAAAAGTTTCGGCATTACAATTTCCCCGGTTTTTAGGATGTTCCGTAATAACAATTTTGAAAAAATAGTTTATTCATCAATATATTACAATTGAAAAAATTTGGAATTAATATTCTTTAGTTTTAGGAATTGTGTTAATTTATATATAATATTAATTAAAGATATTATGACAAGCAAAATTACATACGACACAACCATTAAATTTTTTATATCAATGATAGGTTTGGTGTTTATTGTTTTTATATTAAAAGAACTCAGTCATATTATTATACCTTTTGTTGTAGCTTATTTTTTGTTCTTTTTATACTCGCCGATAAGCAATGTTTGCGAGAAAAAGAAAATCCCCCCTTATGTTACCGTTATTTTGGAAGTTATTCTTACAATAATTGTTGCTTGGATTATTTCAAGTCTTGTTATCGGTTCGGCAATTCAATTCGGCAACGAAGTTCCGGGATATATAAATAAACTTAATGCTATAGTCAAGAATGCCGCAATATCAATTGGAATAACCGACCCGTTCTTCCAGAATTTTTCTCTCCAGAATATTTTAAGCAATATAGATTACAAATTGTTGGCGGGCGGTATTTTTACTTCAACATTTTCTGTCGTGGGTTACGTACTAATAGTACTTTTCTTTTTCGTGTTTGTGTTTACCGGACACAATACAATTTATGCCGCATTTAAAAAAAGATTCGTAAATAAAAAAGTTGAACCCGAACTAAACAAGTTAAAAACCAAATACAATTCCACGGGCAAAAAACCCAATCCCGATTTTGACCATTGGATGGGGGACAAATACAACATAGAAAGAAACGAACAGGAAGAAAGGCTTTCCAACACATTCAAAGCAATTACGGAACAAATACAAAAGTATCTTATTACTAAAAGCGCAATAAATCTTGGTGCGGGAATTGTAGTTACCATTATTCTGTCTCTATTCGGATTGGATTTCCCCATTATTTGGGGACTTTTTGTCTTCCTCTTTAATTTTATTCCTGCTTTGGGTTCCACTTTAGCCCTGCTGCTTCCAACGATGATGGCTCTTGTACAATTTGAATCCTTCGGCTTTGCACTTCTTATCGCCCTTATATTAGCGGGCATTCAAGGGCTGTTTTTCAGTTTAATAGAACCCAACTTACTGGGTAAAAAATTGAACCTGAATCCGCTTGTTATATTATTATCCGTGCTCGTCTGGGGTTATGTTTGGGGTGTGGTGGGAATGCTTTTATCGGTACCTCTTACCGCTATTATAAATATTATTTTGGCAAATTCCGAATCGAAAGACCTGAGGTTTATAAGCGATTTGATGAGTCAAAAGTAATTTATATTTAAATATATTTTTTTAAGATGTGCTTTCAAATAATCGAATAATTCTTTTC
>CAZAOG010000176.1:0-4576 GCA_964486645.1 uncultured Ignavibacteriaceae bacterium | reverse complement strand
TAGAAACTTCTCACAAATTTAACATTCCAAAATTCAACTGCATTCGCAGTTGTGTTTTCCCCCTTGTTGTTTTCTTACCTCGAATTTCATTCGAGGCTATTGTAAATTTGACTGCGTTCGCAGTCGGGCAAAAAGAAGTGCGGATTTGTCCCGACGAAAACACAAAAAAAACAACAATCCGGAAGTGCGAAAGCACTTCAATTGATAATAGCTATGGATGAAATCCATAGACAGGATAAACGAAACAAAAAAGAACTGCGAAGCAGTTCAATTAAATGTACCGTTTGCGTAAAATAAACATCAGACAATTGCAACATCCCAAAATTCAACTGCATTCGCAGTTGTGTTTTCCCTTGTTGTTTTCTTACCTCGAATTTCATTCGAGGCTATTGTGAATTTGACTGCTGTCGCAGTTGTTGTTTCTCAATTCCCAAGAAGTACGGCTGACACCACAGATTTTCGATATCTTGAAGATATCGGGAATCTTTCTCAATTCAAATTGTAGAGAAGTGCGAAAGCACTTCAATTTACAATAGCTTTGCAAATCCGGCATTTGACGGAACGGACAAAGTCCGTAGGCAGAAATGAACGAAACAAATCCGATTTGCTAAGCAGTTCAATTAAACGTACCGGTTGCGGTAAAAAATATATCGCACAAACCCAACGTTCCAAAATTCAACTGCATTCGCAGTTGTGTTTTCCCCCTTGTTGTTTTCTTACCTCGAATTTCATTCGAGGCTATTGTAAATTTGACTGCGTTCGCAGTCGGGCAAAAAGAAGTGCGGATTTGTCCCGACGAAAACACAAACAAAAAAAACAACAATCCGGAAGTGCGAAAGCACTTCAATTGATAATAGCTTTGCAAATCCGGCATTTGACGGAATGGATGAAATCCATAGACAGGATAAACGAAACAAAAAAGAACTGCGAAGCAGTTCAATTAAATGTACCGTTTGCGTAAAATAAACATCAGACAATTGCAACATCCCAAAATTCAACTGCATTCGCAGTTGTGTCCCCCCCTTGTTGTTTTCTTACCTCGAATTTCATTCGAGGCTATTATAAATTCAACTAATATCTTCCAACAAACTTTTAAGTTTATTTAAATTACTCTCCCAATCCATTTTCTTTTTCTTTTCTTTTTCGACTACTTCCGCAGGTGCATTATTTACAAATTTTTCGTTGCTCAATTTTTTTTCTATTCCCATTAAAGAATTTTCAAGTCGTGAAATTTCTTTTTGCAATCTGTTACGTTCAACATCCAAATCTATTACTCCTTCAAGGGGAATAAAAATTTCACAATTATTTAAAACCTTTGAAGCGCTTGCATTGGGTTTCGAAAGATTTTCATCCAACGTAATGTTTTTAGCTTTTCCAAGTTTTTTAATATAATGTAATTGTTCTTCATTAATATTTTCAGCTTTAATGAATACATCAAGCTGAAGTGAAGGAGGAATGTTCATTTCTCCTCTTATATTTCTGATTGCCGTTACTATTTCCCGAAGATACGCCATATCTTTATCTGCATTTTCATTTATTAAAGATACATCGGCTTCCGGATATTCAGAGGTAGAAATACTTTCGGTTTCATTTTTCCCGGTTACAAAATGCCAAAGTTCTTCTGTTATAAACGGCATATAAGGATGAACAATTTTCAACAGGCTTTCAAATATTTTTATTGAACGTGTAAGTACTGCGGATTTGATTTCTTCGTCTTCCGAATCATGCCTATCGGCAGACAGGTAAAGTCTTGTTTTGGCAAGTTCCAAATACCAGTCGCAGAAATCATTCCACACAAAAGAATAAATGATTTTCGAAGCATTGTTTATTTCAAATTTATCCAAAGCTTTCTTTAGTTTTTGAAGCGTTTGGTTCAAACGGGAAGCGATCCACAAATCCGTAAAATCGATGTGTTTATCAATTAACAAATCATTTAAAGGAACGTTTTGTGTGTTCATCAACAAGAATCTGCCTGCATTCCAGATTTTATTTGCAAAGTTTCTGCCTATCTCACATTTATCTTTACTGAAAAGGACATCCTGTCCGAGCGGTGCCAAATAGATTACGGTAAAACGGAGAGCATCGGCGCCGAATTCTTTTATCACATCAAGCGGATCAGGGGAGTTACCGAGAGATTTGCTCATTTTTCTGCCTTTCAAATCTCTTATTACGCTTGTAAAATAAACGTCTTTAAAAGGAATTTCTTTTTTGAAATAAAGACCCGCCATTATCATTCGTGCAACCCAGAAAAATATTATATCGGGTGCGGTTACAAGTGTATCGGTCGGATAATAATAACTTTGTTCTTCTTCTGTTTTAAAAACATCGTAAGCCCACAGCCAGCTTGAAGACCAGGTATCGAGCACGTCTTTGTCCTGTTCCCAGTTTTCCAAATCTTCGGGAGGTTCAACGCCGCAATAAATTTCATTATTGTTTTTATTGTACCAAACGGGAATACGATGTCCCCACCACAGTTGACGCGAAATACACCAATCTTTAATATTACCCATCCAGTGTTCGTAGGTTTTTACCCAATGATTGGGATGAAATTTTACCTTTCCTTCAGTTACGGCTTTTAATGCAGGCTCGGCAAGTTCATCCATTTTCATAAACCATTGTTCAGAAAGATACGGCTCAATCGGAACACCTCCTCTTTCGGAATATCCGATATTATTTTGATAATCTTCTGTCTTCAGCAATAAGCCTTTTTCCTCCAAAGCGGTTACAACCCTTTTTCTCGCTTCAAATCTATCAAGATTTTTAAATTCTTCGGGCACATTATCGTTTGTTGTTGCATCATCATTAAAGATGTTTATAATATCTAATTTGTGCCTTTTACCCATTTCGTAGTCGTTTACATCGTGAGCGGGAGTAACCTTAACAGCACCGGTTCCGAAATTTTTATCAACGTATTCATCTGCAAAAATTGGGATTTCTCTGCCGACCAAAGGAAGTTTAACTTTTTGTCCGATGAATTCCTTAAATCTTTCGTCGCCGGGATTAACGGCTATGCCTGTATCGCCGAGCATTGTCTCCGGACGGGTAGTAGCTACCGTTATAAATTTATCGTATCCGATTACGGGATAATTTAAATACCAAAGTTTTCCGTTTACGGTTTTGTAGATTACCTCCTCATCGGAAATGGCTGATTTGGATGCCGGACACCAATTTACCATCCTGTAACCGCGGTAAATTTTACCGTCTTTGTAAAGTTTAACAAAAGCCTGAAGAACTTTTTTATAATAGTCATCGTCCATAGTAAAGCGTTCACGTTCCCAATCACAGCTAACACCTAATTTTTTTAACTGCTGAATAATTAGTCCGCCGTATTTCTTTTTCCATATCCAGCAGTGCTTTAAAAATTCTTCACGACCGATTTCTTCTTTACTAATCCCTTTATCTTTTAAAAATGAAGTTACTTTAGCTTCCGTTGCTATTGAAGCATGGTCTGTTCCGGGAACCCAGCATGCATTATAGCCCCGCATTCTTTTAACGCGAATAAAAATATCCTGAATTGTGTTGTTTAAGATGTGACCCATTGTTAAGATGCCCGTTACGTTAGGCGGGGGAATTACAATGGTAAATGGTTTTTTAGTTTTATCTACTTCCGAACGGAAAACTCCGTCTTTAAGCCATTGTCTGTACCATTTATCTTCAACAGACGAAGGGTCGTAAGCTTTAGGTATTTCCATATGCTGCATAATAATATTTGACCATCAAAAAATATTCAAAGCGTAAATATAAAGAAATTATGCGGAGTTTATAAATGCGGTGAATTAGAAATTATTTCACTATATACTGGTAGTTCGGAAGTTTAACCTGTATTCCGTGATATGGCCCTTCCAAATCGCTGAACTGATCACCGACCGTACCGACTATTTCATATCCGTTTTTTACAAGCAGTTTTCTTTCTTTTGATTTGTAATCTAAGGCTGTAGTTTTTAATGCATCCATTTTTCTTGTAATCAAAGTATCAAATTTTGTGTAACCTTCGTTTATTAAATTTTCTCTGGTTGCATCGTAGTGGCTTCTGTTTCTGCCTGTGATGAAAGCAACTTTAAATCCCTTTGAAAGGAGCATATCGTAAAGTCCTTTTACTTCTTTTATGGCAGTTGCATTTTTTGAACTAACCCATTCGTCCCAAATGTTTTCATTGTATCCGAATTCATATTTTAACCCAAATTGATAATTTGAAAGAACGGTTTCATCAATATCAAAAATAACTAATGATTTTGCTTGTGGTTTTATTTTTGAGAATTCTTTTTTAGCATTGTTAATTATAAGGTTTAGGTCAGAATCATATTTCCCGCTGGAATGATATTCTTTAATTTTTTCTTTTACAACGGATAAATTTGTAAACTCGTTCTCTTTAGTTCCGCATCCCTGCAAAATTGTTAAAGCAAAGATTGTGACCGATAATATTAAAAGTAATCTTTTCATTTCTGTACTTTTTAAAATATTGTTAAAATAGAGCGTACATAATAATAAAATAAGTGATTAATACAAATATGTTATTAAAACCTTAGCGATTCGGGGGCAAAATAATTTCAATTCTTAAACCGTTGAAACGGTTAAC
>CAZAOG010000175.1:0-4684 GCA_964486645.1 uncultured Ignavibacteriaceae bacterium | reverse complement strand
GTTAACCGTTTCAACGGTTTAAGAATTGAAATTATTTTGCCCCCGAATCGCTAATCTTTAAGTACGGATTTTCCTTTAATAAAAGGATTACTTAATATTCGTCTTTACAACTTTGTTATGAATAGATTTCGGGAATCTTCGCAGTTTTTAGGTAATCAGCATACTTTTTTAATGAGAAACTATGGATGGTGAAAAATATTTATATTTATTTAAATTGATATACTTTGATTGTATTTGTAAATTTGCATTCATATATAGTAAATATTCAATTATTTTTTTTTGAAAACGGTGACTTAATGAAAGTATACGAACTCCTTAGTAAAGAAAGTATTATTCCACAGATGCAGGCTGACAATAAAGAAGATGCGATTAACGAATTGATAGATTTATTTGCAGACGATAAAAGAGTTATAAATTTAGAAGAAATACGCAACGCGATTCACAGCAGAGAAAAAATCATGTCAACCGGTGTGGGTAAAGGATTTGCAATACCTCACGGTAAAACAAATGCAACTACGGAAATACTCGGTGCTTTCGGAATTGCAAAAACGCCGATTGATTATCAATCCCTTGACGGCAATCCTGTTCAATTAATTTTTCTATTGGTAGGCAAAGAAAATGAAGTAAGCACACATATAAAATTATTAAGCTGTATTTCAAGAATGATGAACGAAGACAGCTTCAGAGAAAAACTTTTGGCGGCACAAACCACGGATGAAATATTAACTATCTTTAAGGAAGAGGAAGAGAAACTTATTGTTGGCTGAAAAAATCCTCTTTTTTTCTCAAATTTTATTATATGATTAAAGCAATTAAAGGAACCAAGGATATACTTCCTGACACGATTGAAAAGTGGAAGTATGTAGAAAATATTATTTCTTCGGTTTTCAAAAATTATAACTACAGAGAAATAAGAACCCCCGTTTTTGAAGTAACATCCCTCTTTGCAAGGGGAATAGGCGAAGCTACGGATATAGTCGGCAAAGAGATGTACACATTCGAAGACAGAAGTAAAACAAGCGTTACCCTCAAACCCGAAATGACGGCTTCGGTGGTAAGGGCTTTTATCGAACATTCGCTTGGAAAAAAGCAGTCCTTAAACAAACTGTATTATATTTCACCGATGTACCGGCAGGAGAGACCCCAGGCAGGCAGGTTGAGAGAATTTCACCAATTCGGCGCTGAAGCTTTGGGCAGCAGCTCTCCGCTGCTTGATGTTGAAATGATAAGTATGGCTTATGAAATTTTATCGAGTTTGGGATTAAAAGACCTGACCATAAAAATTAATTCTCTCGGTACACCCGAATCAAGAAAAAAATATATCGAAAAATTAAGAGAATATTTAAACGACAAAAAGGAATTACTCTCCGGCGAAAGCAAAGAGAAAATTACTAAAAATATTTTAAGAATTTTTGACAGCAAAAACGAGAACGATATTAAAGTAATGAGGGATGCACCTTTGTTGCCGGATTATCTTGACGAGGAAAGTGTTGAGAATTTCGAACAAGTAAAATCATTACTTACCGCTTCTAATATTTCTTTTGAGGTTGATGCATTTTTGGTTAGGGGACTGGACTATTACACGATGACAACATTCGAAATAATCAGCGGAAAGGTCGGTTCGCAAAGTGCGCTTTGCGGAGGCGGCAGGTACGATCTTCTTGTTGAACAATTAGGCGGAGAACCGACTCCGGGCACAGGTTTTGCAGCCGGAATAGAAAGGATACTAATTGCATGCGAAAATGAAAATTCATTTGAAATCCCCGAACCTTTAATTAATTTATACATTGTTTGTCTGGAAAAAACCTTAATGCACAGGGTTTACGAATTTGCCCAATCATTAAGAAGAAAAAACTATTCCGTTGAAATTGATTATTTGGGCAGAAGTGTAAAAGCTCAGATGAGAGAAGCCAACAAATTGAATTCCGAATTTGTTTTGTTCTTCGGCGGCGAAGAATTAAACTCCGGCAAAGCTCAGTTAAAAAATATGAAGACCGGGGAACAGGAAATTATTCCGCTTGAGAATGTTATAAATAAAATAAAAGCCTAATTATGTATCCGATATTATTTAAAATCGGTCCGTTGACCGTTTACAGCTACGGACTTATGGTCGGCATAGCTTTTATAGTTGCCAACTATTTGCTTACCAAAGAATTTCAAAGACGCAAACTTGCAAAGAATCTTTCAACCGAAATTACTTTTCTTGCCATTGTTTTTGGAATTGCCGGAGCTAAACTTTTTCATCTGTTTGAAAATTGGTCGGTATTTTTATCCGATCCTTTGATAGCTTTTTCTCCGGGGGGACTTACATTTTACGGCGGATTAATTGTAGCAATTATTGCAATATTAATTTATCTGAAAAGAAAACGAATTTCCTTTTTACTCGTTGCCGATTCGGTTTCTCCTGCACTTATTTTAGCATACGGAATCGGAAGGATAGGCTGCCACTTATCCGGTGACGGAGATTACGGGATTCCGACTAATTTACCTTGGGGAACGGATTATTCAAACGGTACGGTTCCGCCTCATTATATGCTGCAAGGTACCGAGTGGGCAAAACAATTTCCGAATGGATTGGTCCCGGATACAACACCCCTTCATCCTACGCCGATTTATGAATTTATTTTAGCCGTAATAATTTTTGCTATTCTTTGGAAGCTTAGAACCAAGCAATGGGCGTTAGGTAAACTTTTTATGCTTTATCTGATCTTTGCAGGTTTGGAAAGATTTTTTATTGAATTTATCCGACTTAATCCGAGGATATTTTTGGGATTTACGGAAGCTCAGGTAATCTCAATTGTAATGATTGCCGCCGGCGGTTTCGGCTGGCAATATTTAGGCAAAAAAGAAACCGCAAAGTAAATTATAATTAATTAAAAATTATGGCTCTAATAATAGGAAGAAAACCCGTCCTCGAAGTAATAAATTCGGATAAATCCGTTGAACAAATAATCCTTCGTTACGGGCAAAAAGGTGGAATTATAAGTGCCATTAGAATTGCCGCAAAAAAAAGAAAAATAAAAATAAGCGAAATCTCTCCTAAAAAATTTGATGAAATAATAACAAGCAAAAACTCGCAGGGAGTAGCGGCAAAAATATCGGAAAGGAAATATGTTTCATTGGATGAATTGATCTTCCAATCCAAAGTTAAACAATTTCCCCTGCTTCTTATTTTAGAAGAAATTCAGGATGTACACAATCTCGGCGCAATTCTGCGCACTGCCGAATGTGCCGATGTTGACGGTGTAATAATTACAAAACGAAACAGCGCACCATTGAATGAAACCGTTGCTAAAATATCCGCAGGCGCCGTTGAACATTTGAAAATCTGTCAAATATCTAATATTACACAAACGATAGAGATACTTAAGCAGAACGGTTATTGGATTTTTGGCAGCTCGTTAAAAAATGCCGTTGAGTATTCTTCGCTCGATTATAAAAGACCTTCGGTTTTAATTATAGGCAATGAACAAAAAGGGATAAGAAGATTGACATCGGAAAATTGCGACCATTTAATAAACATACCGATGGAAGGCAAAATACAATCTTTGAATGTTTCGGTTGCAGCGGGCGTTATTTTATTTGAGATTTCAAGACAAAGAAGAATCTCAAATTGATTTTTTTTCTTCACAATTAGTCTTTTAAAATTCCATTCACTATTTGATTAATTTGTTGTAAATTTGAAATAGAATGAAAAACAATTAACATTTAAGGCTTGATATGTTTTTAACTTATTCCCAAAAAATATTGGATTCAATAAAAATATTTGTAATTATATCCGTATTTATCTCTCTTTCATTCAACAAACTGTACGCTCAAAAAGGCGGATACCCTTCAAGCCTGTCCGTAGCCCAAGGTGAAACACTTACTCTTTATATTTCAAGCGCTGCGACAAAAAAATTTCCAATATCTTTCTTTAAAATGGGTTCGTCCGTTCAATGGATAATGGACAGCGACAGTGTAAACGGCGTTGTTCAACCCGTTAGAGACAGTTCTTTTTGGTACGGTGTAAATTGGTCGCCTACTTATAGTATCGTAATTCCTTCAACTTGGACCCCCGGTATTTACAGAGCGGAATTTAAAATTACGGACGATTCCTCGGCTGCCGTAATTTTTATAGTTAGAGAAGCTCAACCCGGTACATATTCGAAAACACTTTTTATATTAAGCACCAACACCTGGAATGCATATAACAGTTTCGGCGGAAAGAGCCTTTATGCATATAATTCCACTGAAGGTAAACGGTCTTTTAAAGTTTCATTCCAAAGACCTTTTGAAAGAGATATAGGAATTCTCGGCTCTCCGGATTATTACCGATACGGGAATAAATTAATTAACTGGGCTGCTAACAATAATATACTTTTGGAAACGGCTTCAAAGTACGATTTAGATGTTAATCCTTCATTATTAAGTAATTATGATATTGTTTTTATTGCCGGACACAACGAATACTGGTCCTGGGATGAAAGAAAACAGATGGAAAATTTTGTAAATAACGGCGGTAAACTGATAGTGCTTTCCGGTAATACAAGCTGGTGGCAGGTAAGATTTGAAGATAACGGCAAAACAATGGTTAGCTACAAAGATAAAAAAGTTGATCCCTTAACGGGAGTTCAAGATTCATTGGTTACCGTAAATTGGTGGGCAGACCCTGTAAATTACCCGGCAAATATCTTATTCGGTG
>CAZAOG010000174.1:0-4747 GCA_964486645.1 uncultured Ignavibacteriaceae bacterium | reverse complement strand
CCGTCTTTGAAAACGACAATTTAAAAGAAGGAGTTCATATAAATTCCATCGGCTCTTACAAACCTGAGATGAGCGAAATCCCCGAAGAAACAATTGCAAGGTCAAAAATTGTTGTCGATTCAATTTCTGCCTGCCTAAAAGAAGCCGGCGATATAATAAAACCGATTAAAAGCGGACTGATATCCGAAGAACACATTTATGCGGAACTCGGTGAAGTTGCTGCAGGGTTAAAAACAGGTAGAGAGAATGATAAAGAAATCACGGTATTTAAATCGGTCGGAATTGCCATCCAGGATTTGACCGCTGCATCGTTGGTTTATAAAAAAGCAAAAATAATGAATCTGGGAACAACGATTGAGCTTTAACTTTTTTTTAAAAAATTAAAGGATAAATTCAATTTAAGTTATTAAATTAAGCATTCAACTTTTTAATTAGAATTCCGGAGAGAATTATTATGGCTGTTATGCGAAACTTTCTTTTATGGTGCTCTGAAAATAAAACATTGCAGAATAAAGTACCGCAAATGGTTTTCGTGCAGAAGGCTTTAAAAAGGTTTATGCCCGGTGAAGAAATTGACGATGCAATTTCGGCAAGCAAAGAATTTATTTCAGCAGGTATTCCGACCGTGCTAACTCATCTTGGAGAAGAATTGAAAAACTTATCGGAAGCCGATGAGGTTACCGACCATTATTTAAGTGTTATAGATAGAATTGCGGAAGAAAATCTCGATATAGAAATTTCATTAAAATTAACACAATTGGGACTTAGTCTTTCCGAAGAAAAAGCGTTTGATAATTTTAACAAGATTGCCGAAAGAGCCGAAAAATTAAAAAACATTGTGTGGATTGATATGGAAGGAAGCCAATACACACAGAAGACTTTGGACTTTTACAAAAAGATAAAAGTTAAAAGAGCTAATACGGGTTTGTGTTTACAGTCATATCTTTTTAGATCACACCAGGACTTAAATGACCTGATGGATGTTTATCCTAATATCCGTTTGGTAAAAGGCGCGTACAACGAATCCCACGACATAGCATTGAGAGATAAATTCAGAGTAGACGAGAACTACCTGGACTTATCAAAAAAAATGCTCGAAGCTTCAAACAAAGACGGCAACAGGATGGTATTCGGTACGCACGATTTAAAATTAATTGAGGCCATAAAAAAAGAAGCTGAAATGTTAAATTACCCGCGTGAGAAGCTTGAATTTCACATGTTATACGGAATAAAATCAAGTGCGCAAAATCAATTGGTAAAAGACGGCAACATTGTAAGAGTTCTTATCAGCTACGGAAAATCTTGGTATCCCTGGTATATGAGAAGGCTTGCGGAAAGACCCGCAAACGTGATGTTTGTAATGAAGAATATATTTTCCAAATAAGGTTGTTGATGAATAAAGTAAAAATAGAGGGGATATTCCCGCCTTTAACCACACCTTTTGAAAATGACGAAGTATCCTTAACTAAACTTGCAGACAATATTCAAAAACTTAATTCTACAAATTTGAACGGTTACGTTGTTCTCGGTTCAAACGGTGAAAGCTGTTTTTTAACGAGAGACGAGAAACTATCCCTAATAAAAGAAGTTAAAAAACAAGCTTCCGAAGGAAAATTGATTATTGCCGGTACCGGTTTGGATTCTATAAAAGAAACGGTAACACTAACAAACGATGCTTCGGAAGAAGGTGCAGATGCTGCTCTGATTTTAACTCCCTCCTTTTTTAAAGGAAGAATGAATCACGAAGCGCTTGTAGAATATTTTACAAAGGTAGCCGACGAAGTAAGTATTCCGATTATAATTTATAACGTTCCCAAGTTTACAAACGTAAGCATAGAAGCGAGGACAGTAAAAGAATTGTCGAAGCATGAAAATATAATCGGTATAAAAAGCAGTTCTACCGATATTGCATACCTTGGACAGATATTAAATTCGGTTGATACGGACTTTAATGTTTTAGCGGGAACCGCATCGATATTATATGCCGGACTTTGCCTCGGTGCAAGCGGCGGAATTTTAGCAGCTGCCAATATTCTGCCCGACGTATGTGTGAAAGTTTATGAAGCATTTAAATCCGGAAATTTGAGTGAAGCACTAACCCGGCAGAATAAATTGCTTGCCGTTAATAAAGCCGTTACTTCCACTTTCGGTGTTGCAGGGTTAAAAAAAACAATGGACTGGCTTGGATACTTCGGCGGACTTCCCCGCTCTCCACTTCAAAAGCTGAACGAAAGTGAAGAAAAAAAATTAAAACAAATATTAATTGAAGAAAATTTTTTACAGGAATAAAATTTATTTAGGAGTAAAACAGAATGCCGATTTTCGAACCGCCTAAAAGATTATTAATGGGACCGGGCCCTTCCAATGTTAATCCGAGAGTTTTAGGGGCAATGTCCAAACCTACTATCGGTCACCTCGACCCGCGCTTTGTTGAACTAATGGATGAAATTAAGGAACTGCTCCAATATGCTTTTCAAACAAAAAACGAAGTTACTTTCCCTGTTTCGGGTCCAGGTTCCGCAGGAATGGAACTATGTTTAATAAATTTAATTGAACCCGGCAGCAAAGTTGTAGTGTGCATCAACGGAGTGTTCGGCGGAAGGATGAAACAGATTGTTCAGCGATGCGGCGGAATTCCGATTGTAATTGAACAGGCTTGGGGTAAAGCAGTTGACCCGCAAAAACTTGAGGAAACTTTAAAACTAAATCCCGATGCAAATCTTGCAGCGTTTGTTCACGCCGAAACATCGACGGGAGCAAAATCGGATATAAAAACTTTGACGCAAATCGCACACTCCCACAACTGTTTGGTTGTTGCCGATACGGTAACTTCACTCGGCGGAATTGAATTGAAAATTGACGAATGGGAGGTTGACGCTTCATATTCGGGAACGCAAAAATGTCTTTCTTGTCCTCCCGGATTGTCGCCCGTTACTTTTAACCAAAAAGCAATTGACCGAATTAAGAACAGAAGAACCCCCGTACAAAGCTGGTTTATGGATATAAATTTGGTAACAGGTTACTGGGGACAGGGTGCAAAAAGGACTTACCACCACACCGCACCTGTAAATTCCCTTTACGCTCTGCACGAAGCATTGCTTTTGTTAAAAGAGGAAGGATTGGAAAACGCTTGGGAAAGACATCAAAAAAACAGCGAGCTGCTTTGCAGAGGAGTCGAAGAATTAGGATTGGATATTTTTGTTAATGAAGAGGAGCGTCTCCCGGAACTTGTAACCGTAAAAGTACCTGAGGGAATTGACGAAACAAAGGTAAGAAACTGTCTGCTGAATGAGCATAATATAGAAATCGGAGCCGGCTTAGGAGATTTAGCCGGAAAAATTTGGCGTATCGGTTTAATGGGTTATACATCAAACGAAGAAAATGTTAGAACTTTTCTTTCGGCATTTAATTTTTCATTAAAGCAGAATAAGTAAAGTGAGAGATATATCTTTTTATAATAGTATTTTATATTATGAAACAATACTATATTTTTATACCCATTAAAACTTTTAATATAATTCAAAATTTCATTAGCTTATAAATTAAATTCAAAAATGTTTAGGTTCTTATGAAAAGAATTGCAATCGTATTTATAATATTTTTATCGTTAATAAATTTTACATCAGCTCAGCAGCCCCGGCATAGATGGTTACCCTTGCAAAACAGTCAGGCTAAAAGAATATGGTATGATGCATCTATGATTGACGAAGCTGCAGGCGGTGATACATTTAATATCTGGATACTTGAGCAGCACACTCCCCCGCTAATTTTTAAAGAAGTCAAAGGCAAAGTTTACCGTTCCAAAATATTATACACTATTAATATGAAGACGGTTAAATACGGCATAATGAAAGTAATTTATTACAACTCGGCAAATAAAAAACTTTACACCTTTAATTATCCGATTGCCAATTTCCCCGATAAATACAAATATACCTACCCGATTATGAAGGACAATTATCTTTACAACGTCATTAAAGAATATATCAAAGCCGAAAAGAAAAAAAGACTGAAGAAAAACATTAAAACGAAATGATGTCTTTTGAAAAGCATGTCTTTGTAAAAAATTCTTCCGTACACGGCAAAGGTATTTTCACCTCCGTTGATATTCCCAAAAACAAGATCATTATGCCGATTATCGGTGAAGTAATTTCCGGGAAGGAATGCGAACGCAGAGAAGAAGAAGAAGACAACGTTTATATTTTCTGGAACGGCGATACATATATTGATACCGCTATGACCGATAAAATCAAATACATAAACCATAACTGCAACTTTAACTGCGATGTTATTGAACGAGACGAAAATTCACTTTCTTTAATTGCTTACAGAAACATCAAAGCCGGCGAAGAACTTACAATTGATTACGGCTACGAAGAGATATATGAAAATTGTAAATGCGGAAAATGCAAAGCCGAAAAGAAAAAGTAAAACTTTGTATTATAGACGCCTCACAGGATAAAATGGTGGCAAAAGTTGATTAAGCAAAATATTGAATAATTCCAAAGAAGAATATTTGTGTAAATCTATAATTTATGTTTGTGGTTATTCTTTGTTAAAAACAATACGATTTAAAGGCAGGTAAACAGAGAAGATTATTAGATTTATTTTCACTCCGTGTTTTCTGCGTTTTCTCTGTTCTCTCTGCGTTTTAGCGATTCGGGAGCAAAATAATTTAATTTCTTAAACCGTTGAAACGGTTAACGATACTCGTAAGTTCTTATTATCCCACGACTTAAGTCGTGGG
>CAZAOG010000173.1:0-4751 GCA_964486645.1 uncultured Ignavibacteriaceae bacterium | reverse complement strand
ATCAGTTCTTCGTAATCTTTACTGTAGCCTTCGTTTATGGCTTTTAATAACTCGTCCCTCAGTGTATTTCTTCTTTGTTCATCCAAAGTAAAATTATCGGGGGATTTTCTCAATATGTCTTTGCCGGTAAAGGACTCTCTTCTTTTTTCGTAATCTCTTTCGTTCACCGAACGCTGTGCATCCAGTAATTTAGAAAGTATTCTTTCCTGTGTTTGTATCAAATTTTCGTCTACCGTTTTGTTCTGCATATTTGTAATTACTTCCTGCATACGGTTGAGAATATCATCCAAATCCGCCGCAAGTGATTTCGACTTGCCCGTTGTTTTTGCCTCCTTGTTTAACTCTTGCAGGGACTTGCGAATTAACTCCTGCTGCCGCTGCAGTCTTTTTAATTGTGCAAGCTGCTGCTGAGAAAATTTACCGTTGCGCTGAAGTCCCTTGGTTAAATTATTCAAGTTCATCTGCAGCTGTGCCATTTGACCGAGCTGCTGCAAAAGAGACATCATCCCGCCTTGTCCGCCGGCTTTCATCATTGCTTCAAGGGAAGATTTTAATAACGACGAGGCATCATTTAAAGAACCCATTGCCTGAAGTTGTTTGTCGGATGAAAGGTATCCGTTTCTGTTTTGCAGCCCTTCAATCGATTCCGCCATTTTTTGTCTTGCGTCACCCAAAGCCCTGCCCATTTCGGGAGTAATTGCAAAGGTCTTTTGCGAAAGTTTCGCTAATTGCTGCATTACTCTGTCCAAACTTCTTATTAAGTCATTTTGTTTCTCCGCATTTTTCTTAAACGAAGATAAATTACCCCGGTTGTCCTTAGTATTATTTTTTAGGTCTTCTTCTTGAATGGAAAGCGTAATTAAATCATCCAGACTCTTCATCATTTCAACAAATGTTTCCATTTGATTTTTTTGTCTCATTTCTTTTTGAAGCCGGGAAACCATGCTCCGCATTTTTTTCATATTTTTTGAAAGCTGCTGCTGGAGCCGGAAGGCATCTTGATTTTTATTTTTTTGCAGATTCTTTGAAATCTTTTCGGACAACTCCTTGTTCTTTTGTTTGTTGAATTCTTTTCTTAAGGAATCGAGAGATTCCGCAGGCATATCGGAGAGTTCCTTCATCAGCTGCTTTAATTTATCCAATTCCCTTTTAAAATTTTCCAACGATTTGGTGACCTGATTTTGTTTTTTTGCAAGTTGTTTGTTTTTTACCCGGTTGCTTTTGGCGGTATTGTTTTTTATGTCTTGTTCTTTCTTTTCTATGTCTTTCGTTCGTGTTAAAAGTTCGTCTATTTTTTGTGCTGCCTTTATTCGTTTAAGAAGATTAAGTGTCCTCTCGATGCTTCTTCTAAATTGTTCTTCGTTGAATTTAAAATTCTTCAAAGCATCCTGTATTTTTTTTCTATCCAAAGACGAAAGAAGATTCTGCATCTGCTCGAAAGCCTTTTTCATTTCTTCGTTTGAAAGAGAATCCATTAGTTTTTGCAGTTCCAAGTATTTTTCTAACGTTTCACCGGAAAGCAGGTTGTTCTTCTGAAGCTGCTCTCTCATTTTTTTCAATTCATCGGCAATCTTTCCGGCTTTTTTTTGCAGCTTCTTAAATTTTTCGACGGTTTGTTTTAATTTGTTCTGCTCTTTCCAATTTATTTCCTTTTTATTCTTTCTTAAATTCTGTGCAATCTTTTGAAGATTTTTTTGCAGCTCTTCAGCCTTTTTTAATGTTTCCTTTAATTCATTAACGGATTTGTTGTAAGTGTAGTCGGTTTTGGTTAAAAGCTCGTCTAAAGACGGAACACGTACGTTTATTGTTCTCGTTCTCGCCGGTTTCGGACCGCTTATAATATCGTTATCAAAAACTTCAACATAAAAACTCAGCACATCGTCAGAGGTTAAATTGAGGTCAGTCATATTCCAAATATAATTTATCTCTTCATTTGTGCTGTTATTATTAATCGGAATTTTTATTGAACGGTTATTATCCTCATCTGCGGAGGAAATAACGGAATTTATTTTATAGTTTATCTTCAGACTTGAAAAACCGAAATCATCACTTGCTTTTAAAAAAAGAGGAACTCTGTTATCAATAGAAAGCGAAACATCGGATTGAGGTGAGATTAATTCAATTTCAGGATATTCATCAACAAGAGTATTTATTTCATATTTTATAGGCGATTGATTTTTATATCCGCCCGTATCTTTTAATATTATTTTATACTTGTCGTTTTTCTTTAATGTAAAATAACCCTTCGCTTTGTTTGTCTTCGGTATAAGGCTGACTTTCTTTTGTTCGTCAAATTCAAGGCAGGCTTCTTTAATATTTTTTGTGGAAGATATTTCAACCGTTATTTTAGAGCCTTTAAGGGCGGTGATATTTCCGTTATCTTTTTGGATTGTTGCTGGCAGCTTCGAATAAAGCGGCGGTGATATTTTTAAAGACAATTTATTCACCAACGGTCTGCCGATAACTTTTATTTCATACTTTGAACTGTTAATATTTTTAGCGGAAGCAAAATATTTAAAGGAATTTCTAACGGCTTTTATTTTGTATTTGGCTTGATTTGAAGAATCAATTTTTAAAGCCGTAAATTGATAACCGGTTTGTTCGGGAGTTTTTGTTGCAAGCAATATTTCCTTCGGACTTTCTCCTTTTACCACAATCTTAATTTCAACATCTTCACCCTTTGTAATTTGTTTGTTTCCCGGTTTTATTTCAAATGTAAATACCGGTGGTGGGATAAAATCGGCTCCGTAGTTAAGTAATCTGTAAGAAGCGGCATTGATTTCCGGAAAAAAAATTATCAAACCCAAACCCACGGTTACAACTCCGGCGGCAATTTTCGCAAACTTTTTTTGCGAATTGAAACTTAAAGCCTCTTCAAAATTAATGTTTTTAATTTTTTTGTAAGTCTGCTGAAATGCCGAGTTTATCAGTTCATCGGAATATAAGGTCTCTTTGTTGTCCGAATTTAAAAGTTGTAAGGAATTTATCAATTCATCTTTAATCAGAATAAAGTGTTCACCGATTTCGTTCGCAAGTGAATAAAAATCCGAGACAGATAATTCTTTGAAATATTTAATTAGAAAGGGCAGTATGAGAATTGAAAAAAGAGTAATTAACGAAAGCAGAAAAAAGAAAAACAAAACAGTTCTTGTAACCGAATTAAAGTTAAACAGAGTTTCAAGCGCGACAAAAAGAATAAAAAGCAAAACGAAGGTAATAACCGCTTTCAAAAAGCCGTCAATTATTTTAAGCAGGTATTTTCTTTTTGAAAACGATTCGAGCTTGCTTAAAATTTCGTTTTGATATGTATTTTTACTTTTTCTCATTTAATGATTTATCTTTACTGTGTTAATGCCCAAAGCACTATATTTGTTCCGAATTTTAACGCCTCCAATCTTTTCGATTCCGGATCGTTATGCACGGGCTGATCATCCCAGCCGTCGCTTGGGTTTGATTCGTAGGTGTAATAAACAGCCAATCTTTTGTTTATAAATATTCCGAACCCCTGTGCCGGCTTCCCGTCGTGTTTATGAATTTTAGGCACGCCGTTGGGGAAATTATAAAAAACATTGTACAAGCCGTAACCGAAAGGGAGTTCTTTTAATTCTTTATCCGGGAAAACCTTTTTAATTTCGCGTCTGAACGCTTGATCCAAACCGTAATCGTCGTCAACATAAAGGAAGCCGCCTTTCTCCAAATATTTTCTCAACCTTTGTGCTTCTTCGTCGGAAAAATTTATGTTCCCGTGTCCCGTCATAAATAAAAACGGGTGAGCAAAAATATCGTCCGATGAAATGCTTACAAAAGAATATTGAGGGTTAACTTTTACGTTAGTATTTTGCGCTATAAAATTTAACAAATTAACTTCTTCCGATTGTCCGTTGTACCAGTCGCTGCCGCCGTTGTATTTTAAGCGCGTAATTTGGAATGCATCTTTTTGTTGCGCCGATACACAAACGGAAATTAATATTAAAGCGAGTAAAGTTTTTTTCATATCGTGAATATAACGTTTATACTAATTATATTGATGTACATTCGGTGAATTATTTTAAAAGAAACCGAATTTCTTTAAAAAAATCGGGTTTCTGTCTCTAAATTTTAATTCATTGTTAATATAATTAAAGAGGTACCATGGCAAAAAAATATTGGCTTGTTAAGTCTGAACCAACCGAATTTTCAATTGATGATTTAGCAAAAAGCAAAAACAAAACCACCTGTTGGGACGGCGTACGCAATTACCAGGCTCGTAATTTTATGAGAGACGAAATGAAAATTGGTGACGAGGTTTTGTTTTATCACAGCAACGCGGAACCCAATGCGGTTGTCGGCTTTTGTAAAATAGTAAAAGAAGCTTATGCAGACCACACTCAATTTGATCCCGATAACAAACATTACTTCCCCAAGGCAAATCCCGAAAACCCGCCCTGGGTAATGGTGGACCTTAAATTAGTTAAAAAATTCAAAAATCCCGTAACTCTTTCATCCATAAAAGAAAATGGTAAATTAAAAGACATGAGACTTGTAAAACGCGGAAACAGGCTTTCCGTAATGCCGGTTGATAAAAAAGAATTTGATGAAATTTTAAAGATGGGAGAAAATAATTAATAATTAACACTGCACAATTTATAACTGTTTTGTTTGCATCACATCCGTTCAAAACAATCTTTTATATTTCGTCCCTATGGGACGAAAAAGATCAGCAATTCAGAGCCAAAATTAAAATTACCCAAAAACAACACGTTACGAATAAA
>CAZAOG010000172.1:0-4776 GCA_964486645.1 uncultured Ignavibacteriaceae bacterium | reverse complement strand
CCGTTAATATCGTGATAAAATTTTAATATACCATTCTTAAATTCCGCATCTTCGCCTGATCCGTTTACAAATGCCTGTATTTGTGCGAATCCGTTAAAATTGAATTTATTAATATATTCATAACGATATTTATCTATGTGGTAATAAACATTTACTTCATCAAACTGCGGGTTTTCTGTTGAAATACCTGTGTAATCACGATCCGTGATATCTGCCCTTGGAACGTATCTGTTGTAAACATTTGCATACCTGCCTATAACATAGCCTGTGTTATCAGACATACGGGGGAGTGTAACAGTTATTGAACCGAAGTTACCTATCGGATATGGGTCATAAATATTTCCCAGTCCGTTTACTTCACCGAAAAGCTCTGTTGAATTTACCAATGGTTGAAGCATAGTTGTATTTACTTTTTCGACGGACACCGTAGGTTTATTTTCCTGCCGATCTGTTTCAGCAGCATCTGAAGACTCTTTTTGTTTTTTTAGAACTTCACCGCTGTTTGCATCAACAAAATACTTCCACGAACCTCCCGGCGTTTCTGCACTTACATCTAATTTCCAGGCAAGCCTGAATTTACCTTTGTGAGGTAGGATCAATAGAACGGACCGGAATAATTTGAATTTCCTGCTACTGCCGAAATCATTTTTTGCCCTGTTAAATGCCTCATCCTTACTTAAGGAAGCAGTTGTTGCGCTGTTAATAGCAACAGGATAATATCTTCCTTTTGCGCTTAATATATTACCGTAAGGATCAGTAGTTATAATATATTTGGCTCCATAGACCGGTATGTTATGATAAACCTGCTGAAAACTTACGTAATACATTTTATCACGACTTGTAATTTTTTTAGATTTGAAGTTTGAATTGTCCGGATCGATCTTAAATAACTGTGAGTATTTCTGCAGAAATTTTCTTGCAGTTGTTTCAGGATTATTACCTTTCATATTAACCCTGCCTCCGAAAACAGAAGCGGGTAGTCCTGTTTTATAGTCCCATCGTACTATCCAGTTATTACCGTTATCTTCTCTGAACTTTTCAAGCGCCCTAAGCTGTGTTGAATCGGGCAGCACCTGGGCAAACATAAAATTTGCTCCAAGCAATAAAAGAAAGAAAATTATTTTTTTCATTTTACCTTCTCAATGAATTAAATTATATAATTTATTTTTTTGATAGGTAACCTTTTACAAAAAGAAATATATTATTTATATAATTCTTTAATTCTCTGGAAATGAACAAAAAAAGGGGGAGAAGAAATATAGTTTGTGAGGTTTTAATTGTGAATTAAACTATATGTTTATTTGTATACCTTCCAAAAAAAAATAAAGAAATTAGTTGTTAAAATCAATAAAATATTTTTTAACAATTTATTTAATTCCTTTAGAGCTTACGCTGATCAGTTTTATTTTTGTAACTGCTTTAAACGGTCTGTTCTTTGAATAGCCCAACCAACCTTGTGCAGCCCAGGTGTTTATTTTCAAAGGACTTTTTTTCTGCGGAATAATTTTGGTATGCTTTACAATAAAAGTATCGTCAATGTAAAATCTAATTTCATTGTTCTTCCAGGTAAAAGAATATTTATGATATTCCTTTGTAAACCTGGGGTTAAGTTGAATGCCGTGAGATTCCCTCCTTCTCTGATCCCAAGCTGCGGGGTCTGCGGCACATGGGTTGCCTTTGTATCCCCACGGACTAAGCGCCCTTTGCCAGGAAGTAAAATAAGCAAACAATTTTCCTCTTAAAGAAGGATCCGCTTCGGGACCATATTTAACAACTTCAATATCTATTTCATTATTGTTGTTGCAGACCGAAGGATCATTTGTATTATCATCAATTAAATGAACAAAAAATGCGGAAATAACTCCCGCTTTATCTGTCGGTTTCATTATTACGCTGTAAGTATATTCGTCATCCGGCCCGAATTTTCTTTTTTCGTATGTAACCTGTGCACCTTTTTCAACAACACATCCGTCTTTAGTTACCTTATCAAATCCGGCAGTCAAATTAAGAATTTTATTTTTTATGTTTACGTTAAGGGGAGAAAAGGAAGCATTTTCAAATAACTCTCTCGCATCCGTTTTCCTTTTTTCCCAGCCTTTTAAATTTTCAAACGATTTGAAAAGAATATCACCGCCGGTTTCGCTAACGGGTTCGTGATTAAATATGCCGGGTAAAGTAATTGATTGGTCGTTGGTCGGTTTGCAGTCTTGCATTTTGGGTTTCTCCGCTAAAATATCATTCATAAAAAATGTGGAGAAGATCAGAGAGATTAAAATAAGTTTCATTTAGTGCACCAAATTTATTTTAAAGTTATCTACCGGGATTTCTTCAATTAAAGTTAAAAAAGGTTCAAACAATTCTAATATGATTAGAATATATCCATGCTTTTCCCAAATAAAAAACTTCTATTCTATAAACGCCTTTACTGTTTATAACAAAATCGGCTTTCCCGTCATCTACTTTTTCAAATAACCGTCCGTTACAAATCAATCTGATTTCCGCACTTTTTACAGGCAATAAAACTTTCAGAATTATTTCATTTTCAAAAGAGACGGTAGACCCCATTTGATATTTCCCTTTCCGGGTTTCCGCATAAAAACGGAACCCTTTTGAATCTGCGCGGTAATCGTTGGCTACAAAACAATGTCCGTTTGCAAGTGCATGGTAAACGAGCTCTTTGGCTTTTTTATAATTTTCTTTTTCTCCGGGAACGAGTTTTTCATTTAACAAAATATGGGTTCTTATTGATTTTAGAAGTACTTTGTAGGGAAAGATTTCCACTTCAAAAAAACCAAAAATGTTATATTTATGCGCGTGTGCGTCAACGCCGCCGATGCCGATAACCGGTCTTATTAAATTTAATTCGTCCCATTTTTCCAATGTTTCTTTAGGCGGCATTTCAATTGTTCTAAGAGGATGCACAAAAGCCTGATACTTGTTTTCTTCGGTTAGATTTTCCATCCACTCGGACATATGGTTCCAAATTTCCATTCCGTTAAAATCTTGGCAATCCCAATCCGTCCAAGGATAAGGCGGGTGTTCTTTCATGTGGGTTCTTTTTTCGTGGGGGTGAGCCAAAAAACCGATACCCCCTGCTTCTTTTACTTTTTTAACGTATTGCTTTGCCGACATTCTGGTAGAATAAGCATCGTCAATGCCAAAAGCCAAATAATGATTTTTATTTTCTTTGTCGTTTATTTCGCAGCCAACAAGAAACAGAGTATCGCCGTACCAGCCTTCGTATCCGTTTTTTAAAGCTTTTACCGTATTGTGATCGGTTAAAATCAGGTAATCCAATCCTACTTCGCGGGCGTAGTTGATAATTTCTTCAACCGTCCCGGTACCGTCCGAATAAACGGAATGTATATGTATAGCACCTATGTATTCGTGCATAAGCAATCATGAAATATTGTTTACGCAAGATAGAAATAAAAAAGTATCTTGAAAAGAAAAGATTAGTATATCCCGCAAATTTTGTCTGATCATAAAATTAAAATACGATTGTTTTAGGGGAATAAGTTAATCGGTTTTAACTGAGTTCACTTCATATAATGTAGAATATTTAGTGGAATTTCCGTTGGTAAGTGTGCTTAATTTGTTTATCAGGATGTTAATCCTTTCATTTTCTTCGTCATCGGAATTCTCAAAAGCATCCACGGATTTGTATGTATAAATTTCTTCAAAATGATTAGGTTTACCCTTAATTTCGTAGACGCTGTAATCTTCAAGACTATCGAAGTTAAGTAAAATCTTCAACTCTCGGATTAACGCTAAATATTCTTCTCTTTTTGACGGATTAATTTCGTAACTAATCATCAATTTAACACGGCCCATTAAATCTCCATAAAATTTTAATTATAAAGTTAAGTAATATTCTCCAATAAAAATTGTTTTTGCAGGTCCTGTTAAGCTTACATTTTCAAAAATATTATTATTTTTCTTAAAATCAACCGTTAAATGTTCGCCGCTTTTAGTAATAAGTTCTACCGGAGGCTCCAAGCCGTCAATTATGTTTGCTATTATTGCAGCGGCAACCGAACCGCTGCCGCAAGCAAGCGTTTCATTTTCCACACCTCTTTCGTATGTACGAATTATAACGGAATTGCCTACAATTTTTATAAAGTTAACATTTGTTCCGCCGGGTAAAAACTCCGGTAAATTTCTTATTTCTTTCCCTAATTCATAAACGGGAAATTCCAATATTTGGTCGTAATTAGAAAACGGTTTTTTGGCGTCCTCTAAGACATCATTAATTTTAATAACTACGTGCGGTGAGCCGGTATGTACATAGTGAGCGGAGATCAATTGTCCGGCTGCTTTTACCATAAACTTGGTTTTTATTTTTTGCGGGGATTTAAAGTTAAATTTTATAATTTCGCTGTCAATTACTTCGCCCGAATAAATAATCCGGTTAGAAATAAATTCGGTCGATGTGTTTGTAATTCTGCCGGTGTCTTTGGCAAATTTAATTGAACATCTCGCGCCGTTTCCGCAAAGTGTGTCAGTGGTTCCGTCTGAGTTGAAATACTGCATTTCAAAGTCACAATTTTCATTATCTTTTATAAAAATCAGTCCGTCGGAACCGATACCGGTTTTACGGTTACATAGCTGTTTTACTAATTCCGCATCAACTATTAAACCGGGATTTTCTCTTTGATCGATAAAGACAAAATCGTTTCCGGCGCCGCTCATTTTTGTAAATAAAATTTTTTTCATTGCAGCACTAATTTAATTGAATAACATACACATAACAATTGGAAAATATTTGCAATTGAA
>CAZAOG010000171.1:0-4838 GCA_964486645.1 uncultured Ignavibacteriaceae bacterium | reverse complement strand
AAATCTCTTTTATTCAAATCATTTTTTCAACTTTAAAAACAAATTAGTTTTAGTTAACTTTTTATTCATTAAAACATAATTTGAACAAGTTAAACATGAACAACAAAAAAGATAAAATAAAAGAAGCATTTCAAAACTGGCTGAACGAAATTTATATACCTTTCACTAAAAAAAGACCTGAAAGAAAAAACAAATTTGAAACCGTTTCCTTCGAAAAGGTAAATCCCTTATACAACATTGATGAAAGTAAAAATGAAAAATTTTTAGAAGAAATTTCTTTCCCCGGAGTTTATCCCTATACCCGCGGCGTGCAGCCGTCAATGTACAGAGGTAAATTATGGACAATGAGACAGTATGCCGGTTTCGGAACGGCAAAAGAATCAAATGAACGATACAGATATTTACTTTCTCAGGGAACTACGGGACTTTCGGTTGCCTTTGATCTGCCTACACAAATCGGTTATGACAGCGACTCTGAATTGGCAATCGGTGAAGTCGGTAAAGTTGGCGTGGCTATTGACACCCTTGCCGATATGGAAATTCTTTTCGATAAAATCCCGCTTGATAAAATATCAACTTCAATGACAATCAATTCTACCGCAGCGGTTTTACTTGCAATGTATGTTGTTGTCGCCGAAAAAAACGGTGTTTCGTTGGATAAAATTAAAGGTACAATTCAAAATGATATTTTAAAAGAATATATTGCGCGGGGGACGTACATTTTCCCGCCCAAACCTTCGATGAGAATTATTACCGATATATTCAAGTACTGCGGGAAAGAAATACCTAAATGGAACACAATTTCAATTTCCGGTTATCACATAAGAGAAGCAGGTTCAACGGCGGCACAAGAGGTGGGATTTACAATTGCAAACGGAATTACTTATGTGGAAGCCGCCGTAAAAGCAGGCTTGAACGTTGATGAATTTGCCGGACAGTTGTCTTTCTTTTTTAACTCGCATAACGATTTGTTTGAAGAAGTAGCAAAATTCAGAGCAGCCCGCAGACTTTGGGCAAAAATTATGAAGGAAAGATTTAATGCAAAAAAAGAACGTTCGATGATGTTAAGGTTTCATACACAAACTGCGGGATCTACTTTAACGGCTCAGCAGATTGACAACAACATTGCAAGAGTTACTATTCAAACTCTCGCCGCTGTTTTGGGCGGCACTCAAAGTCTGCATACAAATTCAAAAGACGAAGCACTTGCACTTCCGACCGAAGATTCTGTAAGAACCGCTTTGCGCATACAACAAATTGTAGCACACGAGAGCGGTGTTGCAAACACAATAGACCCGCTTGCAGGTTCGTATTTTGTAGAGGAAATGACAGACCAAATAGAAAGTAAATCGAAAGAATATATCGATAAAATTGATTCGCTCGGCGGAATGATTCATGCAATTGAATCCGGCTATGTGCAAAGTGAAATTCAAAAGGCAGCATACGATTATGAAAAAGAAATTGAAAACGGAAGCCGCGTAATTGTAGGTGTGAATAACTTTACCGTTGATGAAAATTCAAAACCGGAGCTTCTGAAAATAAACGAGAAAGTTCAGGAAGAACAAATAAAATTCCTTGCTTCGGTAAAAGAAAAAAGGGATAATAAAGCTGTGGATGAAAGCTTAACAGCGTTAAAAAAAGCAGCCCAAGGTGATGATAATCTTATTCCGCTTATTATTGACGCGGTAAAAGTTTATGCAAGCATCGGTGAAATTTGTGATACATTAAGAGATGTATTTGGTGAATATAAAGAAAATATTATTATTTAATATTTCAATTAAACAGGTATGAAATGAAAATACAAAAAATTGAACACATAGGTATTGCGGTAAGAAATTTACAAGAAGCCGTTAGTTTTTACGAAAATATTCTCGGTTTAAAATGCTATAAAATAGAAGAAGTAGATGAACAAAAAGTTAAAACCGCTTTCTTTAAAATCGGCGATACAAAAATAGAGCTGTTGGAATCTACGGACAAGGAAGGTCCAATAAGCAAATTTATTGAAAAAAGGGGAGAAGGTTTGCATCACATTGCATTTGGTGTTGACGATTTAAAATCTTCGTTAAACGAACTTGAAGATAAAAACATAAATTTAATTAACAACAACCCAAAAGAGGGCGCCGATAATTTAAATATTGCTTTTCTTCACCCCAAATCGGCACACGGTGTTTTAACCGAATTATGTGAAACAAAAAAATGATAGAAAATAAATTAATTGATGTCTGGAAGAACGCTTTCAAAGAAAAAAAATTTATAAGTGAATTAATAATCACTGTAATTTTCTTTATCCTTATTTCTGCTTTCTTCACTAATTTTTTAACTTATAACGAAACCCGCACGGGTTTTACATTAAATGATCCGATACTAAACATACTGCCGTCAACTGATTTAACAATATTTATTTTTGTGCTTGTTTATCTTTCGGTACTGCTGGGACTGATTGTCTTAATAAAAACACCAAACCAATTTTTGTTTGTTTTTCAGGTTTACAGCGTTGTTTTGCTTGTTCGTCTGACTATGATGTACTTGCTTCCTTTAAATCCACCCGAAGGTATAATACCTCTGCAAGATCCTTTTGTGGAATTATTCGGAACGGGAGAAACTCTCTTGCGAGATCTTTTTTTCTCGGGCCATACCGCCACGGTGTTTTTATTATTTCTTGTAATTGAAAAGAAAATATATAAAGCAATTTATTTAATTGGTACTTTTTTAGTTGCAATTGCTCTACTCTATCAACATGTACACTATGCAATTGATGTTATAGCCGCACCGTTTTTTGTTTATGCTTCATATGGAATAGTTTATCTGTTTAGAAAAAAATTAAAAGAATAATTGAAAAAAGAAGAAGAAAATATCTTTCAATTAAAAAAAGCCTTTTCATCGGACTTTAATAAATTCGATGAATTTTCACTTTTATCCGAAAAAGATTTTAACACCCTCGACGAGCTGCGTAAATATCTGTCTGAAAAATTATCCGATTTAATGATTAAAAATTTTGACGAAGTTCTGAAAATTTTTTACCGAATAGACATAAGCGAAAATAAAGTAAAAAAAGTACTTCTTTCCGAAAACGAATACAAGTCCGTTTTGCTCGCTGATTTAATTATTGAAAGGCAAATGCAGAAAATTAAAACGAGGCAAAAATATAAAAATTCCAAAGGTTCGAATTTATTGGAATGATCTAATTTTTAATTGGCAATTTAATTCGTTTTTATTAAATTAATTTTAGTTCTTCCTGCTCTGATATAGTTTTCTGAATTTTAATATAAAATTGGGGTTTTTTTATGGATAAATTTCGAATGCTGTTTAGTGCCGTCACCTTCCTGTCTTTTCTTCTTTTTACAAACTTCTTATTTCCGCAAATATTAACCGAAGAGTTTAATTATACAGCCGGGCAGGCGCTTAGTTCAAATGGATGGACGGCGTATTCTGCGGCAGGTTCTAACCCGGTAACGGTTTCTTCCGGAAGTTTGAGTTATACAAATTATCCGTCATCGGGTACCGGCAACTCCGCACAAGTAATCGGAACAAGTACTTCAAGCGAGGATGTTAAAAAAACTTTTGCCTCTCAATCGTTAGGCTCCGTTTATATATCTTTTCTTGTAAACTTTAGCAAAGCAACTACTGCAACCGACGGTGATTATTTCTTCGGATTATTTTCCTCAACAGGCTCAATAATGAAAGGAAAAGTTTTTGTAAAAAAAATAGGATCAAATATAGCGTTTGGAGTTAGTAAAGGAGCGACTGCCTTGGCAAGCATATCCTATTCTGCATTTTCCTATTCTTTAAGTACTACATATTTGCTTGTCTTAAAATATACATTTAATTCTTCTTCCTCAGATGATGTGGTTGATTTATTTGTAAATCCGGATATGGGAGGTACGGAACCGTCACCGACTGTAACCAATATTGATATAGCTACCGATTTATCAAACGTCGGAGCCGTTGCTTTAAGACAAGGTGCAAGGGCTTATGATGTAATAATTGACGGAATAAGAGTTGCTACGTCCTGGTCCCAAGCTCCTCTTCCTGTTGAACTAATTTCTTTTACGGCTGTTGCAAACGAAAACTCGGTAAAGATTGCTTGGCAGACTGCAACCGAAGTGAATAATTATGGATTTGAGATTGAACGAAAGCCCTCTTTCGTTTCGTTGAGCGGATCGGGATATTCCCCAAGCAGTTGGAGGGAAATCGGATTTGTAGCAGGTCACGGAAACAGCAACACACCGATTGATTATTCTTTTGTAGATAAGAATCCCATTGGTGCCACAAAATTTTATTACAGGCTGAAACAAATTGACGTTGACGGTAAATATAAATTTTCGGATGCACTTCTTGTAAAATTAAAAGTACAAAATAAAGTCGAACTAATGCAGAACAGTCCCAACCCGTTTAATCCTTCTACTTCTATAAAATTCTTTATACCTTTTCAATCGGATGTAACAATAAAAGTGTATGATTTATTGGGAAGAGAGGTGGTTACATTAATTAATAAACGGATGAACAAAGGATATCACATTGTGTTTTGGAACGGTAAAGATAAATTGGGTAATCAAGTCTCGAGCGGAATTTATTTATACAGACTTACCGCAGGGGGTTTTTCCGAAACCAAAAAGATGACGCTTTTAAAATAAGAAGGGAAAAATTAAATTAACCAACAAGTTCACTGCTGTTCAAAACATTGAAATGGAATAGAGATTTTGAATGAAAGGAATTCTTGAACAAATTCATATATACAGTCTGTAATGCTTTAGTAAGAGTGATAAAAAAAGTATCGTATGTGTTACCGTATAGTGAAATTTGTAGAGCGAATCGCCGATTCGCTCATCCGGGAACAG
>CAZAOG010000170.1:0-4913 GCA_964486645.1 uncultured Ignavibacteriaceae bacterium | reverse complement strand
ATTAATCAACATTTATAATTTTACAATTCAGACAACAATTTTTTTTAAGTGTTAAGCACGGTCTTTTCAATTTCTAAACAATTCATTATCTTTCATCAAAAATTATTCCAATGTTTGAAGATAACATAAATTTAGTGGACGAAGTTATTGTAAGGGATGAAATATTTTCCCAAAAATTCTGTTGTGACGTGCAGAAATGCAAAGGTGCGTGCTGCACCGTAGAAAGCGAATTCGGTGCACCGTTGTTGGAAGAAGAAATTTCTTTGATTGAAGAAAATTACTCGGAAGTGGAAAAATATTTATCAAATGAACACAGAGATGAAATTAATAAAAACGGGTTTTATGAGGAAAAATCAGGTGAACTTATGATTCGCAGTGTGAATAACAAAGCTTGTGTTTTTGTTTATTTTGAAAACAGTATTGCAAAATGCGGAATAGAAAAGGCTTATTTAACGGGAAAATCGTCTTTTAAAAAACCTATATCCTGTCATTTATTTCCGATAAGAATTTCCGACTTCGGCGGAGACGTTTTAAGATATGAAAAGTTTTTGGAATGTTCATACGCCGAAGAAAAAGGGAAAGAAGAAAACACAACCGTTTTTGAGTTTTGCAAAGAACCGTTAAAAAGAAAATACGGAGTTAAATGGTATTCATTATTAAAGGAAAAAGCAGGAAGATAAAATGTTATCATTACACCAAAGACTTTCGCAACAGCAGAGATTATCACCCCAGCAAATTCAATATCAAAAACTTCTGCAGCTAAATACACTTGCCCTTGAACAAAGGATTAAAACGGAGTTGGAATTAAATCCTATTTTGGAAGAAGAACTTGATATTTCATTAGACGAAGAAAAAAATGATAACGAGAACGAAGAAAATGAAATTGACGAGAGCAAAGACGAAGAGTTTGAAATTGAAGATTTTATGAACGATGATTCTATTGACGATACGAGAGTTAACAAAAGCAATGATGAAGAAGATTACCATCCCTTAACACCTGCCAAAAAAACATTAAACGAATATTTGATTGATCAGCTCAGACTTCTAAATTTAAGTGAAGATTTATATTTGCTGGGCGATGAAATAATAGGAAACCTAAGTAGCGACGGTTATTTAAACAGAGACCTTGATGAAATTGTAAATGAATTGCGAATGTTTGAACATATAAACGTTACCGATGAACAGGCAAAAAGTTTACTGAGTACCATTCAAACATTTGAGCCCGTGGGTATCGGCGCGCGCGATTTAAGAGAGTGTCTTCTTATTCAATTACGCAATTTACCTTTGGACCCTTACTACTCTTTCTTAGCCGAGGAAATGCTGAATGATAATTTTGAAGACTTTAAAAACAAACGTTACGATGCAATAAAACAAAAAATGAATCTGACTGATGAAACTTTAAAAGCTACAGTCGAACTTATTCAAAGCCTGAATCCCAAACCCGGCGAAGGGAATATTGATACCGAACAATTAAATCAAATCACCCCCGATTTTCTGATAGAAAAAATTGAAGATAATTTTATAATTACTTTAAACGACAGAAGCGTTCCCTCCGTTACGTTGAACAAAACTTATTTGGAAATGATAGATGATAACAAAAAAGGGAAGAAGACAAAACAATCGAAAGAAACATATAAATTTTTAAAAGAAAAATTTGAATCGGCAAAATGGTTTATTGCCTGCATTCAGCAGCGCAGGGATACTTTGATGAAAATAATGCAGGCTATTTTAGAGAAACAATATCAATTTTTTGAGAAAGGTTCCAAATATTTAAGACCGATGATTTACAAAGATATAGCGGACGAAATAGGAATGGATATTTCAACGATAAGCAGGGTTGTAAATAATAAGTATGTTCAAAGTCCTATGGGTATACACGAATTAAAATATTTTTTCAGCGAGGGATTAAGCACGGACGACGGCGATGATATTTCAAACAAACACATAAAGGTATTGCTGAAAGAACTTATTGCCGGCGAGAGCAAAAAGACTCCTTTAAGCGATGAAAAACTTGCCGAGATGCTGAATGAAAAAGGAATTCACATAGCAAGAAGAACGGTTGCCAAATACAGAGAACAATTAAAAATTCCTGTTGCAAGACTACGGAAAGAATTATAATGCAAAACCTTATTGACGTACTTTTAATTTTATTTCTTTACTTTTTATTTGGGCTCGCACACTCCGTGCTGTCTTTAAAAAAAGTTAAATCTTTTATTAAAGAAAAATCGGGCAATCTTATTGCCTTCTACAGGCTTGGTTATAATATTATTTCCCTTGTTCTTTTGGCTTTAATTTTAATTTTCGCTCCTCGTCCGGATGTAATAATTTACGACTTACAAAGTCCCTTTGATTTTATTATTTTAATCCCGCAGTTTTTGGGACTTATCGGATTTTTTTGGAGCTTCAATTATTTTTGTGTATCCGAATTTATCGGATTATCTCAAATTAAAAGATGGCTGAAGAATGAATATGATGTTGAAGATTTGGATGAGAAAACCACGTTGAATATTAGGGGACCCTACAAGTATGTCCGGCACCCAATTTATTTTTTCTCTATTTTATTCTTAATTTCAAGACCGACAATGGACTTGTTCTATTTAATATCTATTATTTCAGCGATTGTTTATTTTTATGTAGGTTCTATTTACGAAGAAAGAAAATTAGTAGAAGAATACGGTGAATTATATACTCAATATCAGTCGTTTGTCCCCAGAATTTTACCGTTAAAAATATTTAAACCTTATAACATTGAAAAGTCAACTTAATTTGTTAAAAAACATAACTGAATTTACCTGCCGTTTTTTAATAACGGGTTCAATTCAGATTTATATATGAACTTTGGAGAAATTTTATGGAAATGAAAATTAACGCTACAACTATTTTAGGTATTGTTCATAACGGAAGCGCCGCATTGGGCGGAGACGGACAGGTTACATTAGGCAACACGGTAATGAAACACAATGCGGTTAAAATCAGATCAATTTCCAACGGAAAAGTACTTTGCGGTTTTGCGGGGGCTTCCGCCGATGCTTTTACCCTTATGGAAAGATTTGAAGATAAACTTAAGCAATACAGAGGCGACGTTGACCGTGCTGCCGTTGAACTTGCTAAAGATTGGAGACAGGATAAATACCTCCGCCGTTTGGAAGCTATGCTCGCGGTTATTGCCGAGGATAAAGCGCTGGTTATTTCGGGCAACGGTGATGTAATAGAACCGGATGATCAAATAGTTGCTATCGGCTCGGGGGGAATGTATGCGCTGGCGGCGGCAAAAATGCTGAAAAAATTCAGTAAACTTTCGGTTAAAGATATTGTAAAAGAAGCTTTAAATACGGCTTCGCAAATTTGTATTTATACTAACGACAGAATAAATGTTGTGGAATTAAAGAAATAAAAGACGGATAGAAAATGAGAAATAATTCAAAACAAGAACTCACACCAATTCAAATTGTAACTCAACTTAACAAATATATTATCGGACAAGACGACGCTAAACGCGCGGTTGCCATTGCACTTAGAAACAGATGGAGACGACAGCAGGTTGCAAGTCCGCTCAGAGAAGAAATATCACCTAACAATATAATTTTAATCGGACCTACTGGAGTAGGCAAAACCGAAATATCCAGAAGACTTGCAAAACTTGCCAATGCCCCTTTTGTAAAAGTCGAAGCCTCTAAATTTACCGAAGTCGGTTATGTCGGCAGAGACGTGGAATCAATGATAAGGGACTTGGCTGACTTTGCGGTAAACATGGTAAAATCGGAAAAAACCTTGGAAGTACAGGCAAAAGCGGAAGCCCTTGCCGAAGACAGAATTTTAGACATCCTTATTCCGCCCGTAAAAAGGTCTGCTCAGCAGCAATCTAATGAAGAAGCAGCCGTTTCAAAACAGGAACAATATGAAAATCAAAAAACCCGCGAATGGATGAAAAAGAAACTGCAGAAAGGCGAACTCGACGATAAAATGATAGAATTCGATACGACCGCTACGGTAAATAATATAGGAATGCAAATATTGGGTCCTTTTGGAATGGACGATATGGGCATAAACTTTAATGAAATTATGGGCAACATAATGCCCAAGAAAAAGAAAAAGAAAAAAACATCGGTTGCAGATGCAAGAAAATTTTTAGCACAAGAAGAAGCTCAAAAACTAATTGATATGGACGCCGTTCAAAAAGAAGCCATAAAAAGAGTTGAAAACTCGGGCATTGTCGTAATTGATGAAATAGACAAAGTTGCGGGCAGCAACGGCAAGGGACAAGGACCGGATGTTTCAAGAGAAGGCGTTCAGCGCGACTTACTCCCTATAGTCGAAGGCTCAAACGTAAATACAAAATACGGCGTTGTTAAAACCGATCATATTTTATTCATTGCTTCGGGCGCGTTTCATATGTCAAAGCCATCCGACTTAATACCCGAACTGCAGGGAAGATTTCCGATTCGTGTTGAATTAAACAGTTTGACGGAAGAAGATTTTGTTAAAATTTTAACCACGCCGGAAAACGCTTTGCTGAAACAATACATCGCACTGTTAGGAACTGAGGGTGTTAACTTGGAATTTACGCTAAGCGGCATAAAAGAAGTAGCCAGGATTGCCTACGAGGTTAACAGCCAGGTTGAAAATATCGGTGCAAGAAGATTACATACAATTCTTACAACCTTGCTGGAAGATATCCTTTTCAGTGTACCCGACGAAGTACCGGAAAAGAAAATAAAAATAAACTCTAAAATTGTAAAAGAAAAATTGGACAAAATTGTTAAAGACAGAGATTTGAGTAAGTTTATTTTGTAAGAAACAAAAGATGTTATCTTTACATTTAAGAATGCTAAAACCTCAGAGGTCTCGGAGACCTCTGAGGTTTTTTTATCTTACCGTACTTTAAAAGGTTTAACGTTTTAATCTTTTTACTG
>CAZAOG010000169.1:0-4934 GCA_964486645.1 uncultured Ignavibacteriaceae bacterium | reverse complement strand
AAAACCGTGCTGATAGACAATGCAGTAACGGGAAAAATAAAAGTGAGTTGATATGAAGGAAAAGTATAAAGTATTTATATCAAGTGTTCAGAGTGAGTTTGCCGGAGAACGGCAGGCTTTGCTTGATTTTTTTCGTACCGATATACTTTTAAAAGATTTTTTCACACCCTACATTTTTGAAAACACACCGGCAACAAGCCAAACTCCCGAAACAGTATTTCTCGACAGGGTTAAAAATTCGGATATTTACATCGCTTTGATAGGCGAAAAATACGGAAATGCTGTCCGTAGGGGATTGTCTGCCACCGAGATGGAATACGACAAAGCAAAAGCATCGTTTGTGCCGCGTTGGGTATTTATTAAAGACACAAAACAACGTGAAGAACAGACACTTAAATTTATTGCAAAAATAGAAAACGATGTTTCGAGAAAAAGATTCACCGGCATAGAAAGTCTCAAGAAAGCTGTTTACAGTTCGTCGGTTTTGTTTTTAAAGCAGAACGGGAAAATAGAATCTTCCGGTTTTGACGAAAGTTTACATCCCTATGCTTCAATAGAAAATATCAGCCTGTTAAAAATACAGACTTTTATCAGGGATGCCCGTTACAAACGCAATTTCCCGCTTAAAGAAAATGCAGGAGTAAAAGAAACTCTTCAACATTTACGAATGATACGCAATGATAAAGTGGTAAACAGCGCCTTGCTTGTTTTTTCTGATGACCCTCAAAGTTTTTTCCCGACAGCTACGGTAAAATGTGCACATTTTCATGGTGTTAGTGTTCAAAAACCTATTCCCGATTATAAGGAATTCGGCGGTACCGTTTACGAAATGACGCATGATGCCGTCGATTTTGTTTTATCGAAAATAAGCATTTCCACGGGAACAAGACAAAAAAGCAATCAGGTGGAAACCGTTTATGAGGTGCCGAGAGCCGTTATTGCCGAAGCAATTGTTAATGCGGTGGCGCATCGTAACTATTACAGCAATGGAAGCATACAGGTTTCAGTTTTCAAAAACCGCATTGAAATTCAAAATCCGGGCAAACTGCCGACAGAATTGAGTTTGAAAGATTTGAGCAAACCACATGGCTCTTATCCCCATAATCCTTTATTGGCAAATTGCTTGTTTTTGACGGGAGACATTGAACGCTACGGTACCGGCACTTTGGAAATATACAAGTTGACAAAAGAAAAGGGATTAAAGCCGCCGGTGTTTTCATTAAATGAAGGTTTTAAGGTGGTTTTATGGCGTCCTTCTTCTATCACCGCACATCATACCGCACATCATACCGCACATCATACCGCACATGATGTTGAATATCTCGGCATTGAAGATTTGGCACACAGAGTTGTGTGGGTTTTGGAAGGAGAAATGAGCAGAGCCGAATTAATGAATATTCTGGAGCTGAAACACAGGCAAAATTTCACCAATTTATATATTAAACCGGCACTTCGTAATAATCTGATAGAGATGACAAAGCCCGAACAGCGCACAAGTAAAAAACAAAAATATCGTTTAACCCCGGAAGGAAAAAAATTAAAAAAGAGATTGAAAAATGAACACAAGTAAAACAAACGAACAAGCATTGGAAGCCGCAATAGAAAAAGCCCTTACGGGAACTTGTCTCGAAGAGATACTTGCCCTGAGCAAAGTCGAAGGGAAAGCAGCCGGCAACGCCATTGCAGAACCGCAAAACTTGTATCGTTCCGGCAACGGGTATTTTATCGGCAAAGCAGACGATTTCAATGCAAAATATGCCATAGACGAAATCCGCTTTTGGCATTTTTTGGAAAACACACAAAAAGAAGAATTGGAAAAAATTCAACGCTCCGCCGATTGGAAACTCAAAATATTGGAACGCTACGACCGTATGGTAAAAAAATACGGTTTACTGCGTCTTCTTCGCAAAGGTTTGGATGTTGAAGATGCTCATTTTACACTTTTATATCAACTGCCCTTGGCAAGCAGCAGTAAAGCGGTTCAGGAGAATTTTGAAAAAAATGAATTCAGCGTTACCCGTCAAGTAAGGTATAACTTGGATAACCGTCGCGAAGAAATTGACATGGTTATTTTTATCAACGGCTTACCAATTGCAACTTTAGAACTAAAAAACCCGTGGACAGGGCAAACGGCAAAAGTACACGGAATAAAGCAATATAAAAAAGACCGTGATCCACGTCAGCCGTTGTTGAATTTCGGCAGATGTATCGTTCATTTTGCGGTTGACACCGATGAAGTTTATATGACAACAAAATTAACCGGTAACAAAACTTTCTTTTTACCATTCAATAAGGGATACAAAAACGGCAAAGGCAATCCGACCAATCCTTTCGGACATAAATCGGCTTATCTATGGGAAGAAATATTTACACGAGAAAGTTTAACAAATATTATTCAACATTTTGTACGTTTTGACGGTAAACCCAAAGATGCCCTTAGCAAACGAACGCTGTTTTTTCCCCGCTATCATCAATTGGATGTAGTGCGCAAAATTATATCTCATGCTAAAACAAATGGAGTCGGTTACACTTATTTAATCCAACATTCGGCAGGTTCGGGTAAATCAAATTCCATTACTTGGGCTGCTTACCAATTAATTGAAACTTATCCCGAAAAAGAAGGCATTCCCGGTGCAAAAGGAATTAACAACCCGTTGTTTGATTCGGTAGTTGTAGTAACCGATAGAAGATTGCTCGACAAGCAGTTGCGTGAAAACATCAAAGAGTTTTCCGAAGTGAAAAATATTGTAGCTCCGGCATATTCGGCTAAAGAATTAAAAGAGAGTTTAGAACAAGGCAAGCGGATTATTATTACTACCATACAAAAATTTCCTTTTATTGTGGAAGGCATTGCCGACCTGAGCGACAAGCGATTTGCCGTAGTTATAGACGAAGCCCACAGCTCGCAAAGCGGAACAGCAGCGGGAAAAATGAATCAGGCAATGGGTATTAATCAGGGCGAAGAAGAGGAAGAAGATATACAAAATGTAATATTAAAAGCAATGCAAGCCCGTAAAATGAAAGGCAATGCCTCTTATTTCGCTTTTACCGCAACTCCCAAAAATGCAACGCTTGAAAGGTTTGGAAGCAAACAAGAAGACGGTTCTTTCAAACCCTTTCATTTATACTCAATGAAGCAGGCAATTGAAGAAGGGTTTATTCTCGATGTTCTATCCAACTACACCACCTATAAAAGCTATTACGAAATACAAAAGTCAATTCGGAATAACCCTTTATTTAGTAAAAAAAGAGCGCAAAAAAAATTAAAAGCCTTTGTTGAACGAGACAAACGAACAATAGCAACCAAAGCCGAAATTATGATTGAGCATTTTATCACCAAGGTTTACAACACAAAAAAACTAAAAGGGAAAGCAAAAGGCATGGTTGTTACTCAAAATATAGAATCGGCTATTCGATACTATCTCGCAATCAAGAAAATATTATCAGATAAGGGAAATCCTTTTAAAATTGCCGTCGCTTTTTCCGGCAAAAAAACCGTTGACGGCATTGAGTATTCCGAATCCGATTTAAACGGCTTTCCGGAAAAAGATACAAGAGATAAATTTGACAGCGATGAATACCGCCTTTTGGTCGTGGCTAATAAATATCTTACGGGCTTTGACCAACCCAAATTATGTACTATGTATGTAGATAAGAAGTTGCAGGGTGTGATGGCGGTACAAGCTCTTTCCCGTTTAAACCGGGCTTCTGACAAACTGGGTAAAAAAACGGAAGACCTCTTTATTCTGGACTTTTATAATAAGGTTGAAGATATAAAAGATGCCTTTGATCCGTTTTATACTTCTACTACACTGAGTAAAGCGACAGATATAAATGTTTTGCACGAGCTAAAGGGCGCGTTGGATGATGTAGGAGTTTACGAACATGAAGAGGTGGAAAAGTTCGTTAAATTATATTTTGATGGCGTGGATGCCCAACAACTCAGCCCGGTAATTGATGTTGCGGCAGCCCGTTTTAATGAGGAATTAGAGCTGGATGATAACGACAAAGCGGATTTTAAAATTAAAGCCAAACAGTTTGTAAAGATTTACGGACAGATGGCTTCAATTATGCCATACGAGGTATTGGAATGGGAAAAGCTATTTTGGTTTTTAAAATTTTTAATCCCCAAACTAATTATCAAAACAAAAGAAGATGAGTTGATAGATGAATTGCTTGAATCGGTAGATTTATCAACCTATGGATTAGAAAGAACAAAGTTGAACCATACAATCGGACTTGATGACTCTGCCACGGAATTAGAACCTCTAAATCCAAATCCGAGAGGCGCACATGGCGATGATGAAAAAGACCCGTTAGATGAAATAATTAGAGCTTTTAATGAAAGGTGGTTTCACGGCTGGGATGCAACGCCGGAAGACCAACGCATAAAATTTATAACATTAAGTAAGCATATTCGAGAGCATCCCGATTATAAAACAAAGGTTGCCGATAATAAAGATTCTCAAAACAGAGATTTGGCATTCAGGAAAATTCTTGATGAAGTTATGTCTCAACAACGAAGAAAGGAACTTGATCTATATAGATTGTACGCTAAAGACGAGTCCTTTAATCAGGCTTTTTTTGATACTATGAAAAGAATAATTGACAATCCGCAAATAATAACAACGAAATAATAATGAGCCAACACATAGCAGTCATACACACCTGCCCGTTCCGCAGGCGGGTTGCCAAGTCGCTCAAAAAAGCCGGCCGCACAAGCCAAAACTTGTCAATAAGTATGTCTTTGCCAAAGCTAAAAGAGATGTTAACAAAATTTAAAATAATGAATAAAACGATAAAGCACGAAAGCACAACAAAAGCTATACGTAATGCGGGTAATGTGCTAAATATGAACATTGTAGCAATAAATAAAATTAGTAGTAAATTGAAAGTTCAGTCTTTCAAAATCCCGCACTACGCATAGCCAAACC
>CAZAOG010000168.1:0-5025 GCA_964486645.1 uncultured Ignavibacteriaceae bacterium | reverse complement strand
CGCCGCCGGAGGTTAAATTTTCAATTTTATGATACGATTGGTAAAGCGCGGGACGAATAAGTTCGGTCATTCCGGCATCAATTACAACAAATTTTTTAGAATCACCTTTTTTTAAGTAAAGAACTTTGGAAATAAGAGAGCCGCAATTAGCAACAATAGATCTGCCTAATTCAAAGTGTATGGTTTGGCGGGCGCGGATTTCCAAAAACTCGTTAAACACTTTAAAATAAGACTTAAAATCGGGCAACGGATTTTCATCAACATTTGCATATTCCACACCGAGTCCGCCTCCTGCATTAATATGTTCGAATGAAATTCCCCGGTCTAAAAACCATTTCTGCATTTCGTTTATTCGCAGACACAAGCTTTTGAAGACTTCAAAGTTTGTTATCTGAGAACCGATGTGAAAGTGTAGTCCGGATATTTTTAAATTGGTAAAAGAATCCAGATTATCGATTATCTCGTTCAATTCGTTTTTGGAAATGCCGAATTTATTTTCATTCAATCCGGTTGTAATGTAGTGGTGTGTTTTCGCGTCGATGTTCGGATTTATTCTCAGCGCTACATTTACAATCTTGTTTTTTGTTTTCGCCAATTCATTTATTGTTTGCAATTCCTGAAACGATTCACAGTTAAAACAAGAAATGTTCGAATCAATTCCCGTTAATATTTCTTTATCGTTTTTTCCGACTCCTGCAAATACGATATCATCGGGAATAAAACCCACTTGAAGTGCTTTTGAAATTTCGTTTCCGCTCACGCAGTCAGCACCCAATCCCTTATTTTTAATAATACTTAAAATTCTTGTATTCGAATTGGCTTTAACGGCGTAATGAATTTTAAATTTATCATTATTAGTATTTGCTTTTAATTCATCAATTGTTTTCTCTAAAAGAGTCAAATCATAATAATAAAACGGTGTAGCAAGAGAGAAAAATTTATTTATCGGTTTTTTGTTAAACATTTAATTCAGATCAAGTTGTTTAAGGCTATAAGTACTTCTTTTTTGTCTTCCGAATTTATAAGAATAGAAATATTGTGTCTGCTTCCTCCGTATGAAATCATTCTTATGGAAAAATTTTTAAGCGAATCGAAAACTTGATTGATGTATCCTTTTTGTTCCAATATATTATCGCCTACGACACAAACGATTGTCATATTTTTATTAACTTCCACGTCGCCGTACAATTCCAAATCCTTAACAATATCTTTTAAAAAAGTATCGTCGTCAATTGTAACCGAAACGGCAATTTCGGATGTGGTAGTCATATCAATAGAGGTTTTGTACCTTTCGAAAACCTCAAAAACTTTTCTAATAAATCCGTAAGCAAGAAGCATTCTGCCGGATTTAATTTTTATAGCCGTTATTCCGTCTTTAGCGGCGGCGGCTTTAATGCCTTTACCCAAGGGTTTAGAAGTGATCAAAGTTCCCGGGTCGGCAGGGTGAAGCGTATTCTTTAATCGAACCGGAATATTTGCCAGTTTTGCGGGCAGCACGCTTGAAGGGTGAAGAATTTTTGCCCCGAAATACGCAAGTTCGGCTGCTTCATCGAATGAAAGTTGGGAGATTGGTTTTGTATTTTTAACGATCCTGGGGTCGCTGGAGTGGAAGCCGCTGACGTCGGTCCATATTTGAATTTCGTCGGCTTTAACCGCCCGCCCTATTATCGAAGCCGAATAATCGCTTCCGCCTCTTTTTAAGTTATCGATTTCTCCGAACATATTTCTGCAAATATAACCCTGGGTTATAAATATTTTTGTTTCCGGAAACCGACTTAATTCCCTTTTTAGATTTTCTTTTATGTAATAATTATCCGGCTCTAAATTATTATCGATCCTCATAAAATTAAGTGCCGGAATAAGTTCGGCATCAATTTTTTGTTCCGATAAATAATTGAAAAATAACGCCGAAGAAATCAACTCTCCCTGCGCAAGTATTTTCCTTTTTTCTTTATGGGAAAAATCACCGCTCAAAAAAGAACGAAGATAATCGAAATGATGCTTTATCAAGTCGTTACCGATACTTAAATATTCTTCGCTGTTAAATAACTTTTTTACAACACTTTTATAGTTATCCTCAAGGCTTGAAATAATATCGTTTGAAGAGACGATTTGTTTATCTTCTAATTCTTTAGTTATTTCATGCAGGGTGTTTGTAGTGCCGCTCATAGCGGAGAGTACAACTATTTTTTCTTCGTTATTATCTATCAGTTTTGCAACTTCTTTCATCCTTTCGGTGCTGCCGATGGACGTTCCGCCGAATTTTAATATTTTCATCTGAAATTAATTTTATTAAATATTTTAATTAGAAAAGATAAAGAATTTTAGATTAAAGCGAATTCTTTTAACAAAAATAATCCGATTGTAATTGTAATAATTGAACCGAGCGTGGTTATTAAAACTATATTACCTGCAAGTTTGCTGTTGCCTCCCATAGCCTCGGCCATTATAAAACTTACTATGGCGGTAGGACAAGCAAACAAGATAAAAATAATTCCAAGTTCCCGGTTTCTGAATCCCAACTCATAAGCAACGAAAGTCCCGATTAAAGGCATTAAAATTAACTTAACCGAAGAGGAAGCGAATGCGTAAAAGGAAGCTTCCTTAATCTCCTTAAGATTTAGATTAGCTCCAATGCCTACCAAAGCAAGAGGAAGAGCGATTGCCGATAAATAGCCGCCTGTGTTTGTAATTACGGGATGAATTGAAATTTTAAAATATGAGAACGGCAATGCGGCAATTACAGAAAGTATAAGAGGGTTGGTAATTATTTCAATTAAAGTCGTTTTAAAATTTAATGATTTTTCCTTCCTTAACGGAACGGTTAAAGCGATAACCGCAAGGATATTATAAAGAGGAAGAATAAAGGCTAATATAAGTGAAGATTTCCCCAAGGCTTCGTTACCGTAAAAACTTGATATTACCGCAAACCCCACGATGGCAAAATTACTTCTGTAACCGCCCTGAATAAATACACCTAAATTTTTACCGTCTTTTATAAACAGTCCCGAAATAACCCAAATAACTCCGTAAGCGAAAATAGTTGTCAAATATATAAAGACAATTTCCTTAACATCCAAAGTAGCGGTTAAATCAATTTTAGAAATGTTGAAAAATATTAAAGCAGGCAGCGAAACGTTAAAAACAAATTTAGAAGTAACGGTAACAAATTTTTCATTGATAACCGAAGTCTTTTTTAACAGATACCCTAAAGCGATAATTAAAAAAACAGGGGCAACTATTTGTGCGGTAAGGATTATGTTTTGCATTCAATTATTTATTTTTTAATGAACTTCCATTTTTTAATTCCGACTTCGGTTATGGCTGCTCCATTCAATTCGGGAATCCAAAACAGATTATTATTACTTCCCGTTATCATTTCATCGGCTTTAAGTTCACCGGTAAAAGTTTTTTCTTTTTTTATCTTTTCCGTTTTTGCAATTATTGTAAATCTGTATCCAATCTTGAATTTATTCTCGTTTTCTATTTTTATTACAATTCCGTTGTTGTAATTATCAGCCTTGCCGTAAAATATAAAAGATACTTTGCAACGATTCTCTTCAACGAGCTTGTTCCAAGGATCAAATTTCTTTTGCGAAAACGTATTGGAAACAAAAAACACAAAAATAAAAACATGCGATATTTTTAGTTTATAATTCATCTACTTATTTGAACTTTTCCAAGAATTAAAATAAATCTCAACATCTTCAACAAAGCTTTTGAATTTGGGATGCCAGTTCAATTTTTCTTTGGCTTTGGTGTTGTCCAATTGCTGATCGAATGCAAGCGGCTCGGCAAGTAATCCCAATATCTTTTCGCCTTCTTCCACAGAGTAATAATCAATCTCACCGCTGTAACGGGTAACTTCCGCGATTGCTTCTACCATTTCATTTATCGACAAATGCGAATTGTCGACGGCGTTAAAATATTCTTTAAAACAATTACTTTTATATGCTTTGTAGTAAAACTCCGCCAAATCCTCAACGTGAATCATTGCCCAGCGGTTTTTTCCGTTGCCGATAACATTTAATTTATTTTCATTTACGGCTTGGTTAAACCAAATGTTTGTAAGACTTCCCCCTTGACCGTAAACACAACCCGGACGAATCACAATTCCGTTTACGTTATCCGAGTTTATTACTTTCTCTTCAACATCGTGTCTCCATTCAACTTTTTTGGCAGGTTTTAATTTTGCATTTTCGTCTGCAACACCGTCGGTATTTCCGTAAACCCAGCACCCGCTTGTATAAATAAAAGTTTTCTTCTTCCCGCCGTTTTGTATTGAACAAATTACATCAACCAAATTATTATCCAATTCAACGGACTTATCCGAATAATCCGCAGCCGCGTGGATAATTAAGTCGCTCTTTTCAGCCGCAGGCAAAAAAGAATGAGGGTTGGACATATTACCTATTACCGGAATAATTTCTGCTCCGAATAATTTGTCTTTTTTATTCTCATTTCTTGTAAGACCGTAAACAACATGTCCGTTGGCTCTGAATTTTTTGGCAACGTTAAACCCGATATATCCGGTAGCTCCGGTAATAAATACTTTCAATTTTCTTACTCCTTATAAATTTTGGTTGTGTTTTAGAATAATGTTAAATACTTAATTACTCAGAAAGTTTTAAAATATTTATTTGAATAGCTCCGGTCTTTTAGACCGGTGACTGTGCGATAACAATTCCTCTTCACGTTAATACGTGGGGTTAATCAAATTCATATTCTATTGTAGAACTTAGTATAATATTCTTAAACATAACCTAAAATTTTAATAATTATAATTTAAAGATATTATAAAAAGATTTGAAAATGCAGATTGTTATGCGGAATTATTTATCAAATTATAATTGGCAGATAATATTTTGATGTTCCGGAAAAACTTTAGTTCAATAGTCGGATAGCATGTATTCTTTCATAAAAAGAACTATTAGAAATGGAATAAATTGAACTACTTCGTAGTTCATTCGCATATTGTTTTTTCTATCCCCGAGCTTCGCACGGGGTTATTAAGCTTCGACTCCT
>CAZAOG010000167.1:0-5043 GCA_964486645.1 uncultured Ignavibacteriaceae bacterium | reverse complement strand
AAAGTAAGTTTACTATTTTTATCAATTCTTATTCTTCATTATATTTTGTACCTAATATTTAATTAAAAAAAAGAGAGACACATTTTGTCAAAATATTCCAATCTTATTTCTTCTATCCAAGAAAGCAAGACACTTGCCATAACATCGCTGATAAAAAAATTACGCGCTGAAGGAAAACAAATTTTAAGTTTCAGTGCGGGAGAACCGGATTTTAACACCCCGGAATACATTAAATCGGCAGCTATTTCAGCCATTAAAAATAACCGTACCAAATATACACCCGTACAAGGTACCGCCGAATTAGTTAAATCAATCGTAGAGAAATTTAAAAAAGAGAATAATTTACTTTTTAACAGCGAGAACATTTTGGTCTCTACGGGAGCCAAACAATCGTTATACAACGTTATGCTGGCTTTATGCAATCCGGGAGATGAGGTAATCTTTCAGGCGCCATATTGGGTAAGCTATCCCGAAATAGCAAAAATAGCACAGGCAAAACCTGTAATAATAAACACCGATATAAAGAACAATTTTAAAATTACTCCTGAGCAATTAAAACAGGCTGTATCGGAAAAGACTAAAATATTTCTTTTTAATTCACCCTCAAATCCTACCGGCGCGGTTTATTCAAAATCAGAAATTATAGATTTAGCCGAAGTATTAATACCAAAAGATATTTTCATTGTTACCGATGAGATTTATGAAAAAATCATATTCGACGGCGAAGAACATTTCTCCGTCGGCTCGATTGATGAATTAAGAGAAAGAACAATTACAATTAACGGGGTTAGTAAAGCCTTTGCAATGACAGGCTGGCGGATAGGTTACGCTGCCGGAAACAAAGAAATAATAAAACTTGCAAAGAATCTTCAAAGTCATTCTACTTCAAATGCATCTTCTATCTCTCAGGCTGCCGCTAACGCGGCTTTAACGGGAAACGGTAATGAAATAAGAAAAATGGTTGAAGAGTTTAATTTAAGACGCAATTATGTCGTCAAAGAATTGCAATCGATAGAGGGTATTGTTTGTCCCATGCCCAAAGGTGCATTCTATACTTTTTTTGATGTAAGCAGTTATTACAATAAATCATTTAATAATTTTACAGTTACCGATTCCGTTTCTTTTTGTAATTATCTAATAAACGAGGCAAACATAGGTTTGGTACCGGGAGTTGCTTTCGGGAACGATAATTGTGTTAGAATGTCTTACGCCTCATCAATGGAAGACATAAAAGAAGGGATAAAAAGGTTAAAAGAATCTTTGGCTAAACTAAGTTAGTCCGAGATGTAAAGAAGAAGTGTTTTATAAATTTTATCTATAGGCATTTCTTCGCCCGTCCATAGTTCATACGATTTAGCTGCTTGATAAACAAGCATCTTCAGCCCGTCCAATGTTTTAGCGCCGGATTTTTTGGCAATTTGCAGCAGTTGTGTTTTAGCCGGATTATAAACCATATCGAAGACTATTTGTTTTTTATGAAATGATTCTTTCAGCGGCGTAATTGTATCATCGTCATCCGGAGTCATGCCTACGGAAGTAGCGTTGATAATCAGTTTTGATTGACTAAAAAGTTCGATGTTGTCAGGGGGAACAAGTTCAAATGTTTCAAAGCAATCGAATTTCATCTTGTCGGTAAAATATTCTTTTAGAGTTTCTGCGCGTTGTTTCGTTCTGTTTATCAAATTAATCTTATCAATCTTAAAATTTCTCAGCAATGAATAAATTGCAGCTCTTGCTACTCCGCCTGCACCGACAATGGTTACCGTTTTCCCGTTCAATTCTTCTTTATAAGGCAGCAGCGTTTCCGTAATACCGTATATATCCGTGTTATAGCCATATAAGGTGCCGTGATCATTCAATATCGTGTTTGCAGCCCCAACGATTGAAGCTTCTTCCGAAATATTATTTAAATATTGAAGTATATTTTCTTTGTGCGGTATGGTAACATTAAAACCTCTGATGTCCAGCGCTATCATACCTTTAAGTGCATTGTGTAAATTGTCTGTTGTTACATCAAACGGCAGATATATATAATCTGTTTTTAACAGCTCGGTTGTTATGTTATGGATATAGGGCGAAAAAGATTGTTTGATAGGGTGCCCGATCAAACCCAGCAATTTAGTGTTGGAGTGAAACGAATCTTTAATATTTTTTATTTTATTTTCCAATTAATAATTTCTTATTAAAACATTATAAGATGCAAATGAGTATAATACAATAAAATCAGCTTAATTCTGATTTAATTTCTTTTAAATATCTATTTCCGGAAATTCTTTTCTTAATTTTTCTTGAATATTAGGTACGCAGCTAATTGACAAAAGTAAATATTTTTTAACGTTTTCATATTCACCTTTTATAAAATGTATCTTTGCCAAAAAATAATAAGGCAAATAATTATTTTTATCCAATTTGGTACATACTTTAAAAGCTTCTATCGAATCTTCATAATTACCTAATTCAAAAAGAATTTGAGCAAGTTTGAGATTGGAATTATAATTATTCGGCTCCAAACCGATGATTGTTCTATAACTTATACAGGCATCACTTAATTTACCCAACGAGTATTCAACTTCCGCTTTGCCCAACCATGCTTCTATATTTTTGCACGATAAATCGGCTGCTTTTTTATAATCGTTCAAAGAAGAAATAAAATGACCTTGTGAGCAATAACATTGTGCTCTTCCCAAATATGCAGGCAGGTATTCATTATTTAACTTTATTGTTTTAGTATAAAACTCAATAGCACTTTCGTTGTTATTCAAATCGTTATAAATATTGGCAATATTAAAGACCGTATTTTCGTCAAACGCATCATTTTTAAGTGAATTATGGAAACACTCCAATGCCAAATGCAGCTGCCCTAATTCGGCAGCCAAAATTCCTTTATTGAACCAGGCTTGTGAAAAATCTTCATTTATTGCCAAAGCAAAATCCAACGAGCTTATAGCTTCTTCTTTTCTTTTAAGCGACGATAAAAAAACACCTCTGTTATACCAGGCATTTTCATTGTAGGGAAATGTTTCTAAATACTTATCAATAAATTCTATGGCATCTTCATATTCATTTAAAGCTTCCGAACAAGAAGCCAAATCAAAATAAACCTCTTTGTATTCATTATTAAGATTTATTGTTTTTAAAAAACATTCTTTTGCTCTAACAAAATTATCTTCTCTGAAAGCCAACATGCCCAAATTATAATAAGCTTCATCATTTTTCGGATCCATTTCCAAAACCGTTTTCAACGATTCTACGGCTTCATTAATTAAATCGAGTCCTTCTTCCGCTATCGATTTATCGAGGTATATTTCAACATCGCCGGGATTAAGAGAAATAGCCTTATTAAAACATTCAACAGCTTCTTCAAATTTATTATTTATGTTTAACAAAACGCCTTTCTTATACCAAAAATCCGAATTATAAGGAGATACTTCCAACAGTCTTTCTATAAGATAAATACCGTCATCAAAATTTTCGTTTTCCACACAGTTATTCATAGTTTCTTCAACTGCTTCCATCGATAGAAAGATTTTCCCTTCATCAATAATTTTTCTGCAGGATATTATTTCCGCTTTTAAGTTTTCTTCAAATTCTTTGAAGTTATTTTCAGATGAAAAATTTATATTAGACATATTCTTATGATTTAAAGTTTTATTCGATAAAAAACTATTATTTAATAAATATAAAATCAAGGTGATTTAATTGTAAAAGTTTAGTATTATACAACCTCATAAAAAAAATAGCCGTGCAAAAGTGCAACGGCTATAACCAATTCATTTACACTTAAATTATTTCTTTAGAATCGCGGTTACCTTTTCGGCTGCATCCTGTAATGATGAGGCAACTTCAAAATTTAACCCTGAATTATTTAACAATACTCCTGCTTCTTCGGCGTTTGTGCCTTCAAGTCTGACTACAATCGGTACACCTATTTCCATTTCGTTTGCAGCATCAATAACACCTTGAGCAACACGGTCGCATCTTACAATGCCGCCGAAGATATTTATTAATATGGCTTTTACGTTTGGATCGGATAATATGATTTTAAATCCGTTAGCTACGGTTGTTTTGTTTGCCGTACCGCCTACATCTAAAAAGTTTGCCGGTTCGCCTCCTGCCAATTTAATAATGTCCATTGTTGCCATTGCCAAACCGGCACCGTTAACCATGCAGCCTACGTTTCCGTCAAGTTTTATGTAATTCAAATTGTATTTTGAAGCTTCTATTTCTAAAGGGTCCTCTTCGTCCAAATCTCTGTATTCTAAAATATCTTTATGCCTAAATAAGGCGTTATCGTCAAAATTCATCTTGGCATCCAATGCAATTACTTCACCCTCGGCTGTTACTACAAGAGGATTTATTTCTGCAAGTGTGCAATCCGACTGTAAATAAGCTTTATAAAGTGCAGTTAAAAATTTAACTGCGTTTTTGTGCTGCTGTCCTTCAAGTCCCAACGAAAAAGCAAGTTTTCTCGCTTGGTACGGCAGCAGTCCGAGTTCCGGTTCGACGGTTTCTTTAACTATTTTTTCGGGAGTTTCTGCGGCAACTTTTTCAATTTCCATTCCGCCTTCGGTAGAAACCATTACAACATTTTTGCCTTGTGCTCTGTCCAAGGTTACACCCACGTATAATTCACGATCGATATTTACGCCTTGTTCAATCAATAATCTTTTAACAAGCTTGCCTTCCGGTCCGGTTTGATGCGTGACCAAGTTCATACCTAAAATTTCATCCGAAAATTGTTTTACTTCATCCAAACTTTTGGCAACTTTTACGCCGCCGCCTTTACCTCTTCCGCCGGCGTGTATTTGAGCTTTTACCACCCAGACCTTACCGCCGATTTCTTCTTCGGCAATTTTAAGGGCTTCTTCGCTGCTAAATGCAACTTTACCATTTGGTACAGGTACATTAAATTTTCTTAATATTTCTTTACCTTGATATTCGTGTATTTTCATTTTTTACCTTCAAACATTAAATCTGCAAAAATTATTTTAAAAATTATATAAAATTACTGCTTTAGCATTTTATAATCAAAAAAAAGATTTT
>CAZAOG010000166.1:0-5057 GCA_964486645.1 uncultured Ignavibacteriaceae bacterium | reverse complement strand
AAAAAAATACATCGAACGGATATTTTAATATGAATAATGTTTTAATGATATTTATTGATGGTATCGGAATTGGAAAAGAAGATAAAGACTGTAATCCTTTCTTTAAATATCGGTTTAAAACATTTTTAGAACATTTCGGCAAAGTACCTTCGAATAAAAATCCCATTTTAAAAAACAAGCAGGCAATTATTTTTCCCACCGACCCGATTATGGGAATAAAGGGCTTGCCTTTAAGCGGGACGGGACAAACATCAATATTTTGCGGGGTAAATGCTTCTGAAATTATCGGTCAACACTTCGGACCATATCCGTATTCCACTTTAATACCGATAATAAAAGAGAAAAATATATTTAAGTATTTTCTGAACAAGGGTGAAAAAGTTACTTTCGCAAATGCTTATCCGAAAATATTTTTTGATTATATCAACTCAGGGAAAAAGAGACTAAGCGTAACATCACTTTCTTGTATGTTAAGCGGAATGAGATTGAACAGTGTTACCGACGTAAGAAGGGGACGTGCATTAACGGCCGAAATAGATAACGAAAGATGGAACAAAAAATTGGGTTATAATCTGCATGTAATCAAACCGCAAACAGCTGCCCGCAGATTGCTGAGAATGACCGTTAAAAATAAATTTACTTTATATGAATTCTTTTTAACGGATCATTTGGGACACGGAAGAATTAAAGACGAATTTGATAAGGTGGTGTATCTATTGGATAATTTCCTTTTAACGATTCTTAATGAATTTGATTATGGTAACAAAACATTAATTATCTGTTCAGACCACGGTAATTTTGAAGATATATCCGTTAAAACACATACCTTGAATCCTGCTTTTACTTTGGCGGCAGGCAAACACGCATTTGATATTGCTGAAAATATTAAACATCTTTATGATATTAAAGGAGCAATTATAAAATTTTGTGAATGAATGATTACCCCGTCATAAAATTTACAATACTCTTTACTGCCGGAATTCTAATACAACATTTATTTAATGTTGATTATCAAATCTTTTATTTATTCCTTATAAGTCTGGCGGTTTATTGTTTGTTATTTATCAAACAAATTCATCGTCACTTTCCCTTAACAAATCAAATTATACTGTTTATGCTTATTATTTTATTTGGGATGAGTACATCGGTTCTAAACAAAAATACGACTAAAGAATTACCGGAAAACATAATTCACAAAAAAAATACAATTACCTACGGAGAAATAAAAGGAATAAACTTAATACAGAAGGACAAACTAATATTTGAAATAAAAACAGATTCCATATTAACATCATACGTAAAGGATACCCGTACATATATTCTGCGATGTACAATTAAAGAGAAGAAAAATATTCTCTTAAAATTTTATAATTCTATTTATCCCGGCAACAAATTAAAAATCATCCGTTCTATTTATAAAGCAAGGGATAAAAGAAATCCCGGTGAATTTGATTATAAGGAATATTTAAAAACGAAAGGAATTTCGGGTACAATAAATTTAAATAAAATAAATCAAATTAAAATTATAACTTCAGACAAAGATATTTTTAAGTCTTTTGTATTTAATATCCGCAAAGAAATAGCGAATGAAATTGAGGGACTATATTCCTTCCAAGCTTCCGCTTTATTGAAAGGGCTGCTTCTTGCTGACAGGAGTAACATTTCTTACAGCACAAAAGAAGAGTTTATCAACGCCGGCGTTATACACATCTTAGCGGTTTCGGGTCTGCACGTGGGGTTTATATCTTTAATTATAATCATTTTATTGGGCAGGGTAAATTTATTTATTCGCTCAATTCTCACCATCGTTGCTTTATTCCTTTTCCTTTTAATAACGGGAGCCCCGCCTTCGGTAGTAAGAGCCATAATAATGGGTACGGTCATAATCTTTTCATTCATGTTTGTCAGAGGAACAAATATTTTCAATTCCCTTGCTTTAGCGGGACTAATTATACTCTTAATTAAACCGGAACAATTATTTACACCCGGGTTTCAATTGTCATTTTCGGCTGTTTGGGGGATTGCCGTATTCTACCCCATTTTCAAAAACATAATTTCTAAATTGTATATTAAAAATAAACCCGCCGAATATATACTTTTATTTTCAAGTGTTTCACTCGGCGCACAAATAGGTACTTTGCCGTTTACTCTAATTTATTTCGGAAAGCTTTCAATTATAGCATTGGCAATTAATATTGTTATTATTCCTCTGGTGGGTATTATTATTGCAACGGGGATTGCTTCACTTTTTATCAACCTAATATTACCTTCAGTTGCAATTTATTATGCTTCCGCGAATGAATTTTTTACGGGGTTTATGTTTTGGTTTATAAATAAAACAGGGAATCTCGGTTTCTCTTTTGTCCGTATATCCAATTTTAATTTTTATGATGCACTTATCATTTTTTCTTTTTTATTTCTCTTACTGTTCATAAAGAAAAAAATAGCAAATGTTTCTGCCGGAACAATTATCGTCAGCCTGATTATTGCTAATATATTTTTATTTACTTCACTTACAAAAAACGATCTGCTTCCGGAAAATAAGTTAAGCGTATTAATGATTGATGTAGGGCAGGGTGATTCATTTTTGGTAAAATTTCCAAACGGAAAAATTGCTTTGGTGGATGCAGGAATAAGAAACCCTACCTTTGACACAGGAGAATACACGATTGAACCGCTGTTAAATTATCTGAATATAAATAAAATTGATTTGGCATTTGTCTCTCACATCGATAACGATCATTATGGCGGGTTCAAGTATTTGATAAATAAAGGCTGGATAAATAAAATTTACAAACCATATCCCGATAGTACCGTGGAGAAGGATAAAAGATTTGAAAAATTACTTGATTCTAATCACTTAAAAAAATCATATTATAACCGGAAGATAATAAAAGAAGGCAATGCAAGAATTTACATCCTGAATAACGAAGGAAATATTATTACCAAAGATTTTTCGAGTAATAACAAAAGCGGATTAATTAAAATTGTTTACGGCAACACAAGCATATTGTTTACCGGCGATCTTGAAACGCTCGGAGAAGAATATTATTCGGATTATTACAGAGATTTTTTAAAATCCGATATTTTAAAAGTAGGGCACCATGGGAGCAAAACCGGTACTTCGGAAAAATTTTTACGGTTTGTAAAACCTGCTATCAGTTTAGTCAGCGCGGGAAAATATAATAGATATAAACATCCCGCAAAGATAATTTTACAACGTCTGAAACAACACCATTCCAAAATATTTCGTACCGATGAATCGGGAGCCGTATTACTCAACTCGAGCGGTTTGAAATTTGAACATATAAATTGGAGAGAGTAAAATATTTATTATCTTTGAGTAATATAATTTCATCAAAAAATTGTCTTAAATATTATGAATGAAAAACCTGTGATTGGAATAATAATGGGCAGCGACTCCGACCTGCCGATAATGCAGAAAGCTTTTGAAGTTTGTAAAGAATTTGATATGCCTTTCGAAGTGAAAATACTTTCGGCACACCGTACGCCGGAAGAGCACTCTGAATATTCCCGGACGGCGGAAGAAAGGGGATTAAAAGTAATTATTGCTGCTGCAGGCGGAGCAGCTCATTTGCCAGGTGTAACCGCGGCGAATACTACACTGCCTGTAATCGGGGTTCCTATAAAAGGGAAATCTTTTGAAGGTATGGACTCGTTACTCTCAATTGTACAGATGCCGAGCGGAATTCCGGTTGCTTCGGTAGCAGTTGACGGAGCCAAAAATGCCGCTTTGCTTGCCGTTGAAATATTGGCAATTGAGAACAACGAACTTAAAGCTAAGCTGAAAGAATACAGAATTAAAATGGCTGAAGCTTCTATGAAGAAAAATGAGAATGTTAAGTATTAGCTGATATGTCCTTTCGGCTCGATAGGTTCACCGAGCATTTTGGTTTCTGTCCATTCCACAGATATTGAATTTTCTTCTTTTCTTACTTTGCAGTCTTTATATGTACAGTATTTACATAAGTTATCGGCACAATAATCCAAATGAATTCTTACCTGAGCGTTGGGAATTTCAGATTGCAGACAAGACTCGATATATTCTTCTTCAAGGTGAGATTCTTTTATATTGAAGTAATAGGGAAGCGAAAGGTGAAAATCCAAAAATATATTTTCACCCGATTTCCAAAATCTTAAATGATGGATGTCAATCCAATAATCTTTTCTTTTGCTTTTTAATGATTCTACTATTTGGGCTAATAATTTTTCATCCGTTTCATTCATCAACCCGCCGATGGATTCTCTTATTAAATTGTAACCCGTGTAAAGGATATTTAATGCGACAAATATTGCAACTATTGGATCGATGATCTGAAAACCGGTAATCAAAACCAAAATAATACCGATAATAACACCTATGCTGGTAAAAGAATCGGTTAAGACGTGTTTACCGTCGGCAGTTAAGGTTAAAGAGTTTGTCTTTTTACCTACTCTAATCAGGTAGAGTCCTAACGCCAAGTTTATTAGTCCGGCACTGCTTATAATATAAATACCCAAATCCAGTTGTTGTAAGGTAGTACCTATAATAATATCATTGATAGCGTTATAAATGATATAAATGGACGCAATTATAATGAACAAACCTTCGGCGCCTGCGGAAAAATATTCTATATTACCGTGTCCGTAAAGGTGGGAATCATCCGCGGGTTTGGAACTGAGAATAATGCTGTAAAATGCCATTGAAGTAGCCAATATATGAACAACGGATTCGGCGGCATCCGAAAAAATAGCGGCAGAGTTTGTAATAAAATATGCTCCGAGTTTTGCAATAAGCATAAGTACCGCTATTATAAGCGATATTACAATAGCTTTTTTTCTGGAAGAGGTAAATGTGTTGTTTTCTTTTTTCATTTATAATAATTTATGAAACTATTACTAAAAGAAAAAATAAATTCGAATATTTATTTTAAATAATCGTTTAAATTGAATTGAAAATTAAGTTGCACTACTCTCCAAAATAAAACCGGATTGAAGAATAAAGATTAAAACCGGATATCAAGAATGATATTTCCAAGGCATATTCCGCAATTACA
>CAZAOG010000165.1:2314-5068 GCA_964486645.1 uncultured Ignavibacteriaceae bacterium | reverse complement strand
TAAGAAATTAAATTATTTTGCTCCCGAATCGCTATCCGCTATAACATTTATTGCAGGACAGATCAGTTGTTTTCATATTCGGCAATAAATTTTTGAGTCTTTTCCTCAATTTGTCCAGCTTTATCAACTTTGAAATGACTTACCAATCTTTCAAGGTTTTGTGTCAACCCGCTTAAGTCCTCGGTAGCGTGTGCTATTTGCTGTGTTCCGCTTGCACTCTGCTGGGTTACGCTGCTAATTGACTCAATATTTCTGCTTATTTCTTCGGCGGTCGCGGATTGTTCTTCGCTTGCAGCCGCTACCAATGAAACAATATCGGAAACTTTTTCTGCGTTTGTGATGATTTCGTTTAATACCTCTCCTGCTTTATTTGCAAGAGCTTTACCTTTCTCAACTTCTTCTCTTCCTTGATTCATTGATTGAACGGCATCACTTGTATCTTTTTGAATTTGCTTTATCATATCGGCAATTTCTTTTGTTGCCTTTGTTGTTCGTTCGGCTAATTTTCTTACTTCATCGGCTACCACTGCAAAGCCTCTTCCCTTTTCGCCTGCTCGGGCTGCTTCGATTGCGGCATTTAATGCCAACAGGTTTGTCTGGTCTGCAATGTCATCAATAACTTGAATTATTTCCCCTATTGCATCGCTGCTTTTTCCCAATGTCTCTACGGTTTCTGCCGATTCTTTAACTACTTCTGCTATTCTTATCATACCTTTAATAGTGTCATCAACAACCTCTCCGCCTAATTTTGCTTTCTCTCCCGATCCTTTTGCACTTTCTGCAGCAATTGTTGCATTTTTAGTATTATCAAGAATTGTTTGGGTCATTTGTTCCACGGAATGCGCAATTTCGGATATTTGCTGCGTTTGTTCTCCTGCACCTGCAGCCATTTCTTCAACACTTGCAGAAATTTCATTGGCGGAACTTGCCGTAGCCAGCACTGCTTCTCCTACTTTCCGCAAAGCTTCGGAAAGTGAAGCACTAACGGTATTTATATTTTTTTTCATCAGCTCGTGGTCACCTTTATAGTTACCCGAAACCCTTATTGTAAAATCACCGTTAGCCATTATTTTAAGAACGTTTGCGGCTTCATCTATCGGTGCCGTTACGGCATCAAGTATTGAATTTATCCCTTCAAGGAGTTTACCCCATTCACCTTCAAAGTTAGTTGTATCGGCACGGAGACTCATATTTCCGTCTTTATTGGCATTAATTAATTTACCTGTTTCATCCAACAGAGCTTCGATAGTTTCTACTTCTTTATTAAAGGCAATTGACAAAGCATCTTTTTCCGATGCAAGCGCCACTTTGCTTATAACACCGGAAGCGATTTGTTCTGCCGCGAATATTTTATCTTTTTGAGCTTTCTGCAGGGTTTTTAAGGACTCGGTTAATTCACCGATCTCATCCTTAGAGTTTTGGATGATATTTGCTTCGTAGTTACCAAGTGCAAACTCTTTGACGATATCTTTAAGTTTATTTAACGGTTTGGTAATTGCCGGTGCTAAAAAGAATACGCATATCAAAAACACAATACCGCCCAATAAGGCTCCGGCAATACTGAATATCATAGAAACACGAACCGAACTTTTAATATCTGCATCCAGCCGCTCGGCTTTTAACAATAACTGTTTACTAACATTAGCAAATTTGCTCTGCAGTTTTACCCCGACTTCTTCACCCGATGAAGTGGCTATATCGGCAGCCATATCATAGTTTTGTGTTGCCGATGCACTTAAAATTGCATCCGCGACCAAATTTTTATATTCCTTCCAAATTGCTTTAACGTTAATAATTTCTTTTTTAATGCCTTTGTCCAGGTTTGAATTTATCAGGGAATCTACTGTTAAATCAATAGATCCTTTCAATGAATTATATTCTTTTGCATTTTCATTAAACTTACCGGCAAATGCAGGCATTGAAAATTGCATCATAATAAACTGTGTACGCTGGAAATCGTTATAAACGTCGTTTATTTGTTCTTTCGGGTTTACGTATTCATTAAAAATTTCATCTTTAACCTTCCCCATTTTATTTAATTGGACAAAACTGACTGCTAAGATAATTGTAGAAATTAAAGCGATAAAAGTAAAACCTGCTTGTATTTTTCTAACAAACCTTATATTATTAAATAATTTTTTCAACTTATACTCCATAACTGATTATAGAATGTTAATGTATGTTTCATTTTTGTCATTAATTTTGAATTTTAAAATTTATTGCAACCGTAACTTTTACTTTTACGGGAACGCCTTTATTTTTTCCAACAGTAAATTTTGATTTTTTTACGCCTTCCATTGCAGCCACATCACAACCTGCACCTATTCCCTTTATTACTTTCACATCATCAACATTTCCTTTTTTATTTACGTACACGAGCAAATAAACTTTACCTTCTATTCCTGCTTTCAAGGCAATTTTAGGGTATACAATTTTTTTGTATATAGATTTCAGTCCTCCGACAGGTTTCGGCATTTCCTGTGCAAAAGCCAGATATTGTCCCTCTTGAGCCATTGTATTTTTTGTATAGAAAACGACCGACATTAGAATTGCAAAAACAAAAATTATACTGGTTTTTTTCATATTTTTACCCTTAAATTTGATTTCATGTTATATCTGAATTTATTATCGTATTATTCTTATATCTGTTAACCCCATTTAACAACAATTTGTTTTACTTTTTGTTAATAGATATTCAGTATTTTTATTTATTTTCTACGATTTTGTGTTTAATAATTACTTGAGAAGAAATAA
>CAZAOG010000165.1:0-2214 GCA_964486645.1 uncultured Ignavibacteriaceae bacterium | reverse complement strand
TCCGAATTAGATAATATCTTTTCCAAGTTCAGCAGTGTAATTAACCTGTCCTCCAGTTTTGCCACAGCCATTATGTAATCGGAATTTACGCCTGTAACCATTTCCGGCGGAGGTTCCGTAATACTTGTAGGAATTCTTAATACTTCTTTTACTGAGTCCACTATGAACCCGATTGTTTTTCCGTCTACTTCAACAACAATAATTCTTGTGTTATTATCTCTTTCTATCTTCGGCATCTTTAATTTCGTTCTTAAATTTATTACAGGAATAACTCTGCCCCTAAGATTTATTACACCTTCTACAAAATCGGGAACATTCGGAACCCTTGTAATTTCCATTAAGCGGTTAATTTCTTGAACGCATAAAATATTGACACCAAACTCTTCTTTATCCACCATAAAACTTACAAGCTGAAGTAATTCCGATCCGGCATCTGCCGGATTATTTCTTTCATCGTTGTTTGACATTTCAGTTCTCCTCAATAAAATTTTATATTTCTATTATCGAATTTTTTTTTATTTCTTTAATACTCCATTCCGGATATTTCTTTAATTCACTCATCTTACACAAATGCTTTACTGAATAGCACCGGCCCTTTCCAAAGGAATCACTTTGGAAAAGGTCGGGACAATTATTTTGTGTTTGTGCCTAACATGAGTAATTCAGTATGCGTTGATCTATTATTTATAAACAGAACTGCACTATGCTTCAATTAATTTGCCGTTTTTTCTGACTGAATATTCATTGCTTAAATTATTTCTTGAGAAATCAATTTTGAATTTACCGACGAGATTCTGAAGATTATCCGTCAGCCTGTTCAAATCTTCGGCAGCTTTTGCTATTTGCTGTGTTCCTGTTGCAGATTGCTGCGTAACAGAAGAAATTCCCTCTACGTTGCGGCTCACTTGTTCGGCGGCAGAAGATTGTTCTTCGCTTGCCGCAGCCACTTGATTTGCTATGTCTACAACCCGTTCTGCTCCGTCAATAATTTTAGTTAATGCAACATTGGCTTTCTCTGCTGATTCTTTTCCTTTAGCAACTTCACCTGTACCCTTCTCAATAGATTTTACGGCTCCTTCGGTTTCGTTCTGTATTTGAACTATCATCGAGGCTATTTCTTTTGTTGCTTTTGTCGTCCTTTCGGCAAGTTTTCTTACTTCATCCGCAACCACGGCAAAACCTCGTCCCTGTTCCCCCGCGCGTGCTGCTTCAATTGCAGCGTTCAAAGCTAAAAGGTTTGTCTGATCTGCAATATCATCTATCACCTGTACTATTTCGCCTATTTTTTCACTGCTTTTACCTAATTCTTGTACCGTATTTGCCGATTCGGTAACAACTTCGGCAATTCTATTCATACCTTCTATTGTTTCTTTAACAACCTCTCCGCCTTCACGTGCAATAACGCCGGAGTTTTTAGCATTTTCCGAAGTAATATTAGCGTTTTTAGTAGTTTCCAGAATTGTTTTGGTCATTTCCTCAACGGCTGAAGCTATTTCGGCGGCTTGAGAACTTTGTTCCTGCGCTCCGGCAGCCATTTCTTCCGTGCTCGAAGAAATTTGTGCGCTTGCACTTGCCGTTGCCTGAACCGCTTCCGTTACTTCCGAAAGTGTATTGTTGAATGATTCAGCCAAACCGTTAACGCTTTCTTTAATTAGTGAGAAATCCCCTTGGTATTCACCGTTCATACGGCAAGTCAAATCGCCCTGAGCAAGTTGTGCCAACACTCTCCTCGATTCGGTAATAGGTCCAACTACGGCATCAAGTGTAGCGTTTAAACCGGCAACTATTTCTTGGTATCCCCCTTGAAATTTTTCCACATTGCCTCTGACTGACAAATTTCCCTTTACAGCCTCCTTGCTTAGAACTACCGTTTCGGAAATTAAATCCCGTATGGTATCAACTATTTTTATCATGCTTTTTGAAAGGATATCATTATCGGATTTGGCCTTTAATTCTATTGAAGTGTTGCCCCGAGAGATATTTTCGGCGGCTAACGCCTGTTCTTTTATATTTTCAATCATAATACCGAATGTTCTTTGGAGATCACCGAATTCATCTTTGGAATCAGATTCAACATCTATATTTAAATCTCCTTGAGACAGTTTCTTTGAAGCCGCAATCAATTTTCTTACTACTTTTGTAAGCCAGCCAATAAGTAGGTAAGAAATAAATATGGAAACTAAAAAAGCAAAAACATAAAATATAATTGAAGAG
>CAZAOG010000164.1:0-5126 GCA_964486645.1 uncultured Ignavibacteriaceae bacterium | reverse complement strand
CGTCTTCGAGACGAGCGTGAAATAATGCGTAACGTGAATAAATAAAATAAATTCGGCCATTCCGTCTTTTCTTTAACAGCATCCCCCGCCGTCGTAAAAGTAGGTTGAACCGGAAATGTAAATATCGTTTCTTCCTAAGTCAGCCAAAGCCTCTGCGGTTTTATCGCATACTGCAAGAGGTTGGTTTTTCAAAAGCAAATGACCTTTGTGGTCGTCAAAAGAATCTTCTTTACCGAAATAGATTGCCGTTTTACCTGTAAAGATGCAGGGTCCGTCTTCCGGGATCGGATCTTTTATAGCACAAATTTCAACACTCTCTATTAAAATATTTTCATCGGTAGCGTAGTGCAGAGGGTCTAAAATTCTGTAAGGTCTTTTCGCTCTTACTTCTATAGTACCGAAACCGATTGCCGTAATTCTGTTTATATATTCTTTTAAAGGAATTGCGCCGCTTAAGCAAAGTGCGCGTAATCTTTCGTCGTTTTTCAAATTATCGGGAATGGGCTGTTCTGAAATTGGATCCGATAAAGATAATCTTCCGTGAGGTTTTAAAACACGGTACATTTCCTTCAATGCAATTTCCAACTCGTTATCGTGAAAAATATTGAACAAACAGTTTTGCGCCGCAACGTCAATGCTTTCATCTTCAACCGGCAGGTTCAGGGCATCACCGGATTTCAATTCCACAAATTCAGGTTTGAACCATTTATTTTCTTTCTGTGCTTCCATTAAATTTTCTTCACAAACGGAAAGCATTTCGTAAACCGGGTCAATTCCCATTACAGCGTTTTTTCTTCTGCTGAAATATGAAAATTGCAGCAGTTCCATTCCCCCGCCAACGCCGACGTACAGAATTTGCGGTTCGTTAACCAAATCTCTCGGATTAACCGTGCTTCCGCAGCCGTAATTCATTTCCAACATTTTATGCGGAATTGAAAGTTCAGGCAATTGCCAGATTGGTGTAGTAGTGCAGCAAAGTCCTTTTTCCGGATTTACCGCCGCTTGTTTATAAACATCTTTGACCGTATCGAGATATGTCTCCATAATTTCTTCGAACTCCTTAATTCAAAATTTTTAATTTCTAAACAATAAAATAAGTTATTAATAAATGAAATAAAGCCCCGAAAGCCGCTGCAATCGGTAAAGTTAAAACCCACGAAGAAATTATTTCTTTTATCACTTTTGAATTCATTTGTTTGTTTGATGTTCCGATCCCGAATATGGAACCTACGGAAACGTGGGTTGTCGACAAAGGCAGCCCCAATAAGCTGCCTGAAATTACAGATATACCTGTTGCAAAATTTGCGGTAAAACCTTGTCCGTCATTTAAGGGTGTTATATTTTTGCTCATTGTTTCCGATACTTTCCTTGAGCTTAATATCCCGCCTAAAAACATTGTTACGGCAACAGCCAATAAACTAAACTCCGGGTCTACCAAATTAAAAAAGATAAACAGTCCTAAAAGCTTGGGCGTATCATTTAATCCCCTTGCAAAACTTACAAATCCGCTGCTTAAAAAATGTGCGGAATTTAATATAGATTGAGCTTTAATCCCGAAGAATTCACCGCTGTATTGTTTTCGGCAGCTGCTAATCTTATCAACCGAAGCGTCTATTTTTTTTACCTCCTGCAGCAGTACGTGCTGAGAAGTATTAACAGGCATTGCAATGGAATAAATTTTTTCGCCTGCGCAAACGCAAGTTTCTTCATCTATCCCGAGTTTTAGTCGTGTAGTTTTAAATATCTTGTACAAGATAAAACTTAAAAAGAATGCGAAAAAAGGACCCAATAACAAAGGAACCAAAAACACAGAAAATAATCTTGAAAAATTTACCGCATTTCCTGCTGCCGCCAAACCCGTGCCTATTAGGGCGCCGACAATACTGTGAGTAGTTGAAATGGGCATGCCGATTCTTGTTGCCGTTAAAATTGTTAAACCGGCACCGAGGGCAATCGGTATATTTATCGGAATCGTATTAAGCAATTCGGCGGGCAGCAGACCTTTGCCGGAAAAATTAAGAATTAATTTTTGAGCCAACAATAATGCGAAAAGAGAACCCGTTGCAGTTGTAAAAGAACCCCAAAGAATTGCCTTCTTGTAGTTTATCACATCGCTGCCGTAAAGGGTTGCAACTCCTTTTATATTGTCGTTGGCACCGTTGAAGTAAGAAATAAATAACGCCGCAAAAACAATGAATAATATTTCCATTTAATAATCCTGTGTGTATAAAATTATAACGATATGAAATTAAAAATTTAGTAAGTTATAAAAAGTAAAAAGGGCTACAGTTAGTATCTTATCAGAAATATTCGTGTATTATTGGGCGGAAAATATTGATTTGTAAATTAGCCAATATTGTATAAGAATGGCTGTATGATTGCCTGAAGGACACTGTGCGTTTGGAAATAATTGATTTTAGTAAATTGATCATACAAGAATCATGCATTATATACATTCATACTTCAAAATTTATTTGTATTGTTTTTAAAAATTTTTCACTATAAAACCCTTTTTGGTTCCGGCTTGTTCAGGTTAGGCTATTTAATTTTTTTTAGATAATATTTTAATTGTTCTTTAACAGACCCGCTAAATCCAATTCAATTTCTTCTTCGGAATAAAAAGGTTCGCCGTATTCTTTACGTATAAGAAAACCGTAATGCTTGGCTCTTGAAACAATATAGTCCATAAACATTTTGCTGCTTATAAATGTTTCGGGTTCCGAACTTTTAGGGCTGTGGAATTGAGACTTGTATGCTTTCACGGATTTCATCTTCGTGTTAAAATGCTCGGTAATATCCACAATAAAAGTCGGTTCAAATGTATAGGTCTGCATATAATAAAATAATTTATCAGGTCTGTAAGATTTTTGTTCCTTCCCTTCAAGTTTAGTTACAACTTTTGTAAGACCCGATGTAAACATTGCTTTTTTAACAATTTTACTCGTGTCGATATGATCAGGATGACGGTCATTAAAGTAAGGCGCAAAAATAATTTTTGGTTTGTATTTTCTTATTAGACGAACAACTTTATCAACGTTTTCTTTATTAACTAAAATATTACCGTCAGGAATATGGAGATTTTCCCGCAGAGCAGCCTTTAATGCTATTGCAGCCTTAAACGCTTCCTCTTGTCTTTTGGCAGGCGTGCCTCTTGTACTCATTTCTCCTTCGGTAAAATCTACTATTCCTACTTTTAATCCTCTTAAAGAAAGTTTAGCAATAGTTCCGCCCATCGCCAATTCGGCATCGTCGGGATGTGACGCAAAAACTAAGACATCAAGTTTCATCCTGTTCCCGTTATTTTATTAAATGAGTTTAAAAAATAATGAAATTTAATTTTGTTTGCTATTTCGAGTATGAAAGAAATTATCTCAAATAAAATTTACTTAAACGGTTTATAACTCAAATTGTTTTAAATTAAATTATAAAATTAAAATTATTCTTTTACAAAAAACAAACTATTATGATTATAAAATATTTTATTCCAATTTTATTTGCGGCAGCCATTATGATTACTTCAAACACAAAAGCCCAATTTCAAAGAAACGCTTTCATCAACGGTAAAATATATACCGTTAACGAAAAGCAGCCTTTTGCCCAAGCGGTAATAACCGAAGGAAATAAAATTCTGTTTGTCGGTTCTAATACGGATGCAGAAAAATACATTAATAAAGAAACCTCCGTTACAAACTTAAACGGAAAACTTATGCTTCCGGGCTTTATTGATGACCATACTCATTTTACAAACGGCGGTTTTTACTTACTTGGACTGGACCTATCAAAAGCTAAAAACAAAGAAGAGTTTAAAAATATTTTAAAAGAATACGTATCTACCCGCAAAGGAAGATGGATAACCGGAGGAAATTGGGACCACGAACTTTGGAAGGTAAAAGAAATTCCCACAAAAGAACTGATTGACGATTTTACAAAAGAGACACCGGTTTTTATAAGAAGATATGACGGTCACATGGGATTGGCAAATTCTTATGCACTAAAACTTGCAGGAATAAATAGAGACACAAAAAGTCCCGCCGGCGGATTAATCGTAAAAGATAAAAAGACGGGTGAACCTACAGGCATATTAAAAGATAACGCCATGGATTTAATTTCATCTATAATTCCCGACCATTCTTACCAAGAATATATTGAAGCCGTTGAAGCAGCCCTTAAATATGCAAGAGAGCTTGGAGTGACTACTGTTGAGGATATCACATTTCCGAACGATTTAAGAGTATATCAGGAGTTAGAAAAGAAAGGAAAACTCACTTCCAGAATATACACACGTCTTCCTATTGACGAATATAAAAATTTAACAGCCGAAGGAATTCAGTTTAATTTTGGCAGTGATAAAATTCAGTTGGGTTCATTAAAGGCTTACGCCGACGGTTCTCTCGGTTCCACTACCGCCTGGTTTTTTGAACCCTACAAACAAGACACTACTACCTACGGTCTGCCTAACGATATAATCCAGGACGGGCGCTTTAAAAAATGGGCTTTTGATGCAGACAAAAATAAACTTCAGATTTCGGTTCACGCAATCGGCAACAGAGCCAACGCTTATGTTTTGGATGTCTTCTCGCAAATAAAAAAAGAGAATCCCGTTTGGGACAGGAGATTCAGAATAGAACACGCACAGCATATACGTGCGCAGGATATTCCAAGATTCAAAGAAATAGGTGTGATTGCATCGGTACAGCCCGAACATTTACTTGACGACGGAATTTGGGCTGCAAAAAGAATCGGGGAAGAAAGAGCAAAACAGACGCATGTATATAAATCTTTGCTTGATGCAGGCGCCGTTGTTGCCTTCGGTACCGATTGGCCTGTGGTGGATTTAAATCCAATGCAGGGACTTTACGCCGCCGTTACACGCAGAACCGATGACGGGAAAAATCCAAACGGCTGGCTGCCCGAACAAAAGCTGACAATTGAAGAAGCAATAAAAAGCTATACTATTAACGGCGCGTATGCGGCATTCCAGGAAAATGTAAAAGGGAGTATCGAGCCAGGAAAACTGGCGGATATGGTTGTGTTGAGTGACGATATACTTACAATCGATCCGGTTAAAATAAAAGATGTAAAAGTTGATATGACAATTTTTGACGGAAAGATTGTTTATAAAAGAA
>CAZAOG010000163.1:0-5165 GCA_964486645.1 uncultured Ignavibacteriaceae bacterium | reverse complement strand
TTTATTCGTAACGTGTTGTTTTTGGGTAATTTTAATTTTGGCTCTGAATTGCTGACGCTGTAATGAATAAATGGTAAATAATTTTGAGACAATTCGTTAGTACGTCCCTGAAAAGGGAGTATTAAGGACAAATTATAAAATATTTAGAAATAACAAAAACGAAATGCGGACCTGTCAGACAGCCGCCGGACGAAGACGGATGCGGTTCAATTTATAATGGAACAAATACACTTGCCGTCTGTGTCAGAACATCACACAATAATTGTTATTTGAAATCGATCTGCATTTAATTCTGAAATTTTTTGTAAAGTGACAATTTCATTGTTAATTTTACACATTAAAATTAAACTTATAAAAAACAAAAAATAAATAAAGTTGAGCGATAATTATAAATCTTCCGGGGTTGATTTAAAGGCGGGCGAAGAAGCGGTAGATAAAATTAAAGACCTTGCCAAATCTACTTTCGACAAAAATGTGCTTTCGGATATCGGACATTTCGGAGGAATGTACGAACTGGATTTTTCCAAATACAAAAATCCCGTTTTGGTCTCAAGTGTGGACGGAGTCGGCACAAAACTAAATATTGCTTTTCAGATGAACAAACACGACACAATAGGGCAGGACCTGGTAAACCACTGCGTTAACGACATTGCCGTCTGCGGAGCCGAACCTCTCTATTTTTTGGATTATATGGCTTTCGGTAAGCTTGACCCGAATGTTGCCGAATCGATAGTAGAAGGGTTTGCCGCTGCCTGCAGAGAAAACAACTGTGCGCTTATTGCAGGAGAAACCGCAGAAATGCCGGGACTCTACAAAGAAACCGAATATGATCTGTCCGGAACAATTGTCGGTATTGTTGAAAAAGAAGATGTAATTAATGGAAAGAATATAACCGCAGGAAATTTGCTCATCGGTTTTCCTTCAACCGGACTGCACACAAACGGATATTCTCTTGCAAGAAAAGTCTTGTTTTCAAAATATTCTGTCGATGACAAACCCGAAGGCTTGACCGGAAGTTTAGGCGAGGAACTGCTGAATGTTCACCGTTCGTATTTAAGTTTAATTACATTACTCAAAAACAATTTTTCAATTAAAGGTTTTTCACACATTACGGGCGGCGGACTTGTTTCAAACACTAACAGAATTTTACCCCAAGGATTGAAACTGGAAGTTAACCGGAACGCCTGGGATGTTCCTTCAATATTTAAAATTATACAGGAAGCCGGAAATATCGATGACGAAGAAATGAGACGAGTTTTCAATATGGGAATCGGACTTGTTGCCGTGGCCGATGAAAGAGATAAAGAAAAAATATTTGAGATTTCAAAATCTATAAATGAAAAACCTATACTAATCGGTAAAGTTGTAAAGGCATAAAATGTTTGTAGATACTCACGCTCACCTTTTTTATCCGAATTTTAAAGACGATTTGGATGATGTTCTAAAACGCAATAAAGAAGAAGGGATTGATTATATTTTGATTCCCTCTACCGATATCTCTACGGCGAAAGAAGTAATTGCTTTAACCGAAAAATACGATTTCCTCTACGGCGCCGTCGGCGTTCATCCGCACGACTCAAAAGATTGGGATAAATCCCGGATTAATCAGTTAAAAGAACTTGCAGCTAACGATAAAATAAAAGCAATCGGTGAAATCGGTTTGGACTACTATTACGACTTTTCACCCGTAGAAAAACAAAAAGAAGCTTTTCGCGATCAAATAGAATTGGCAATTGAATTAAATCTGCCGGTTGTAATTCACACAAGGGAATCCGACGACGACATTTATGAAATAATAAAATCTTACAAAGGCACTAATCTAAAAGCACAGTTCCATTGTTTTTCCGGTAATAAAGAAGGAGCAAAAAGACTTCTTGACCTTGGGCATTATATTTCTTTTACAGGAAATATTACATTCAAAAAAGCAGATGAATTAAGAAATGTAGTTAAGCACATCCCTATAGAAAAATTGATGATAGAAACCGATTCCCCTTTCTTAACACCCGTACCTAACAGAGGTAAAAGGAACGAACCTTCATACGTAAAATTTGTAGCAGAACAAATAGCTGAAATTCATAATATCTCTTTGGAGGAAGTAGGACGGGCAACATCGTATAACGCATTCAAGTTTTTCGGAATCGGTGAAATGCCGAAGGTAAGTTACACATATCAATTGAACGGAAATTTATATGTAAATATTACAAACAGATGCAACGCCGACTGTTACTTCTGTGAGAGAGAAAATAATGCCGTGCTTAAAGGTTATAATTTAAGCATGAAAAAAAGCGAAGAACCTGATGTAGAGAAATATATCCGGGAAATCGGGGATCCTAAAAACTATAATGAAATAATTTTTTGCGGATACGGTGAGCCTACAATTAGATGGGATGTTGTAAAAGAAATTTCAAAATACGTAAAAGCAAAAGGCGGAAAAACGAGATTGAATACAAACGGTCACGGTAACGTAATTAACAAAAAAGATATTACCCCGGAAATGGAAGGAGTAATTGACACGGTTTCAATAAGTCTGAACAGCGCCGACCCCGAACAATATTCCAAAATTATGGGTGTTGACAAAAGTATGTTTTACGAGATGAAAAATTTTACTGAAAAAGCTAAAGCATTTGTAAAAGAAATAGTTTTAACAATAGTTAAAGTTGACGAAATTGATATTGAAAAAGCAAGAATATTTACGGAAGATGAACTTGGTGTAACTTTTAGAGAGAGACCATATTTTGAGTAAAATTAGAAAAATATTTCCATTTATCCTTTTTTTATCGCTTATTGTTCCGGTTAGCTCACAAACAAAAAACAGTGAATTCAAAAATCGAATTGAATCTCTCCTTTCAACAAATTTTTTCAATTCGACATTAGCTGCCGTAAAAATTTATAACCTTTCCACGTCTGAAATTTTATATGAGAAGAACAATAAATATTTACTGCGTCCGGCTTCTAATCTTAAATTATTTACAACAGCGGCGGGACTTATTTTTCTCGGCAAAGATTTTCAATTTAAAACCAAAGCGTATTACACGGGTAAAATATTAAACGGCACTCTTTACGGAGATGTTTATATTAAAGGAGGATTCGATCCCTTTTTTAATGTTGACGATTTGGATTCGCTGATAAGCGGTTTAAAAAAATTACAAGTAAAAAAAATTACAGGTAATATTTTTGCCGATGTTTCTTCAATGGATTCTCTGTTTTGGGGCAAAGGCTGGATGTGGGATGATGACCCTGATCCGAGCGCACCGTATTTAACTTCTCTTAACATTAACCGAAATTCCGTAAAGGTTATCACCGAACCGCGAAAAGTTAATCATCAATCAATTGTAGCTTTTTATCCGGAATCTAAATATTATTCAACAGAAGCCGACGTAATTTCCATTAAAGGTGATTCTTCAAAAATTAAAGTTTCAAGAGATTGGATTAATAGAAAAAATAAGATTTTTGTAAATGGTTTCCAATTCTACAAAGACGAAATTGATACATCCGAAGTAAATATTTTTCGTCCCGAGTTTTTTTTCATTACTCTTCTTAAAGAAAAGTTAAACAATATGGATATTAAAATTTCGGGTAAGTTGGACACACTGTCAACTCCCGAAAGCGCTGTAGAATTTTCAATAGTTGAAAGAGGGTTGGATTCCGTAATAATTAAAACCAACAAAGAAAGCAATAATCTTGGGGCCGAAATGATACTGTATGCACTTGCCGAAAAATTTAACGGCTTTCCGGCAGCAGCAGAAAACGGAGTAAAATTAATTGATAGTCTTATTACAATGATCGGCAATAATCCCGAACATTACAGAATCGTTGACGGTTCGGGTGTTTCGCACTATAACTTAATTTCTGCAGATTTAATCATAGACCTGCTGAAATATATGTACTTTGATCGGAAAGGATTATTCGATTTATATTTTAATTCGTTACCCACAGCCGGGGTTGACGGGACGTTGGACGGCAGAATGGTTACAGGTCCGGCTTATAATAATGTTCACGCTAAGACCGGAACATTGAGCGGTGTTAGCAATATTTCAGGCTACGTTAGGGCAATAAACGGTGATACTCTTGCGTTTTCGATTTTAATGCAGAATTTTGTCGGCAAATCCAAACCGGCACGTGATATTCAAGATTCACTTTGCACAATATTTAGTTTATTTAAATAGGAAAAAAAATGTCTTCTAAAAAAATTTTCATTTTAATACTTCCAATTGTATTTATCATTACTTCTTGCAGCGAAAAGAAAGTTGAAGTATCAAAACCTTTGTATGAATTGACGGCTAAAAATATAATTCCAAAATTTGAAGCTAAAAATGCATATCAATACATAAAAGAACAGATTAAATTCGGACCACGCAGCCCAAACTCAACAGCTCATGCTAACACATTAAATTATCTGACAAACACACTCGGTAAGTTCACGCAGTCGGTTACAAAGCAGTCTTTTACATACGTCGGATATAACGGCGAAGTACTTGAGCTTACAAATATAATTGCCAAGTTTAACCCCGAAAATAAAAACAGAATAATGATAAGCGCTCATTGGGACTCTCGCCCCCGTTCCGAAAATGCCGAAGACCCCGCTAAAAGGAAATTACCGGTCTTGGGCGCCAACGACGGTGCAAGCGGAGTTGCCGTTATTTTAGAATTAGCGAGAATATTAAGTGAGAATAAAATTGATTTTGGTGTAGACCTTGTCCTTTTTGACGGAGAAGACTACGGATTGGAATCCGATCTTAAAAATTACAGCCTGGGTGCAAAATATTTTTCATCAAAGTTGTTTTTAAACAATTACCCGGCTTTTGCAGTTTTGCTGGATATGGTTGGAGATAAAGACGCACAATTTCCGATTGAAAGGAACTCAAAAAATTACGCACCGGATATAGTAAAAATGTTTTGGGAAAAAGCTGCGCAAATTGGAGCGGACAAATTTACATTTAACATAAGTCCGCCTATTTATGATGACCACATTCCGTTAAACCAGGCAGGGTTACGTACAATTGATATAATCGATTCTGATTTAATAGGTGCAGATACACCTGTAGAAAGAAGAAATTATTGGCACTCGGATAAAGATACTATAGACAATATTGGAATTGAAACCCTGCAGCAAGTCGGCGATGTGGTCACTAATATAATCTATTCAATAAAATTTAATTATTGAT
>CAZAOG010000162.1:0-5256 GCA_964486645.1 uncultured Ignavibacteriaceae bacterium | reverse complement strand
GCCTGCCGCAGGCAAGCTGAAAACGTTGCGGCGATTTTTAAGTCTCTTCTTTTATTGTTTTATCCACCAATTCAATAATATCGTTTTTAGAAAAAGGTTTTGATATGTAATCCGTGAATCCGGCTTCCAAATATTTCTCTCTGTCACCCACCATTGCATAAGCGGTTACGGCTATTATCGGCACATCTTTATACTCTTCCATTTCTTTTATCTTTTTTGCCGTTTGAACTCCGTCCATCTTAGTCTGCAGGTGAATATCCATCAGAATTCCGTCGTATTTTTTGCTTTTGGCTTTTTCAACTCCCTCTTCGCCGTTCTTTGCGCATTCAACATTATAATGTCCTTTTAAAAATAATGGAATTACTTTTAAGGCTATCTTATCATCTTCAACAAAAAGCAGGGTCTTCAATTCTTCTTTTATCTCTTTTGTTTCGGTTGTTTCGGTTGTCGCGGTTGTTGCGGCAAGAGCCGGCTCTGCGGTTTTTCCTTCAATGGTTTTTTCTCGAATTGGAAGCAGTACGGTAAAAGTCGAGCCTTTATCCGGTTCACTTTCCAATTTTATCTCTCCGCCAAGCTGATTAACAAAATTATTTGTTATTGTCAGTCCCAAACCGGTACCTTCATAAACCCTGGTTGTTCCTTCACTTACCTGCCTGAACTCCTCCCAAATTACTTTTTGTTTGTCCTTCGGAATGCCGATACCCGTATCTTTCACCTTTATTTCTATATACGAATCGTTTTTAACTTTATTTACCGAAACAGTCACTCCGCCTTTATCCGTATATTTTACCGCGTTGTTAACCAAGTTGCTTATTATTTGGTCAAACATCCTTTCGTCCGTTTCCATCTCAAGTTTTTCAACACTGCTTTCAAACTTTAAGTATATATTTTTTTTGGCAGCCGTTTTATCAAATATCGACACAGTGTTTTTTGTATTTCGAACAACATCAATTATCGACAACTCAACGTTTATTTTATCGGCTTCAATTTTAGTAAGATTTAAGATTAAGTTTAACGTCTCCATCAGTCTGCTGCTTGCTTCGTGGATAAACGATGCATATTCCTTTAATTCCGGTTTATCAATCTCTTCTTCCAAAATCTCCGTAAACCCTATAATACCCACCATCGGTGTCCGTAGTTCGTGCGACATATTTGCGAGAAAGTTCGATTTTATTCTGTTCGTTTCCTCGGCTTTTTCTTTTGCATCGATTATAGCATTTCTTGATTTAATCTCTTCGGTTATATCTTCTTTTATGCCGATGTAATTTATTGTTTCTCCTTTGTCGTCTAATATCGGCGATATACTTACGGACTCCCAATATTCTTTACCGTTTTTACGTTTGTTTAAAATTTCCCCTTCCCAAGTTTCACCTTTAAGAATTGTATCCCATAATTCTTCATAAGTACTTTTAGGTGTTTTGCCGGATTGGAATATCTTAGGATTTTTGCCTATAAGTTCCTCTTTTGAGTACCCGGTAACTTCAGTCACCTTGGGATTAACAAATTCTATATCCCCGCCGGTATCCGTTATTACAATCATTGCAGGACTTTGCTCTACGCAGCGGGATAATTTTACTATTTCCTTTTGAGCTTTTTTTGATTCCGTTACGTCTCTAAAAATTTCAAGCAATGCTTTTTGATTTTTAAAATTCATCACCGTGTGTGTTACTTCGTATTCCCTGCCTCCAAGTACATTGTGTACTTCGCAGATATTGGTTTCGCCCAATTTCATTTCGTCCCTTAAAGGGCATTCCGTACATTGCTTACCGTTGTCTTTGTAAAATTCCCAGCATTTCCCTTTGGGATTTTCTATACCGACGGCATCTTTCAGCAGATTGTTCATAAATAAAACGTTCCCTTCCAAATCCACAATATCTAAACCGAACGGGATTGTTTCAATAAGAGATTCGTTAAATTCAATTGTTGTTTTAAGTTCTTTTTCAATTTTTTTACGTTCCGTAATATCATCAACCAGCGATGCTATCCCCGTTACCTTCCCGTTTATATCGGTTATGGCAACGTTATACCAATCACATATAATCCTTTTGCCGTTTTTGGTGATATTTTTATTTGTACTTTTCTTTCCACCGGTTTGTGACAAAAGTTGATTGAAAACGTCATCCACCTTGTCTTGTGTATTTTCAGGAACAATCAATTCGTTTGCGTATTTGCCTAATGCTTCCTCCTTGCTGTAACCGAATATCCTTTCGGCAGATTTGTTCCAATCCGTAACCTTAAGATCGGTGTCCCAAAAAATACCTCCCAAAGGTGTATTATCTAAATGGCTGGTAAGGCGTTGCCGGCTTTCTCTAATCTTAAATTCTGCTTGTTTACGTTCGGTTATATCAAGAATAATAGCGGCAAATAACTTTTCGTGTTCATATTCCATAAGCTGCAAGTGAACTTCGACGTCGTAAAGTGATTGATCCTTTCGTTTATGAACCGTCTCAAAAACAATCTTCTCTTTTTCTCCTTTGCGTAAAGGCTCTACCAATTTCGTAAACGATTCTCTTGTAAATTCAGGTTTCAAATCAAGCGCCGTTAATTCCCGTAATTCTTCCATCGTATAGCCCAGATTATTCTGTGCGGCTTTATTTGCCTGGATGAATTTCAAAGTATCCGATTTGAACAAATAAATTTCATTTAGCGAGCCTTCAAAAATACGGCTTAAACGTAAAACTCCTTCCTCTGCCTTCTTGCGTTCGGTAACGTCAAATACAATACCCTGGTAGTGAGTGATATCGCCTTCTTCGTTTCTTCGTATAAATGTGCGGTCCTCAACCCATTTAATTTTTCCGTCTTTTGTGATGATTCTGTATTCCTGTGTGTATTCGTTTCTTTTCTTGTCTTTTTTGTAAATAGCAGCCTGTTTCATCGCTTTTTTTAGGTCATCCTGCTGAACTACGCCGGCGTAGGGCACTTTGCCCGATAAGAATTCTTCCGCGGTGTAGCCGAACAAATTTTTCACATTTACCGATACGTATTCAACAGGCCATCCTTTTTCATTCTTCCAAAGAAAGACTACGGCAGGACTGCGGTTAATGATATTATAAGACTCCCGCAGTGTTTTTTCTGCCTGCCTGGTCTTAGAAATATCGCGTACAACCATATGCATATATGGAATGCCGTCAATTATAAATTGCTTGTTGCTAACTTCCGTTTCCACTATTGTTCCGTCTTTTTTACATATTCTTACTTCAGTAGTAACGGACTCCCCGCCGATAATACGTTTTAATAATTTATTATATGCTTCAAGGTTCCTCTTTTCGTGTAAGTCGGGTATTGACATTTTTAATAGTTCATCCTTGGTATATCCCGTTAAGGAAGAAGCTGCTTTATTAACATCTGCTATACGTGTATTTGAATCTACGATAAAGATTGCATCTAAAGAACCTTCAAATATTTCTTTATTCCATTGTTCACTCTCTTTTAATTTTTTTTGGGCTTCTCTTTCTTTAGTCTGGTCTCTGAAAACAAGTACAACCCCTGTAATCTCTCCATCTTCATTTCTCAGAGGTGCTCCGCTGTCAGCAATAGGTATTCTTTTCCCCTGCTTGGAAATTAATAATGTGTGGTTTGCAAGACCTATAACAACACCTTCACTCAATACTCTTTTGACCGGATTATTTACTTTTTCACCCGTTTCTTCATTAATTATATTAAATATTTTTTCAAGAGGTTTGTTCAAGGCGTCTTTTTCTTTCCAACCGGTCAATTTCTCTGCAACAGGATTTATATGAATTAATTTTCCTTCTACATTTGTGGAAATTACCGCATCGCCTATTGAATTAAGTATTGTTCGTAAATTTTCTTCGCTATCCCTTAGGGCTTCTTCCGCATCTTTGTGTTGGGTAACTTCCCTTTTTAATTCCACTGTGCGTTCTTCAATAAGTTTTTCAAGATGTTCTTGGTGCTTTTCAATCTCTCTTTTTGTTTTTTCAAGTTCCAGATTCGCGGTTTGAAGCGACGTATTAAGGTTGATTAAGTTGGGATATTGGGTTAATGCATCCAGAACTAATTTGGCTGACGGCAGCTTCACATTTTCCATTCCCAGCCAAGGCTCCGGTTTAATTCGTTTATTCGATTTCCAGATAACCTCGAATTTCTTGTTGGAAATTTGCTTAGCAATAAATGTAGATTTTAATATATGATTGTTGGGCATCACTTCGAGTAAACCCGCCGGTGATTTAAGCTTTTGACCGTGCAGGTGTTCTCTAACAGCATCAATATCCAATGTTCCCGCTTTCTCCACTGCCTGACTCCAAAGACGAATTTGTGAATAGGTCATAATCACAGGGTCCGAAGCAATTGGATTTATTTTATTGAACTTACCGAATTCACTAAGAAATCTTTGATTTTCTTTATTGTCAAGATTCTGGAAATAGCTCCAGCAGAGATAGTGTGCGGCTTTTTGAATACCAAGATTATGTAAATCGTGTTCGGAAATACTGAATGACATCACAGGAAATTTATTCCCATATTTATTGTAATGAGTAAAGAAACCCGCATTGCTTTTCCCGTTAATTGTATTGAGCACAAAGTCGGGTTTGGCGGATTTAATTGATTTTGCAATATCCTTGAAGTCGGTGGCACCCAAAGGCAGATAATCTTCACCCAAAATCTTGGCTCCGCGGTCCAGCAGCAAAGACTTAATAAGCGCATTAGCCGTTCTGGGAAAAACATAGTCGGAACCTACCAAATAGAAATTAACATAACCCTGTGCCAAGCACCATTCAACAGCAGGTGATATCTGCTGATTCAGGCAGCTGCCGCTATAAAGGATGTTCGGATTTTCTTCCAAGCCTTCATATTGAACCGGATACAGGAGAAATACTTTTTTATCCCGGATGATATCTTGCAGCGCTTTTCTGGAAGATGAAGTCCAGCAGCCCGACACAACGTTGACAGCATCCTGTTCAAGGAGTTTTTTTGCTTTTAATTTGAATATTCCGGGATCCGAACAACCGTCTTCTACAACACCAAGTAATTGTCTGCCCAGTATCCCGCCTTTTTTATTTATCTCATCAATGGCAAATAATGCCGCATCAACAAGCTGCATCTCACTTGAAGCCATGGTACCGGACAAAGAGTGTAATATTCCTACTTTAATTTTTTTCATAAATTAACCCTCTGTTTACCTGCAATTTCGTTAGACGGATTTTCAATCTCAAATTTTTCCCTTTATATTACTTCGTCACTGACTGCCGCAGGCAAGCTGAAAACGTTGCGGCAATTTTTAAGTCTCTTCTTTTATTG
>CAZAOG010000161.1:0-5267 GCA_964486645.1 uncultured Ignavibacteriaceae bacterium | reverse complement strand
GCTCTGCCAAAATCGTTAGATGAAAATGGATTGTTCTTGAAGAAGCATAATATTCGAGGCTGGTCTCAAAAGTGTAAATTTTAACCGTTTCAACGGTTTTCCGTACTTTTGAGACAGCCTCATATTAGAAAATGAATAAATGGAGGAATCTTTTTCATCCCGTAGGAACGAAATATATGATATTATTTTGGACAGATGTGATAAACCCGCATTCTAACATTTTTATTATTTGAATGAATAAATTCGATGATAAAAGGTTTATTCTTTAGTTATAATTCTCTTATTTTATAGTGTAATTATTTTCATTCTCTTAAAATAAAATAGCTTTAATACTCAATGGAAAACGAACAAACAGATTTATCTTCTCTGCAGATTGATAGGGGTTCCGGCAAGCCGAATAACGGAAATAAGAAAAAATACATTGCCGCGTTATTCCTGTTTATCGGGGTGTTTATTGTTTTGGGATTTTTATTGTGGTCAAAATTTTTTCCCGATAAAATAGAAGTAAACCTTGTAACCGCATTTAAAAGAACCCGGGCGGAAACCAGCGCCGTACTTACAGCCAGCGGTTATGTAGTCGCACAAAGGAAAGCGTCGGTTGCATCCAAAGCAACGGGCAGATTAATATATCTTGGCGTAGTAGAAGGCGACAAAGTAAAGAAAAATCAAGTTTTAGCGCGGATAGAAGACGGAGATGTTAAAGCATTGTTAGAACAGGCAAAGGCAAATCTATCCTTGAATGAAGCTAAACTGATAGATGCTGAAAATAAATACTTGCGACAGAAAAAACTTTTTGAAAAAGCACTCGGAACGGAAGCGGATTATCAAACAGCGGAAGCCAATTACAGAACCGTTCTTGCATCGATTGAGTTGGCTAAGGCACAAGTTAAAAAAGCGGAAGTGGATTTGGAAAACACGTATATTCGTGCGCCGTTCGACGGAACCGTTCTTTCAAAAAACGCTGATGTAGGTGAGATAGTTTCTCCTCTGGGTGCAAGCGCAACTTCAAGGTCGGCGGTTGTAACAATTGCCGATATGTCTTCCCTGCAGGTAGAAGCCGACGTTTCGGAATCTAATATAGAAAGAATTAAACCGGATCAAAATACCGAAATTTCTTTGGATGCGTATTCTAATATTCGTTATCCCGGTTATGTAGCCAAAATTGTTCCCACTGCCGACCGTTCCAAGGCTACCGTTATGGTAAAAGTAGCTTTCAAAAAATATGACAGCAAAGTTCTGCCTGAAATGAGCGCTAAAGTTCTTTTTCTGGATGTGGAATCCGGCAAAAATATGGTTCAACAAAAACCGATGCTTGTTGTTCCGAAAACTTCTGTTGTAACTCGCAGCGGAAACAAGTTTGTATATAAGGTTAAAAACAATAAAGCCGTTGAAGTGAAGGTAACAACAGGTAAAACATCGGGGAGTTATATTGAAATATTATCGGGTATACAAGAGGACGACAAAGTTATAAAAAAAGTTACCGGTAAAATTAAAGACGGTGCGGAAGTAAAAGTTTTATAAAATATTTTTAAGGAAATTATGTCGGCATTAATTAAAGTTGAAAATGTTTCTAAATCGTATACGAGAGACAGCTTTGAAATTCCTGTTTTAAATAATCTTTCTTTGTCGGTTGACGAAGGAGAATTTATTGCATTAATGGGACCTTCGGGTTCGGGCAAAACAACCTTGCTTAACTTGATTGCCGGAATTGATAAACCGTCCGAAGGTAAAATTTTTGTAAACGAAACGGAAGTTTCAAGTTTAAATGAATCGGCGTTGGCAAAATGGAGAGCAAATAATATCGGATTTGTTTTTCAATTCTATAACCTTATCCCCGTACTAACGGCTTTTGAAAACGTTGAACTTCCTTTGCTCCTTACACATCTTTCAAAATCGGAAAGAAGAAAACACGTTGAAACGGCGTTAAATATAGTCGGACTGGGCGATAGAATGGAGCATTATCCGAAGCAGCTTTCCGGCGGACAGGAACAAAGAGTCGCAATTGCAAGAGCGGTGGTAACCGACCCTTTGGTATTGGTAGCAGACGAACCGACAGGTGATCTCGATAAAAATTCAGCAAACGAAATTCTGATTCTGTTGGACAGACTTAACAAAGAATTTAAGAAAACTGTTGTCATGGTTACTCACGATCCTCACGCAGCAGAAAAAGCCAATATAATAAGACATTTGGAGAAGGGCGAATTGGTGTAGGAGAATGTATGGCTGCATGGCTGTATGAATGCATGTAAAAAGTTAATATTAAACTCACAATCATACAGCCATACAATCATGCTTCTGATATTGGATTAAAATTTTATAGTGAAGATGATATATCATAGAAAGGAAATGTAAAAATTACAGAAATGAAAATTATAAAATTAATTTTTAAAAATACTCTTCGTCATAAGCTTAGAACATTCCTTACAATTTTAGGAATTGCAATTGCCGTAATAGCCTTCGGACTTATGAGGACGGTCGTAAGTGCCTGGTACGCCGGTATTGAAGCTTCGTCTGCAAACAGGTTGATTACAAGACAGGCGGTTTCGTTTATTTTTCCGCTGCCTTATTCTTACAGGGACAAAATTTTAAAAATAAAAGGAATTGAAACGGTTACTTACGCCAACTGGTTTCAGGGTGTTTATATAGATAAAAATCAATTCTTTCCGCGTTTAGCCGTTGATGCGGATACTTATCTGGATGTTTATTCGGAATTTCTCCTTTCAAAAAAAGAGCTTGAAACATTTAAAAAAGAAAGAAACGCATGTGTTATCGGCGCAGACATTGCCAAACAGTACAAGTTAAAGCTCGGTGATGTTATGACGATTGAAGGGGATATTTATCCCGGCACCTGGGAGTTTGTGGTCAGAGGAATTTACAAACCGAAATTCAAATCCACGGACGCGACGCAAATGCTTTTCCATTGGAAGTATTTGGACGAAACAATGAAAAAGATTTCGCCCGGAAGAGCGGGGAACATCGGATGGTTTATTGAAAAAATAAAAGACCCGAATCAATCCGGGGAAATATCAAATGAAATTGACGGATTATTTAAAAATTCAATTGCGGAAACAAAAACCGAAACCGAAAGAGCATTTCAACAGGGTTTTATTGCTTCCACAAGCGCAATTATAACGGCGATGAATTTTATCTCGTTTGTAATAATCGGGATTATAATGCTTGTTTTGGGCAATACGATGATAATGGCTGCTCGCGAAAGGACAAGAGAATATGCCGTTATGAAAACTTTGGGCTTTTCCGCCAAACATTTGGTTTGGTTAATTATGGGTGAATCTCTTCTGATCTCTGTTATCGGCGGCGGGATAGGATTGTTCCTTGTCTTTCCCATAGTTGCCGGATTCGCGGAAGTAATTCCAATAGGATTTTTCCCGATATTCAGAATAATGCCTATTACCATAATTCTCTCTGCTTCGGCGGCAATCCTCATCGGATTTGTATCGGCATTATTCCCGATTCAAAGGGCAATTAAAACGAAAATTGTCGACGGCTTCAGGTTTGTGGGTTAAATAATACGGTTGAGTTAAACAAAAGGTAAAATGAGTATTCCATTTAAATATAGTTTGAAAAATTTTAAGAGCAGAAAATTGACAAACATAATCACCGTGTTCGGTGTTTCATTGGTTGTGTTTGTCTTCACTGCCGTATTGATGATGGCGTACGGAATTCAAAAAACATTAGTCGCAACCGGAGCTGAAGATAACGTAATTGTCTTAAGGAAATCCGCTAACAGCGAGATATCCAGTATAATAAGCGGTGATATTCAAAATGTGATAAGAACGCTTCCGCATATAAAAACCACACAAAACGGAAAACAAATTATTTCCTACGAACCGGTTGTTATAATCAATCTTAATAAAAAAAGCGGAGGTATCAGCAATGTAACCGTAAGGGGAGTTTCTTCCGAAGTGTATAAATTACGTCCTTTGGTAAAGCTGATTAAAGGAAGGATGTTCAATTGGGGGACGAGAGAATTGATAGTCGGACCTTCGATCTCTAAAAATTTCAAGAATGTTGAAATCGGCGATAAGGTGAAATTTGCCGGTGACGATTGGCTGATAGTGGGTAACTTTACCGCAGGAGGAAGCGGCTTTGATTCGGAATTTTGGGGCGATTCTAAACAACTGCTCAATGCTTTCAACAGAGGCAATACCGTTTCTTCCGTTACATTAAAGCTGGATGATAAATCGAATTTCGAAAATTTCAAAAAGGCATTCGATTCGGAAAAAAGATTGAAACAATTCGAACCGAAAATAGAACAAAAGTTTTTCGAAGAACAATCGGAATTAATGTCGAATTTTATAAGAATACTCGGGATTTTTATCACGATTATCTTCAGCATAGGCGCTACGATAGGCGCAATGATAACTATGTACGCCGCAGTAGCAAACAGAACAATTGAAATAGGAACGCTGCGTTCGCTGGGATTCAAAAGAAGAAGCATACTTGTTGTGTTCCTTTTTGAATCCATTCTGATTTCCCTCGTGGGAGGAATAATAGGAATTTTATTTGCTTCGGGACTTCAGTTTTTCACAATTTCCACCCTTAACTTCGCTTCTTTTTCGGAGATAAGTTTCTCTTTTGCTTTAACTCCGGGTATTATCATCAGCTCGTTGATATTTGCTTGTGTAATGGGAATTTTCGGGGGTTTCCTGCCTTCGGTAAAAGCCGCAAGAATGAACATAATAGATGCGTTAAGAGCCGGATAAACCCGGGTTTCAACCGAACTGCCGGATATCGGAGTAACAAAAACAAATTTGCTCGTATATGCAAATCTCCCGCCCCTCGGGCGGAAGGCAAGCCGATTCCCTCATCAAAAGAAGTCTAATTAAACCGTTTAATATACGAAGCGATTCGGCTTGTCCGTCATCCGGCAAACGAATCGCCGTACAAAACAATAAAGGGGACTTTCTTATGCGCGGCAGAACCCGTCCGGTTTATAAACCTTTCTCAACTACTTGTTTTATTTTGGACGGCAAAAAGGTTGGCTTACTTTAATAAAACAACTAAATTATTTGTTTAACAGATATTTTTTGCTAAATTTATACTTCAAAAAAATTTAGGAGGGTTGGGACGCCTTTATACTTTATTGTTAAAATAAATTCATAACTATTGCTATGTAATTTATAGCCGAAATAAAGTTACATTTAAAGTGCTTCCGAGAACCCTGCTTTTATTTCTATATACTATCTTTTTTACTTCATAAGTACGAGCAAATGTGACTTACGTGGCGAAGCTGTGCAGAGACAAGG
>CAZAOG010000160.1:0-5303 GCA_964486645.1 uncultured Ignavibacteriaceae bacterium | reverse complement strand
TGATAATAAAACTTAGAATAATCTAATTTTCACACAGTCTCTTCAGCCGTTGGAAAAATAAAAACCAAATAATTTTTAACAGGTTTTTAACCTGTTTTAGAAAAAAAAGTGTAGGCAAGAACATCAACAAAAATATAACTGTATATAATTTGGGAAACTCATAATAACAAAAAGCTGCTTGCAAATAAGAGCAAAAGAACCACCTGCACTTCTGCATAAACATTCAAACCGGTTCGGGTATTTTGTGTGTTTGCTTGGTCTTCGGGATAAATCCCGAAGTTAATTTCCAATGCAATAAATTTTATTAACCCACCGATTTAGAGGCAATGTGAAAAATAAAAAAAATGCTGAAGCAGTTCAGAGAAATTTGTTTTTACGTCATAATCCCACAGATAAACCTGCCTGTACGGTAGGCAGGTCTGTGGGTTAATTTAATTTATGAGTTTTCACGCAACCTCTAAAATCGTTGGTTAACAATAATACTTGTTTTTAAGAAAGCCTTTTTAGTCGACGGGATAAAAAAAGCAAAAAAATTATTAATTGGTTTTTCCGGTAGAAATACCCTTGGTAAGCCTGCTTTAAGTCACACTTTAATTATACTCGTCCCAGCTTTTAACCGCCAAGTCGTCTTCTTTGTAGCGGGAAAGTGCTTTAACAAAACGGTCGGCAAGTTGAACGTTGTTTATCAGGTTGATATTCAAATCAATGGATTTTCTTCTGATCATATAATCGCTTTTAATTTCTTTTAGATTGGTTCCCTTTGGAATGTTAATCACCAAATCAATTTTACCGTCGTTCAGATATGTAAGGACGTTGGGTTCTTTCTTCTCCAGCGGCCAGTGAAGAACGGTTGCTTCCATTCCGTTTGCTTTTAAAAAATCCGCAGTGCCTTTTGTGGCGTAAAATTTTAATCCCATTTCGTATAATTTTTTTGTTACCGGCAGCAGCAGGGCTTTTTCTTTTAAATTACCTGTTGACAGCATCACGGCTTTATTCGGAATTCCCAGCCCTGTTGAAAGAACGCTTTTCAGAAAAGCTTCGTTAAAATCATCCCCCATGCAAGCAACTTCTCCCGTAGATGCCATTTCAACACCTACTACGGGATCGGAACCTTTGAGACGTGAGAACGAAAATTGGGATGCTTTAACCCCCACATAATCCACATCGAAAGAAGACTTGCCGATTTTCGGGACTTTTTCGCCGAGCATCAGCTTTGTGGCAATGTCGATAAAATTAACCTTTAACACCTTGGAAACAAACGGAAAACTTCTCGAAGCTCTAAGGTTGCATTCAATTACTTTTACTTCATTGTCTTTTGCAATAAACTGTATGTTAAACGGTCCCGTAATTTTTAACGCTTCTGCAATTTCTTTGGTAACGATTTTTACACGTCTCATTGTTTCAAGATAAGTCCGCTGCGGAGGCAGTACGATTGTTGCATCGCCGGAATGAACCCCGGCATTTTCAACGTGTTCCGAAATTGCGTAACAGAACAGCTTACCGTTTTCGGCAACGGCATCAACATCAATTTCTTTGGCATCAAGAATAAATTTGCTTATAACTATCGGGTGTTCTTTGCTTATCTCGGCTGCTTTTTTTAAATATCTCTCCAGGTGTTTGTCGTTTATTACCACACTCATTGCCGCGCCGCTTAAAACGTAACTCGGTCTTATAAGCACGGGGTAACCGACTCTTTTTGCAAACGCTTTGGCTTTGCTTAAGCTTGTAAGCTCTTTCCAATCGGGTTGGTTAACTTTTAGGTTATCGAGTATTTGTGAAAATTTATTCCTGTTCTCAGCATTGTCAATGTCGTCGGGGGAAGTACCCAATATCGGAATGTCAACGTTATGCAATTTCATTGCAAGATTATTCGGTATTTGTCCGCCCATGGAAATGATAACCCCTTCGGGAAGCTCTTTATCGTAAATGTCAAGAATTCTTTCAAACGAAAGTTCTTCAAAATAAAGCTTATCGCAAATATCGTAATCCGTGCTTACCGTTTCCGGATTGTAGTTTATCATTATTGTACGGTAGTTCAATTTATTGAGAGTCATTACCGCATTTACGCAGCACCAGTCAAACTCAACCGAAGAACCGATGCGGTAAGAACCGCTGCCGAGCACGACAATTTGATTTTCGGTCGGAAGAGGTATGTCGTTCTCGTCACCGTGATATGTTAAATACAAATAATTGGTCTGTGCCGGAAATTCCGCCGCGAGCGTGTCAATTTGTTTAACAACGGGAATTACATTCAAAGATTTCCTGTATCTTCTCACCTCGAATTCGCTGGAGTTTGTAAGCTTTGCTAATTGTAAATCGGAAAACCCGTTTCTTTTTGCCTCGGTCATCAAAGCAAAATCAATTTTGTTGAGGGGTTTTTTCTTTATTTTTCTTTCGGTTTCAACTATGTTTTTCATCTTAAAAAGGAACCACTTGTTTATTTTGGTAAGCTTGTGGATCCTTTCAACAGTGTAGCCTATTGCCAGCGCCTTTGCGATTGCAAATATTCTTTTATCCGTAGGCACGGCTAATTCTTCGTCTAAATTTTTAAATGGGCTGCTGTTTGAATCAAATCCTTTCAAACCGATATCAAGCATTCTAATGGCTTTTTGAAGTACTTCTTCGAATGATCTGCCCAGCGCCATAACTTCGCCTACGGATTTCATTTCCGAACCGATGCGGGTATTTACCTGTCTGAATTTTTGCAAATCCCATCGAGGGAATTTTAGTGCGACGTAATCCAATGCAGGTTCAAAGCACGCGGAAGTTTCTTTTGTAATGATATTTTCCACTTCGTTTAAGGCATAGCCTATGGCAAGTTTTGTGGCAATAAATGCCAGCGGATAGCCGGTTGCTTTGGAAGCCAGCGCCGAACTTCTGCTTAACCTTGCGTTTACTTCGATAATTCTGTAATCATCGGAATTCGGATCAAGGGCGTATTGAATATTGCACTCGCCAATTACTCCAAGATGTCGGATGAGTTTTATTCCTATTGACCTGAGTTTGAAATTTTCCGTTGCCGAAAGTGTCTGCACCGGTGCGATAACCACGCTGTCCCCCGTGTGGATGCCCATCGGGTCAACATTTTCCATAGAGCAAATGGTAATGCAGTTGTTGTGCTTATCCCTGACAATTTCGTATTCCACTTCCTTCCAGCCGTAAAGAGATTCTTCAATTAAAATTTGATTTGTAAACCGGAATGCTTTTTCGGCTTTTTCTATTAATTCCTTTCTGTTTTTTACAATTCCCGAACCGAGTCCGCCGAGCGCGTATGCAATACGGACCATAACGGGGAAACCTATTTTTTCGGCGGCTGCAATTGCCTCGTCGGTGTTTTTTGCGGTTCTGCTGATTGCGGTTTTAAATCCCGCTTCTTTTACTTTTTTGTCGAACCGCAATCTGTCTTCGGTATCTTGGATTGTTTCTACGGGCGTGCCTAATATTTTAACACCGTTTCTTTTTAATATCCCTTTTTTATGAAGATCGACACCCACGTTAAGCGCGGTTTGTCCGCCGAATTGCAGAAGAATGCTGTCGGGTTTTTCTTTTTTAATTATTCTTTTTACAAAGTTTGTTTTGATGGGAACGAAATAAACTTTGTCGGCAAAGTCGGAGGAAGTTTGGATTGTAGCGATATTCGGATTTATAAGCACGGTGCTTATACCGTCTTCTTTAAGCGCTTTAATTGCCTGGCTGCCGGAGTAATCGAATTCGCCCGCCTGCCCTATTTGCAGCGCGCCCGAACCTAAAATTAATACTTTCTTCGGTTTACCTTTTTTTATCATTTCAACGCCCTCAGGAATAGGTCAAAAATAAATTCCGTGTCATCCGGTCCGGGTGATGCCTCCGGGTGAAATTGTGCAGCAAAAAACGGTTTTGAAATATGAATTATTCCCTCGTTCGTTCCGTCGTTTTCATTAACAAACCATTCCCTCCAATCCATCGGCAGTGAATCCGTATCGACAGCGTAACCGTGATTCTGAGAAGTTATGTAACATTTTCTTGTTCCCAATTCGTTGCAGGGTTGGTTATGACCGCGGTGTCCGTACTTTAATTTGTACGTATCGGCACCCACCGCCAATGCAATAATTTGACTGCCCAAGCAAACACCCAAAATGGGGATTTCTTTTTTAACAGCCTTGCGGACGTTTTTTATTGTTTCCTTACATATTTTAGGGTTGCCGGGTCCGTTTGAGATTATTATTCCGTCGGTTTCTTCATTTAAGAAATTATAATCGTGAGGTACTCTTAAAACGGTTATATCTCTTTTAAGAAATGCTTGAATGATGTTGTTCTTCGTACCGCAGTCCACAAGTATGACTTTTGTTTTGCCCTTTTTATATTCGACAGGTTTTTTAACGCTTACTTGAGAGACAAGGTCAAGTTCATCGATATTTTCAAAATCAATTTTCTTTTTATTGTTGATAATAATCTTACCGGGCATCGTTCCGCTTTCTCTTAATTTACGCGTGAGTTTGCGCGTGTCTATTCCGAAGACAGCGGGAATTTTTTCTTCCTTAAGCCAGTCAGAAAGTGAACGAACCGCATTCCAGTGCGAATAGTTTTCGGAATATCCGGATACGATCAGCCCCCTGCAGTGAATATTATCGGATTCAAAATATTTTAACAGTCCGTTTTCTATATCTTTGTCAGGCACCCCGTAATTACCGATTAGCGGGAAAGTCATCGTTAAAATTTGTCCCCTATAAGATGGGTCGGTTAAAGTTTCCGGGTACCCCACCATTCCGGTATTAAAAACCACCTCGCCGTTAGTATTGGTTTCATAGCCGAAACTTTTACCTACGTATTCGCTTCCGTCATTTAAGACTAATTTTGCTTTTTTATAATTCATCGGTTGTTAAAATTTTTACAAAAAAATAGCCACTCAATGAGTGGCTTAAAAATCATAATTTTATTTTGAGGGCAATTATTTTTAACACTTGATATAAAATTTTAATCTCTTGTATAATTTCGGCACAAATATATATTAAACTGATAAGATTTACAAATTTTGAAGAGCCGAAAAAAAAAGAATGTAATAACTCAATAGAAATGTCAGTAATTAAAATAACATTTATTTTGAACAAGCAGCGAGACAGAAAAAACAACACAAAAAACGTTGCAGGCTATTGGAAATTTTAATAAAAAAAGTTAAGTTGCAAACAGGAGGGGGTATTCTCCTTTGTAATAATGCCTTACGGCAGTTATTATTTCCACAAAACCCTTCAGAAAAGAACAATAGTGTGATTGTTAAAATTAATTAACAGGATATGCTTGTAACTCTTTATAACATAGGTAAACAA
>CAZAOG010000159.1:0-5423 GCA_964486645.1 uncultured Ignavibacteriaceae bacterium | reverse complement strand
AAAAACCTGCAACTGCGGATGCAGTTGAATTTAGGAATGTTAAATTTGTGCGGATTAGAAACCCAGTTTCTCTCAGAAACCGGGTTCTCAAAGTAAGGAGATTCCCGAAATTTCCTCCGTTTCTTTTTTTGGTTGTAACGGTGTAACCGAACTCACCCCCTATTACAATTAATTTAAAAGTTTTTAAGATACAGACCTCCCCCTCTCTTGGTAAGAGAGGGGGATTTGAGGGGGTGAGTTTGAAAATAATACCACGTCCGAGTCCATAGAGAGCTATTATAAATTGTCCGAAGGACTCTTACAGAGAACTGCTTTCGCAGTTCCCGGAAATTTGAATTGAGAAAGATTCCCCTCAAAAAATAATATTTGTTATTTTTAGTTATTAAGTTATGTTATGTATTATTTTCAATATAAAACAATTGGAATAAAACATATTGTTAACATTTACTCATATTTATCAATAATATAAAGAAGTATCTTTTCCGCTAAAAGATAATTAACGTTTTATGCAGATAAAAAATTCGGAAATAAAAAAAATATTATGCATCAAACCCCGCGGTATAGGTGATGTGGTTTTATCTACAATTGTTTTGGAAAACCTTTGTGCCCACTTCACAAATGCGGAAATAGATTATTTAACAGAAGATTTTGTAAGACCTTCCATCGATGGTATTCCATTAATCAATAAAGTGTTAACAATGAAGAAATCCGAATTTTCTTTTAAAGTAGCCCGCAGAATAAGAAAAGAAAAATACGATTTGATTTTTGATTTTTGGTCTAACCCCCGCAGCGCACAAATAACTTTTCTATCATTTGCAAAACACAGGGTGGGCTTTAATTACAGAGGTAGAAGTTACGCATACAATGTAAAAGTAGAAGCCGGCAGAGGCGAACACCATTCAGCCGAACATAATTTAGAGTTATTAAAAGCACTTGAAGTAAAAATAATATCAAAAAATATTTATGCTTTTGTGGATGATGAAAAAAATAATTGGGCTGAAAAATTTATTTCGGACAACTTTAATAACCGAAAACCTTTAATTGGTATTATTCCTTCCGGCGGATGGGAATCGAAAAGATGCGACCCTGAAAAATGGGTTGAGATTTGCAAAGCTTTAAATAAAGAGTTGGACGCAGAGTTGATGATTATTTGGGGACCCGGCGACGAACTGGACGCACAATTAATTTCAAACGGACTCCCCCGTTCATCCTTTCTATCACCCAAAACTTCGGTAAGCGAAATGTCCGCATTAATAAATAACTGCTCGTTGGTTATTGCAAACGATTCGGGTCCTATGCACATTTCTGCAGCTCTAAGAATTCCTACTCTCGGACTTTTTGGACCGACCGATCCCAAGAAACACGGACCTTACTCCGATAAATCCGACTATGTTATAAAATCCGATTTACACTGTATTATCTGCAATAAACTTACATGCCCATATAACCACGAATGTATGAAAGAACTTCCGACGGATGAAGTTGTGAAAAAAGTAAAAAAATTACTAAATCTCAGTAAGTAGTTTGATGAAGAAAATAGAGCAATTATTAAAAAATATTCTGTTAAAAATTCTCCTTTTATTAAGCCGACAAAGAAAGGAAGCGGAATTAAACTTTAATTCCAATTCCAATATTCTGTTTATACGCCTTAACAGAATAGGAGATGCATTGGTTACTACCCCGTTATTCCGAATAATAAAGAATAAATTGGATTGCGGAATTTATGTATTGGCCGATAAAAAGAACCATTTTATTTTCAGAGGCAATCCCTTTGTTGATGAAGTAATTATTTTTGATAAATCAATTCATTCGTTTTCAAAAATTAATAATTTGGTTAAAGAAAAAAACATCGATACTATAATTGACCTGCACGACGATGTTTCCGCAACTGTAAGTTTTTTATTAAAATTTGCAAAAGTAAAAAGAGTGTTGGGGCTGCGAAAATTTAACCGTAAACTTTATACAAATACCGTAGAAAGAATTGATGCCGAGAAATACCACGTGATAGAAAGAATTCTGGAAATCTGCAGATTGCTAAAAATTAAATATTCTAAATCAGACGTGAGAGTTCAATATTATCCGTCTGATTCTTCATTAAATTTTGCGGATAAATATATTAGTTCCATAAATCCGGATAACAATTTTTTACTCGGCATAAATATTTCTGCAGGAAGCATTGCAAGATTTTGGGGAATAGAAAATTACAAAGCCCTCTTAAAATTGCTTCAAAATTATAACTTAAAAATTATTCTGTTTACAACACAAAGTATGCACAACTTGGCTTCCGAAATTATAGACGAAAAATTTATATACCCTGTTAACGAGGATTTTAATATTTTTGCGGCGGGTATATCCAAATTGAATTTTTTATTTACTCCGGATACTTCCGCAGTGCACATAGCATCGGCAAATAATATACCGGTGTTTGGATTATACGTTAAATACAATACAAATGATATGATCTGGGCACCCTTCAACACACCTTTTGAGTGTGTTGTAACCGAGGGACCGACATTAAAAAATGTTACATTAAATGAAGTAAAACAAAAATTTATTCCTTTTTTAGAGAGATTTTTAAATGGCAAATAAAATTCCATCTTGCAAAAGATTTACAGGTTACAAACCGTGCTATAGCGATCATAACTGCTGGGAGGACGGATGCAAAGATAACATTCCAATCGGGACGAAAATATTGATAATAAATCTTGATGCAATGGGCGATATACTTATGACAACAGCCCAACTTCCTTTACTAAAAAATAAATTCCCGGAATCAACAATTTATTGGGTAACATTACCTGTAGCATCTCCCCTTTTATTGAATAATCCTTTGATAGACAAAGTATTTAACTACAATGCAGAATCAATTTCGATTCTTCAAAACATAAAATTTGATTTTGTATTAAACGTTGATAAATCCTTGAGATCTTGCTCATTATTAAATTCTGCAAAAGCAGAAACCAAGCTCGGTTTCGGATTAAATGAAGACGGAAAAATAATTCCGGTTAATAAGGGTGCTTATTATAACTATAATTTGGGAATGGATGATAACCTCAAATTTAGAATAAACAAAAAAACCGGACAGGAATATTTAGCGGAAACTTTTGAACTTGAATATGAGAAACAGGAATACGTTTTTAACTTTACCGACGAAGAGGAAATCTTCATCTCTAATTATAAAAAACAGATAGATTTTACAAACGACGATTTGGTTGTGGGATTTAACACGGGTTGTTCAAATTTATATCCGAATAAAAAAATGACCGTAGAACAGCACCAATATTTGATTGAGAAGTTATTGGAAAAAAAGAAATATAAAATCGTTCTATTGGGAGGTCCCGAAGATACCGAAAGAAACGAAATAATTTATTCAAAATTCAAGGGACAAATAGTCAACACTCCCACAAACTTAGGTGTAAGAAGAGGCGCTTGTTTTGAAGACTTAGCAGACTTGATTATAACCGGCGATTCTTTCGGAATGCATCTCGGAATCGCTCTTAAAAAATATATAATAGTATGGTTTGGAGTAAGCTGCCGGAACGAAATAGAACTTTACGGAAGAGGCGTAAAATTATTTGATGAGAACCTCGAATGCTCGCCTTGTTGGAAAAAAGAATGCCCGTATAACTTGGAATGTATAGAGAATATTGATTTAGACAGAATAATTGATGAAGTTGATTCCTATTTTAATAATACAAAAACAAGCGTTTAGATATACAATAATATAGAGATGAATTTACTTTCCGAAAAAGCAAATAAATTAGGAAGACCTTTGATTTTAGACGGGGCAATGGGCAGCCTGCTGCAGCAAAAAGACGTCCCGGTTGATTCGAATCTTTGGATGTCGAAAGCTAATATTGATTATCCGGAAACCGTAATGGAAATCCACAAAGAATATATAACTGCCGGCGCAGATATAATAACAACAAATACATTCAGAGCAAATCCCGTAGCTGTCGGAAATTCCAATTGCAGCAGCGAAGAATTAGTAAAAGCCGGTTTGGAAATTATTCTTGAAGCAAAAGGCAGCTCCGATGTAATTATTGCCGGTTCCAATCCGCCTGCGGAAGACTGCTACCAAAAAGAAAGAACCGTTACCCAAATGGAATTGGAGGATAATCACAAAACTTGTATCGATTTACTTTTAAAATACGGAAGTGATTTTATACTGAACGAAACACAAAGTCATTGGGACGAAATAAAATTCATCTGCGAATATTGTCACGCAAATAATATAAAGTATGTACTGAGTATTTTCTTTAACGATGAACTGAAAATTTTATCAGGTGAAAACTTATCTGATGTAATAGATTTTGTCCTTAAATACGAACCGTTGGCAGTGGCATTCAATTGTACTGCCATATCTACTTTTTTGAAATTTTACCGGCAGATCGGCGTAGATTTTAATTGGGGCATTTATCTGAATTGCGGAGACGGAAGCTTTAGCGATACAAATATAAAATGCGGAGTTTCATCTGTAAAATACGCTCGTACGATTAAAAACGTATTAAGCAGCTCGCTATTATTTGCAGGAGCTTGCTGCGGTTCTTCACCGGAACATATAAAAAAATTAAAAGATCTGTTTGATGGATAAAGTAGTCGTAAATTCCCCCGCCAAAATTAATATCGGATTAAATATTCTCGGAAAAAGAGATGATGGATTTCATAATTTAGAGACGATATTCTATCCGATTAAATTGTCGGATAAAATCACATTTATAAAATCAAACACATTTTCTTTTAGAACAAACAATAATTTCCTTTCATCTCAAAGCTCCAATCTTATAATCAAAGCGAAAGATTTGCTGGAAAACAGGACAAAATTTAAAATAAATGTAGATATACATTTGGAAAAGAACATCCCTATCGGTGCCGGTTTAGGCGGAGGCAGTTCTAACGGAGCGGCTGCATTAAGTACATTAAACAAAATGTTCGATTTTAATTTATCACAAGAAACTTTGCACGAATTAGCCTTGGAACTTGGCTCCGACGTGCCTTTTTTCCTTCACCCAGTTCCCGCTTTTGCAGCTTCAAGGGGCGAAATTTTGCAAAAAATATCACTTCAATTAAAAGGATATTTAGTGCTGATTAATCCGGGAATTCACATAAGTACAAAGTGGGCTTTTGAAAATTGTAAACTTAAAAATAACAGACTTCAAACAGAAAAAATAATTGAAGGATTTAATGAGAAAGATGATTTAACCGGCAAAATTACAAATGATTTCGAGGGAATTGTTTTTGAAAAATATCCTCAAATTAAGATGATCAAAGATAATTTGATTGAAACGGGAGCATATTTTTCGTTGATGACCGGAACCGGCTCAACAGTTTACGGTTTTTTTTATAGTAAAAAAGACGCCGAATCAGCCATGGGTAAATTTCCGGAAGAATATTTTGCATACATTGAAAGGCTGTAAAAATTA
>CAZAOG010000158.1:0-5500 GCA_964486645.1 uncultured Ignavibacteriaceae bacterium | reverse complement strand
ATCCGGCAACTGCCGGATCAGAGTGACAAAACAGTGTTGTGCAACACACCCTTTAGGCGGATAATTTACTATTTTAAAAGTATCATCTTCTTTGTCTGCATATATTTTCCGGCTATTATTCTGTACAGATAAACACCGCTTGCAAGGTTACTTCCGTCAAAATTAACTTTATAATTTCCCGCCGGTTTTTCTTCGTTTACCAGGGTGCTTACTTCTCGACCCAAAACATCATATATTTTAAGCGTTACATTACTTGGCACCGGAATCCGATAGCCGATAACGGTACTCGGATTAAAGGGATTGGGATAGTTTTGAGATAAAGAAAATTTTTCAGGGATAAAAGATAAATTACTGTTTTCAATACCCGTTACTATATCACCCAGTTTGAACAAATAAATACCTACTTTCTCCGTATTCAAAGCCGAAACCGCTTCAATAATAATATTGTCACCCGATAATCTTACAATATAAGTAGTTAAAAATTTATCCGTGAAATAATTGCTCAAATCATAGCTGTTTAATTGTAGCGTGGAAAATTTATAATAATACAGAACGAAATCATTTTCCATCCAGGCAACACCGCCCGTATCAATCGGAATATCAAAAGAATTGCTGCTAACACCGTTGTCGCTTAAATATAATCCTTTAAAAGTATTTCTTATGGTCGTGGTCGAATCGTTCATCCATAATTTTATTTTTGTAACACCATTAATATTTTCCCACCAGACCACTCTTTTTGAAGATGTGGCTACCGACCAAACATCCAATCCATCATTTGTTCTGATGGTTCTCAGACTGTCAATATCAAAATCAAATGCTTTTATGGATTTGTTAGAAAATCCTCCGTCCGATTCAGACCAGGCGACAAAATTATTATTAAAAACAAACGATCTTATTTTTCTCCCGTTATTTAACGAATAGAAGGTTCTTAAAGAATTATTGTTATAATAGATTAATTCTTCAAGAGGCGAATTGGTTTTGCTGTTTTTTAAAGCGACAAATGAATTACCTTCACTATCAATTATATCAATTTTAAAATCCGTATTGGTTAAATCTAAAATTGTTTGAGGGTTACCCGTGGTCAAATCAGTTGAATATATTCCGGTAAAAACATCAGGAGAAATAATAAGATTACCGTAGAAAAACATTTTGTTATCATCAACAGCGGGAAATTGAGTTACCTGAAATTCACCTGCTAATTCTTTCAAACTTGCAAAGTGGTAACCGTAATTTTTTTGCAAACCCGTGTTTGTTTCGTCAGCTATTATAAACATATCGCCATTTGTTTTAGCTAAATACGCCTCTAATCCGTTTGTATCGGTAAAGGTATTATCAAAAACATAGCCGTATTTTACGTTAAAACGGTTAACTATAAAATCGGTATGTAAATCGCCCGCACTGTCGGTGTACTGCCTGCTGTATTTGTAAATGTAATAATTATCCGAGAACCGACCATAATTATAATTGCCGGAATTACTCAGCTGAATAAGATTTCCTTTAAAAGATACATCGATTGTTATGTCGGTTGAGACGGAATCATAATTAGCTATAATTGCATAAATTTCTCCTTTGGTGGAGCTGTTCTGTAAAGTGTAAACAATTTTACCGGCGTTAATTGATGAAGTAACGACATCAATAATCCCTGAAGTTTTAGTTGTAATAATTAACTCCATATCAACATTAACATTATCCGGTGTTACGGTAAACTCAATTTCATCGGAAGTACCGGGTAAAACGTTTGGAAATATTCTGAAATATCTTGTGCTATGTTTTTTACTTGAATATTTTTTCCCTTTTTTAGTCTGAAAATATTTTCTCGATATAGCTATCGGCGGATATAAATCAGCTTCCTCGTAATTATAAGGAGCATATGTTTGATATAAATTGGAAAGAGCAAACTTTTTAAAGGCTTCTTTGAAATTACTGCCGACGGAAACAAGAGCTTCGTCAATTTCAACAAAACTGTAATCTTTTATCCTACTATCATACTCTACACTCTTTTCCCAAATTTTTTTAATTGTGCTTTGCCCTCCTAAATGTTCCGAAATATACCTGAAAAATATCCAACTACCGTACCAATGATTATAAGATTCCGCTTGTGTTGCATCCAAAGGGACATAGGGAATTTTAAACCAAGATTTAAAATAATCTACGGCTTGATTATTATCGTCATAAACTTCATCTTCAACCCAGGTGGCTGTGGATTCCATCAGCCAAGTTTTCTCTTTAACATCGTACCCAAATTGAATTGCATGAAATAACTCGTGTGTACTTGCAGTTTGGATATTTTCTAATTGAGTATGATTTTGAATTGAAGAATAATCATTTCTCATCTTTATATAACTTGTTGAAGCATTTTTCTCTATCAATGAACTTGAATTTGGATTATCGCCGATAGTAGAGAAAGGAGAAGTTAATCCTAAAATGTTATTCCCCAATTTCATAACATAAACATCGTATTTATCACTACCGCCTATCGAACTGCTGTCGGAAGGTGGCGCTGTAAACCCCAGGGAATCAATTTCTATTGAATATACATTTTCGAAAACGGACATCATCGTATCTATATAATCGGGAATTCCGTTGGTATCGGAATCATCGCCGTTAACTGCGTTAGTATCACCCGGAACTACCGAATAATGAAATTTAAAATGAGTAGATTCTCTTGTTGAATCTAAGCCTGAAGGCGGTGATAAAGCACCGTTGTTATTAAAACCGTATTTATATAATATTTCCTTTGTAGACTGATTTAATTTCATCCAGTTATTGAAGAGTTCCTTAAAGATCCAACTTCTCGTTTTTCCAAGCTCAATATTCTTATATTCTTCCGATAGTTTTGACCTATCAAACAAAGCATAAACCAATTCTCTTGCCCATTCGTTAACATCAATTTTACTTTCAATAAAATCTTGTTCGATTTTTTGATATACGGATGTCTTTTTCCGTTTTAATTCTTTTTGTTGGTCTTCGTAAATTTGAGCGATAAGATTTCCGTTTAACAAAAAGAAAGTAAAAAACATCGCCATAAAGTTCACTTTTTTGATATAGGTAAAATTCATAATTACAATCCAATTAATTATTTTAACAATAACATTTTTTTGGTTTGAATAAAATCACCGCTTATAATTCTATAAAGATAAATTCCACTCGATAAAGACGAAGCATCGAACCGAATATTATAATATCCCGGTTTCTGCTTCTCATCAACAAGTGTTACAATTTCGCGCCCAAGTACGTCATAAATCTTAAGTTGTACAGACGGAACATATCCAGTCTCCACAGAGGGAATTGAATAGCTTATTGTGGTGCTCGGATTGAAAGGGTTCGGATAATTCTGATTTAACTCAAACCTTGTTGGAAGGAAAGTATTGGCTTCGTTTATGCCTGTTACTAAATTTCTTGCCCAAAGTCCCCCGCCGCCGGTTCCTGCAAATAATTGCGAAGTATTGTTCGGATTAAGTTTAATAAAATCTATGAATGTATGGGATAAATTACCCGTTATATTACTCCAAGTACTTCCGGCGTCGGAACTTTTATAAACACCGGGATTTATATTAGGCAGCCATACTTCATACCAGGGCTGAGAGGCTGCATAAAGCATATCGGGATTACCCGGATCTATTTCAACATCAACAACACGTGTATGGTTGAAAATTTTTGTCCACGTTGTTCCGCCGTCTTCGGATTTGTAAAGTCCGCCGTCGCTGTTAAAATCATAATTATCCGTAGCACCGACGTATAAAATATTATTTGTTTTATCGTAATCTATTGTTAAAACATCAAACGCCGGGAACGAAGAAAGTTTTGTCCAGAGATTTCCTCCGTCCGTTGATTTGTAGAGTCCCCCGCCCGTACCGAATGAATTAATACCGGCATATAATTCATTACTGTTATTTGGATTTATGAATAACTCCCAAACACTTGCGGCATCGGCGCCCAGACCGTTATTTACGGCATTCCAACTGCCGCCGCTGTTAGTAGTTTTATAAATACCGTTGCCGAACGATGCACAATATAAAGTTCTGTTACCCGCCGTACCGGATGTTTTATCAAGCACCAAATCCGGTCTGCCGTCCGGTAAACCGTTGGAAATCAGAGTCCAACTGCCGCCGTTATCCGAGCTTTTCCAAACCTGCCCGAAGCTGTACCCTGTATTGGCTACGGAACCCAAACCGTCGTATCTGCTCATATAAACATCCCCGTTAGCCGGGTCAATTTCAAAATCTTTTGCTGCGTCGTATCCGTCGTATGGATCCATTTTGGGATCCAAAGGAATAAAGCTATTTAAATTGTCATCCGAACGGAAAGGTCCCATATCGTCATAACCCACAAACGCCCTTTGATTATTGGTCGGATCGAACGTCATTCCTTCAACCATCATCAATTCAAATCCCGCGCCCTTCCATGCATTGCCTACTTTTTGAGTATAGATTTGCGTCCAGGTTTGTCCGTCGTCAGTGGTTTTGTTCATCCAATCACGTCCCCAGTAAACCGTATTTGTATCACTTGGAGCGATAGCGAGAGCAAGTGCGTGTCTTTCGTTAAAGAAGGTGTCGTCCATCCAGCCGAGAGAAATATTATTATCAACCCTTGTCCAAGACTGCCCGCCGTTCATTGTTTTGTATATTCCCCAATTTTCATAAGCGGCAAGGGATTCATCGGGCGAACCGACCGACGTACCGATATAGATTGTATTAGTATTTAAAGGATTTACGGTAAATTTCCAGTAGAAATAGAAAAGACTATCTGAAGACTGATACTTAGGCAGATTACTTGAAATATTCTGCCAGCTTACGGCTCCGTCAGTACTTTTAAATATACCGCCGTCAAAAGTTGAAGGACTGCCCGGGGTTCCGTGAGTAATTACCGTTGCAAATAAAGTTGTTTGATTTGAGATGGTTACAGCCTGCAGGTTCCATACAGCGGTGTTTGTTAATCCGCCGTTAGCCTGACTCCAAGTATTTCCTCCGTCCGTGGATTTAAATATCCCGTTGGTGGTACCGAGGTATAAATTTTTATTCGAATCAAAAGCCATGCCGTACACCGTAGCGCCGGCTAATGAAGCAATGTTAAGTTTTGTCCAACTCGAGCCGCCGTTTGTTGTTTTATAAACACCCTTACCTTCCGTGCCCGCAAAAATGATCTTGTTATCCGAGGGATCTGCAATTACAGAATAAACAGATATAAAATCTACTTCGGAGTTAATTGTTGAAGGAAATAAAAGCGACCAGGTGGCGCCGCCGTCCGTTGTTTTAAACATCGCTATTGCTGTGGCAAGATATAAAGTATTAAACGAAACATCCGATTTATCAAAATATATTTGGTTTGTCCAGTAAACGTCGGGCGTCCATGGACCCGTTGCCAGGTTATTATTTATATTTGTCCAGCTTTGACCGCCGTTAGTGGTTTTGAATAATCCTTCAATATCTCCGCCGACGTAAACGATATCGGGATTAGCGGGATGTACGGCTATGGATTGAAGATCGCTGCCTCCGCCCGG
>CAZAOG010000157.1:4048-5576 GCA_964486645.1 uncultured Ignavibacteriaceae bacterium | reverse complement strand
TATCCCGGAACAACGGAAGAGATATTGCTGCCAATGTTTACCGATTCGCTTGCAGACGTCCAACCCGGCAGCCTTGCTGAAAGAAAGAAAGAAGCAAGCGTGCAAGACGGGAAGAGTGCCGCGGGTTTTAAAGTCGGAAGAGATTTCTTCCTTGCATTCAGTCCCGAACGCGAAGACCCGAATAATCCGGATTACAGTACCTCCAACATCCCGAAGGTGGTCGGCGGTGTGACCGAAAATTGTTTAAAGGCGGCACGGACATTGTACGACCAAGTTATAGTCAAAACCGTGCCCGTATCTTCACCGAAAGTTGCGGAAGCAACAAAATTACTTGAAAATATCTACCGTTCGGTAAACATAGCATTGGTGAACGAACTTAAAACGGTATTCCATAAAATGGGAATCGATATTTGGGAAGTAATTGAAGCTGCAAAAACAAAACCGTTCGGATTTAACGCTTTTTATCCGGGTCCCGGTTTGGGCGGACATTGTATCCCTATAGACCCGTTTTATTTAACCTGGAAAGCGAGAGAGTTTGATATTAATACAAGGTTTATTGAACTTGCCGGAGAGGTTAATACCGGTCAGCCTTATTATGTTATACAAAGAGTAATGGAAGCGCTAAACGAAGAAGGTAAAGCTTTGAACGGTTCTAATGTTTTAATTTTGGGAGCTTCTTACAAAAAAAATATTGACGATATGCGCGAGTCGCCGTCCCTAAAATTAATTGAAATATTGAAAGAAAGAGGCGCCGAAGTTGATTACAACGATCCGTTTGTACCGAAACTTCCGCCGACGCGTAAGTATAATTTTGGAATGGAATCCGTACCTCTTACGGCTCAAAATCTTGCGTCTTACGATTTGGTATTGTTAAGTACGGATCACGATTATTACAAAGAAAACTCGGAACTAATTATCAATAACTCTAAATTAGTTATAGATACCAGAAACCTATTCGGGAAAATAGGAATAAAAAATACAAGGATATTCAAAGCATAAAAACTTTGCGGCTTTGCGACTTTGCGAGAGATAATTTCACGCAAAGACCCGTCTCCCAAAGTACTTTGTACGTCGGGCAGGCGCAAAGGACGCAAAGATAGAAGATGAACGAAAATCAAATTTCTAAAATTATTGTAAATAAATGTTTCCAAATTCACAAATCCCTCGGGCCTGGTTTATTTGAATCCGTATATGAAGAAATACTGTTTTATGAATTAACAAAAGAGAAGCTTCATTGTAAAAAACAAAAAGGTATTCCGGTAGTTTACAACGAAATTAAAATGGATTTAGGATTTAGAGCAGACATAATTGTTGAAGATAAAGTTATTATAGAAATAAAATCGGTTGAAGCTTTGGCTCCGGTTCATTTCAAACAGTTATTGACCTATTTAAGATTAACCGGGTTGAAGTTGGGTATACTTGTAAATTTTAACGAAGCATTAATTAAAAACGGAATAAAAAGAGTAGTAAATAACTTGTAAAAAACTTTGCGGCTTTGCGGCTTTGCGAGAGATAATTTCACGCTAAG
>CAZAOG010000157.1:1333-3948 GCA_964486645.1 uncultured Ignavibacteriaceae bacterium | reverse complement strand
AGGCGCTAAGAACGCAAAGATAAATAAACAATAACTACTGACTTCTTACATCTAAATTAGTATTTTACATATACATAACAACATCGAATATTAAAAAACATATTTTAGTAATAAAAAATAAAGCTAAAGCTTAATAAGTGAACAACAAATCAAAAATACTAAATGAAATTAGCAACTACTTGAATGGTAACCCGGAAGTTTCATTTGCTTATTTGTATGGTTCATTCGGCAGTGAATATCAAACCAAGTTTAGCGATATTGATATAGCCGTATACCAAACAACCAAGAAGAGCAGCTATGATTATAGAATGAGTGAATTTAAAATTGAAGCGGATTTATGTTATTTATTTCCGAAATTTAATTTTGACGTGAGAAGTCTTAACGATGCACCGATAATCATAATCGGTAAAATAATAAACGAAGGTACACCTGTTTTTGTTAGGGATGAAAATAAGCATTTGGATTATGTGGAGCTTAACAGATTAAAATATATGGATTATCAAATTATTTACAAACCTTTGTTTGATTATCGATATAAACAATTGCTGAATGATTAATAAAGAAAAAATAGAGAGCCTGCTTAGCAGGTTGGATTCATTTATTAAATCTTTAGAAGATTTGCAGAATCTTTCCGTCGAAGAATACTTAAAAGAAGAACGAAACATTTACAGCGGCAGATATTTATTACAAATCTCAATTGAAACCTGCATAAATATTGCAAACCACATTGTTTCAAGAATGAAATTCGGATTGCCTAATGAATATGCAGATGCATTTAGATTACTAAAAGAAAATGGCGTTATCTCAAATGAATTACTGGAAAAATTAATACTAATGACACGTTTTAGAAACAGAGTGGTTCATTTATATTGGGATATTGACGACAGCTATGTCTTTAACTTAATCAATAATAACTTAAAAGACATAATTGAATTTGAAGCATCAATAAAAAATTTTCTCAAAAATCAGCAAACGGATTGATATATCATTAGTGATAAATTATAAAATAAAACAGCAAAAATTATGACAAAAAAATCATTTCTAATATTATTTACTATTTTAATTTCTTTTAGTTCTATCTTTGCCCAAACGGAGCAGCAGATAAAAGATAAATTAAAATCTCAGGGCATTACCTCTGCCGATCAAATTAAATCCGAATTGCAGAGAAGAAATATGACCGAAGACGATGCGAGAAAATTGGCTGAAAAATACGGTATAAGCTATGACCAATTTATTTCTTCTTATATTGTAGGCGGGACGGACGTAAATACGCCTCCGGTTAAAATTAAAACCATAAAACCGGTTCTGCCTCCAACTCCTCCGCCAAATCCTCCAATGAAAACGGTTGAAAAACCTGCACCGCAAACAGTTAAGAAAAGCGAAGGATTACAGTATTTCGGATATAATTTGTTTAAAAATATCCCCCAATCATTTCAACCTACCGAAATAGGACAGATTGACCCGGGGTATATCGTAGGACCGGGAGATATTTTGCAGCTTTATATGTGGGGCGCCGTTGAATTACAGTATCAATTAACCGTTGATATCCAGGGCAATATTTTTATTCCTACGGCAGGACAGTTTTTTGTCTCCGGTATTGCATACAAAGACCTTCAGAAAAAATTGGTTAATTATCTTTCCAAATTCTATGAGGGACTAAAAACCAAACCCCCGAAAGTTTTTTTGGATATAACTCTTGCCAAACTCAGACCGATTAGGATATTCGTATTGGGCGAGGTCGCCCAGCCGGGAGGTTATAACATCAGCAGTTATGCAACCGTGTTTAATGCTCTTTATAGTGTCGGAGGACCTTTAACTTCCGGCAGTTTAAGAGAAATCAGAGTGATAAGAAATAACAAGATATTAACAAAAGTCGATCTTTATGATTATCTGCTCAAAGGTGAACTAACGGGTGACGTAAGACTGCGAAATAACGATATGATCTTTATCCCCCCGAGAGGGAAAACCGTTACAATAAAAGGCGAAGTACTTAGACCGGCAATTTATGAATTAAAAGAAAACGAAAATCTTCAAAGGCTCATTTCCTATTCCGGGAACCTAAAGGCAACCGCATATACCGGAAGAGCAAGTGTGGCAAGAATTATTCCTTTTTCCGAAAGGAAAAATTCAAAACTGGACAGAAAAGTAATTGACGTAAATCTGTCAAAATTATTGGCGGATAATAAAAATGATTTTTCTTTATTTGACAAGGATGTTGTAACGATTTTTCCGATACTTAATAAAGTGGAAAACTATGTTAAAATATCGGGCGCCGTTTACAGACCCGGCACTTTTGAATTGGAAAAAGTTCCGTTTGTGAAAGACTTGGTTAAAGAAGCATACGGTACACTGCCGGATGTGTTTTTGGGTAAAGCCGATGTTATAAGAACAAAACCGGATTCCACCCGCGAATTTATAACTTTTGATTTGGGTAAAGCATTGGACAACGATCCGTTAAATAACATAAAACTTGAACCGATGGATGAGGTTAGAATATATTCCATATACGATTTGAAGGACAAGCATTCGGTTTCCATAAGCGGATATGTAATGAAACCGTTTTCGGTAGTATTTCCGGATAGTTTAAATCAGTTCAGCGATTCAACAAATCTATC